>NZ_CP073766.1:7971827-8341603 GCF_018255755.1 Chitinophaga sp. HK235 | reverse complement strand
GATCAGGTCCCGGTTAACGTTTGCAATTACCACCAGCTTCGTAACAGTCGTTTTCAGATCAGAGCTGAGTGGTGTTTTACCCGGAAAGTCACCCATATATACATCAAACTCCGCCCTGCTTAAATCTACAGTCAGGTCCGGATTGCGGACAGACACTTCAGTACCACCGTTATCGACAAAAGGAATCTTATGGTTAATGGCTGTGGCAGCGATGATCAGGCTTTTGCCCGGCTCTACGGGATAGGTGCTACCGGTACCGGGTATACGAAATATCGCACTGGCGTAGATAAAATCTATATTGGCATTGGGCACTGCATTACCTGGCATTTTGGACCAGTCGTACTGTCCTGTTGCGGTCATATACCAACCCTTGTTATAATCAATCTTTGACAAGGCCGTATTTACACCGGCTATCTGCGCAAAGTAAAGACTATCGGCATAGAGCACCTGGTCTGAATTGTTATAGAGCTCAATAAACTGGTCTCTGAAACTGGCACCGTCCTTGACGTTGGAACCGGCGTAATAGATCTGTTTAAACACCCATCCGTCTGTACCACCGCCAGTCCTAAGCTCCACCAACAGCGCGTTGGAGCTGGCCACAGCAGTTGCCGTTAAGGTACCTGAAAAAATAACGGTACCACTCACTTTCTGTCCGGTAACTTTTTCATAGTCCGCAGCCGAAACACGCAGCTCCGCAGTAATATGATAAGTACCCGGTATCACCTGCTGGAACTTTACCATGTTGGTATTGGTAACAGTGATACTGTCCGTGTATTTTGAATTGTTTGTCTGGTTGATGATGGTGACTTTAGCGCCTTTATAAGGAATTTCCAGGCTGTTCTGTTCCCCTGAAAGCTGCAGCGCAACGGAGATATCCACCGGTTGCAGCGGAGCCGTTTTATCCTTGTTGCACGCAGCTAAAAGCGCTATTGCCGTGATAACAGTAAGTATCCTTCTCATAATTGTTGATCTAGAATTTAAATGATATTTCCCCTGACAACACCACGGGCTGGGTCAGTTCCCTTACCTTTTTGGAGATGTCACTGTATTTTCTGGTAACGATGTTAAAAACGTTGTAAGCACTGACAGAGAACCTGACCTTCTTTTTGATTTCCTTGATCACCTGCATATTCCAATTGACATAAAAAGGATCGGAGTTGTCCGACTCATCTGTGCTGAATAAGCCCAGCGCCTGCCGGATAGGGCTATCCGGAGCTAGCTCATTGATATCATGATATACACTTTGTATATCTACATATCCCAATGGTTGCCCGGCATTACCGATATTGCGCTGACGCTTGTATACAGAGAAATTGGTGGTGAGGTTAACGATGAATCCCAGTTTGGGTATATGCGTAGTTGTTCTGAGCCTTGATCTGAACGACCAGGCCTCATAGTTGGAAGGCCCGAATATCCCATACCAGAGGCCATTGGTAACCAGTTGTGATTCATCTTTATAAAGCAGCCTGTTGAGACTGCTGCCATATTTACTGTAATAGATCGCATTGGAAAGATTGAAGCTGGTGGCAATGGCCTCTATCCTGTGTGTGTTGATGGTCCAGTCGGTACCGATATCTGTTGTAGTGATATCGTTTACCGCCATATTATCCCATATGCCTACACGAAGTTTTGTTTTCCCGGTTGACCAGTAGTTGATTTTTCCATTTTCGATTTTATAATCATATTCCGGCAATTCAAACTGACGGGGAGCAGAAGAAGTATTGAACCCATCCTTGCTTTCCTTGTAAAAGACAAACAAGGAGTTGTTAATGGTCTTGCCCAGGTATTTAAGGCCCCATTCCAGCTGGGCAGACTTCATCGGCTTCAGATAACTATTGTCGTGCATTAACTTCTGCGTATATACGAGATATACTCTTTTGGCAGGATCTTCATTGTACACATCCAGCAAAGGAATATCGAAATAGGTGGGTGCTGGATAACGATAAGACATACCCGGTGCTTTGGTAAACAGTCCGTATCCCATGGTAATGGTCACCCGTTTGCTGAGCACCAGTGAGGTATTGATACGGGGTTGTAATGTTCCCCATCCATTCTGAATATCGTAACGTAATCCCGGGTTCAGGGACAGCTTACGGTTGAAAGGATAAAGATCTATATGGTCCATGATATAAAACCCGGTATTGACGAGGGCCGGAAGATATTCATAGGCATAAGGGCGCTGATTCTGATAACGCTGGTTTACAAACCTTGGCGTAGCCGGGTCTACCACTACTCCATCTCCGTTGTTGAAGGATATATACACATTGGCGCCGGCACTCCACTGGTGTTGTCTTTTTCCGGAACCCCAATGGCCGTTGAATCCCAGATTGGCACTGGCCGTATTGGGTTTTCCCAGGATATGGTCTACAGCGGTATAGACACCGGGAATATAATATCCTTCGTAAATCCCGGTGGTGTCTTTGTCACCGATGGGCCTGGGGTCGCGGTTCATGGCGTACTGGGAATACGACTCCTGCCTGGCCTGAGAGAATCCCATGCTAAGGATTGCATTATCCAGGAACTTACCGTAGATATTGTAGCTGGTGCGGTTGGAAATGCTGAGTGCATTCGTTTTAGTGAAAACCCGCTCCTCCCGGGTATCTTCGGGGTCCATTTTGATATCATCATTCCGGTAATTATAGGAAACGGAAAATGTGTTCTTCAGCTTTTGGCTAAGGCGATAGGTCCACATCAGGTCCAGGTTTGTTCTGTTATAGTTCTGCAACAGGTTGCGCGGATCTGCATTACTGCGCAGATAGTCTATGTAAATATTCAGCGCGCCCAGCTTTTTACCCAGTTCAAACCCTTTACCAATGCCATACTGGGTAGTATATCCATTGATCCCTATTCTTCCTTGCAGGGGTGTCGCACCGGCCTGTCTGTCGATGATCACGGCCCCGTTGGTCAGGTCGCCGTATCTGGCGGAAGCAATGCCCGACACGACTTCGATCCGCTCTACATTACTTACAGGGATATCACGCAGGTCCAGGCCCTGAAAAGGTACATCAAAGCCGCTTTGGCCTGACTTCCGAACGGTAGACATGGTATTCCCGAACATAGAAAGGCTTTTCGTTTGCATGTTGGCATCATTGGACCGGACGATATCATCCACAATAATTGCAGTACCCAGTGAGTTATTGGCAGCAGCTGCGTTTAAGGCTGCAGTTCTTAAAGTGAGGGCCTGTACATTGAGCAGGTCTGGTACTTTCTCTTCCCGGCCAGGCAATGTATTTAATATATCCGCCAGGGAAAAGGCCTGGGCCTGTTCTATCACCTCGCGATCAAATACCATGGAAGAATTGGAGTTGGTACCTTTCTGTACAGCATTTACATGAATACCGTTCAGTGTAAGGCTCAGTTCTTTCAGCAGGAAGGTTTGTTGCCAGCCATAGGAAGCCGGCGACACCATGGTTTCTATGGTCTGTTTTCCGACATAGGAAATGGAAAGGCTGGAAGGTACAGAGTTGTCTGGCACCCGGAATACAAAAACGCCGTCATTATTGGTGGTCTGCTGGGCACCTGTTTCCTTTAGCTGTACGCTTGCAAATTCAAGTGGTTTACCTTTTTCATCCACCACGCGACCAGTCAGCACACCGGACTGCGTTCCTGCTTGTTTTAGCGGAAGCGTTGCAACAGCGTAAATAATATAACCCTCACCGTTAGTGCTGGCTGTATATCCTGTCCCCTGCAATACCATGGAGATCAGCGCAGGAAATGGCTTGTTATAAATACGCCTGGCCGGAACCTTTACCCGGGAAAGGTCTGCCGGGTTGTAGGTCAGCCCGGTGCCGGTAACTTTTGACACATACTGCAGCGCAGAAGTCAATGTCCCGGCAGGAATATCCAGCGTATATACTTTAGCGTTACCCTGTCCGCTGCCCGCCAGTGGCAACAATACCGAAAACACAAACACCACCAGTATGTTATGCAACTTATAAAACCCCATCTCTCTAAAAAATTTATCTGCAGGCATTTCCTGCTATATGAATAGTATCACCGGATTTTTTCCAGGTAATTCCGTAAATCAGTTTCAGTGCATTCAGTGTATGACTGATATCTTCCACAGGCCTGAAGGTGGTGGTGATGCGACATGTTGCCAGTGAAGGTGCATCAAATACTACCGTACAGGTATAGGTCCTTTCAAGCGCCTGGCGCAGTTCTTCAAAACTTACATCGGAGAGCATGATCGTACCGGAACGCCAGTCAGCCTGGGCCAGGGCATACGTTTTCAGTTTCAGCTGGCCGGAGCTGCGGTGGCTGGTTATCATCTGTCCGGCAGTTACCGTATCCGCTTTATATTTTTCATTGCTCACAGATACCAGGCCACTAACCACTCCTACTCTTTCCTCATCCTGCCCTTTATAACTACTGATATTAAAAGAGGTTCCCAAATCTGTAATCAGCAGACCGGAATTTGTTTTAACCGTAAAAGGATGATGGTCATCATGCAACACTTCGAAATAGGCTTCTCCATCCAACAGATCGACATGCCGCTTGTTATTATAATGCAGTGTGGTGGAGGCATTCATCCATACTACAGAACTATCCGGCAAGACGATTTTTTTCCGCTCTCCTCTTTTAGTGATCACTGTAAAATCCTGATGACTGCTGTTATGATTCCATATCCAGGCAACATAAGTACCTATCAGTATGCATACCACTGCAGCGGCTATACGAAAATATGACGAGATAGATTTCCGTCCGACAGCGGGCGTTATTGCCGGTTGCTGTATCAGTTGCCGGAGTTTGGTTTTCTGCTCGTTTATTTCCTGTTGTGCTCCAAACTGATACATACCCAGCACCACGCGTTCCGCCTGCTCCAGCAGGGGCTGTTGTTCCGGATGAGTAGCGGCATAGTTTTGCCATAACTGCCGGTCCTGATCATTCCGGTGGAGGCAGTAGTTAATAAATGAATCGTCTGTAACGAGGTATTCCAATGTAATCGGTAACTGCATCTGCAAAGTGCTTTACAGTAAGAGCAGTGTTCCCCCGAAATTTTACCCGCCTTTTTGCATATTTTTTTTACAGTAATAAATACTGGATGGCGGAGATCATTTCTTTCGAATGGCCGTCGGCTGCAAGTTGGTCGCGCAGCGTTTTCACGGCTTCGTGTATTTTGTTGTAAATAGTTCGTTCGGTCAGTCCGGTCCTGGCAGCCATTTCGTTGTAACTGAGACCTTCATAATATTTCAGTCTGATCAGTTCCTGCTTTCGGGTAGAAAGCCGGCTGATGGCCCGCTGCAGTACTTCTTCTACTTCCTGCACCCGGATACGGTTGATTAACAACACTTCATGTGAATCTTCCGTAATCTCCGGATCATCGGGCTGAAACTCACCAGGGAACTGCAGCTTGTTATGATTGTTATTAACGGCGGCGAGTAAACGACGGCGAAAAGCTGTCAGCATATACGCCTCCGGGATAGCCACTGCCGTTAGTGTGTCCCTTTTCTGCCAGAAATACAGGAATGTCTGGTTAATGGTATCTTTCACCAGCTCTCTGTCGCTGCAGATCCTCAGGCCATAACGAAGCAATCCCGGATACCATGCATCATACAGGTCCAGCAACAGCTGTTCGTTCCCTTGCAGTAGCCCGTTCCACAATGTTGTTATATCCGGTCTGTCCATCTATACTGCTTTAGGCTCAACTTGAAAAGACGAGCGCAAAAGTAGAACGATAAAACCTGGGATGTTTACGAAATCGGGAAAAATTAAGGGTGAAGTTTACGCGGATCGGGAAAAAATCCGGTGACTCATCGGAGTCCTGATTCTACGATCGTTAATCTGTTTCCATAAATCTGCACAGTAAAAATACATGCTGCCACCGGCTGTTTCCATTGGTTCGATAATGGTAACCCCATTGGTTTTCACATGATCATACAATCCTTTACAATCATCTGTATAAATGACCAGTGTCGGTTGTCCACCAGTCTGTTTGCCCAGCAGCGCCTGTTGTTCCTGGCTATCTGCTTTTAAAAACCAGATACCGGATTGTTCATCACCACTGAAACGGATATGCAAAAACCTTTGACCATCGGGTATTCAGCATCAAACAGCCGAAAAATATAAAAAGAAAGTGAGTGTATCAAAGGCATTTTTTTTAAATTTGTTAAAGAGGTACACCACCAGCGCCCGCAATGAACAAGGCGTTTCCATCAACCACAGGGACGCCTGCCTCATACCGGATGATATTAAGAAACAACTGACAGCAACGGCGAAATATAACAAAACCCCAAATCAATGTGCACCAGTCACAATGAATCATTACAAATTCGACCCCAATGATTTTCGACGTCAAGCCAGGTTTATTTTTATCTGATTATGTCAGGCTATACAGGATTGTTGATTTTCGCTTTCCCGACGGCTTTGTAGTTCCATGCAAAGTATACCCGCCACGGCCGGAGTACTGCCTGCAATTTTTTCCAAAAGATATGGAAACCGCTCAATATCCTGATTCAGGGCTGGTTATTGGAAAGAAGAAAGTTATTATGATGGGGCAACACTCCAAGCTAATCCATCGTTATCCTGGTAACGAATTTTTGTGCCTGCAAGTTATTTTTCAACCAGGAGGATTTCATCAACTCACTAATATCCCATCTGAATATTTGGTAAACAAGTATATGGACGCCGAAGATATTTTGGGAAAAAATATTCATCTGATAAATGAACAGTTGTTTTACGCCAAGAGCTATGCTGCAATGATTGATGTTATTGAGAAATTCCTGACCGACTTCATCAAAAAAACTAAAATTGTTAAACATCCTGTTGATGACATCAGTATACAGATGCTTCGTGAGGAAGAATTGTTTTCAGTGGATAAATTTTTGAAAACAGCTTGTCTTTCTCACCGACAGGTTGACCGGAAATTTAAAGAGCGAATAGGCATGCCACCTAAACAGTTTTTGCAGCTTATCCGCTTCGACAGAGCTTTTCGTATGAAGAACCGTTTCTCCCGAAAGGACTGGCTTTCGATAGCACTGCATTGCGGTTATCATGATTATCAGCATTTGGCAAAAGAATATAAAGAATTCACCGGCAAGACGCCTGCGCAGTTTTTCGAAATAGATAATAATGCTCCTGAACGCGCTTTGGGAGATGTAGAAATATGATAATAAAAACGTCCGGTTTTTACCACTACATTTATTCTACCTGAAATTAGATTTGTGTTGTAAATTTTTCAGGTATGCAACGAAAACAATTTTTACAGACTTCACTTGCTGCGATGCCTGCTATTGCTTTTGGCAAAATAGCAATGAATACCAACAGCATGGCGCCAACATTCATTGTTCGTGCAGGCAACAACCGTTCGGGCCAGCCTATGATGAAATACATGGGCGCACATCCTAATGATGTGGTGATTTCAAGGCACGATACCAACAACCAATTGGCGGTGTTTTTATTTACAGGCTACGGCAAAGTCGGTACGCCATTGCATGTGCATTATCATCAGGATGAATTTTTTACTGTGTTGGAAGGGAAATACCGTTTTGTTTGTGGTGAAACGAGTAGTGAATTAGAGGCAGGAGATACTATCTTTTTGCCGAGAAACATCCCTCACCAATGGCTGCAGCTGTCAGAGAACGGAAGACTGATTTATACCGTCAGCCCTGCGGGTGAGCTGGAGGATTTTTTTAAAGAAGTAAATGATTTGAAAGCGCCTACCGAGGAGGAGATCAATAAACTTGCCTTAAAGCATGGCATCAGGCATATTGGGCCTCCTTTAAGCTTATAAATAAAGTAATGAGTTGTTACCTAAAACATAAGAGGACCTCACATTTACTTTTGAGACGTCCTCTTATGTAATCTATCCGCCGGGAATATCATCGGGGTTTCATCCCTTTAATCAGCTCATAGGCATACAAGGGCAACGACCATCCCAGCCAAAAGAAGGTAGGACCAATGTCTGCAAAATCGCCCAGTCGCTGCACTACAGGCATTTTCAGCGCCAGCCCCGATACTACAAATGCCAGCGTAACAAGATAACTTCTGATCATCCAGTCTTTATGCTGCTTGTACAGCCCTCTTACAGCCAGCCACCAGGCTACAAAGGTGGTGGTAATCCATACAGACACCCACACCTGCAGGGAGAAGGCGTAGGCCCAGTTGATCGCATAAGCCGTGGTAGCAGCCAGTACTACCGCGCAGATACTGCTGGCCAGGATAGCCAGTAGATAAAGATATCCGATCACACGATGCAGCTTCTTGTTTTGCAGTAACCGCTTCGAGAATTGGAACGGGCCCAGCACCAGCGCACCACCGCCGGCAGTAATATGCATCAGGAGAAACCACTTGACCGGGAAATATTTACCCAGTGCCTCCGGTGTTAGTCGGAGGTATCCATCGGCGGTATGCATAAAGGTCCAGGTAATGTACAGAATACCCAGCCACAGTAGGAAATAAATCAAATCTTTTAACGTTAACGGGCCACCAGCCATCATCTTACTCATGTTGAATACGAATTTATGGGAACAAAATTCCGTATCTGAGCAACAGGAGTCAATAACCGAAAAATTATTCAGTATAGGCACCGGCGTTAGCAACGGCTTGTTTTACTTCTTCCCTGTGCTCCTTACCCCAGTTATCGATCACTTCAATAACAGGTACCAGTGAGAGCCCCAGAGCGGTTAAAGTGTAATTAGCCCGCAGTGGGAAACCAGGCTGTATGTTTTTCTGTACCACACCTAAGGCTTCCAGCTCTCTGAGTTGCATATCCAGCACGCGTGGCGAGGCTTCTTTTATCAGCCGGTGTATTTCGCTGGGACGCTGATAACCTTTATGAATCATATCAACGATACAGGGCTTCCATTTAGCGCCCAGTACCTTCGTGTATACGGTGATGCCGCAATCAAGGTCCAATGGTATTTTGCGTTCGTATGTAAACATGCTGCAGTAGGTTTTAAAATAAATGTACTCATCTATCGGTCCGGTAATCCGGTAATCCGGCAATAGATAAAGCTAAGGATATCTTTCCGGATTCTTTACACCATTATGTTGTCCAAAGATATTACTGTTAAATATAAAATGGTTACCACGCTGAAAAGATTGGCTTCCCGAATTTTGATAGCTGAAAATAATAATCATGAAAACAATAGTAATAAAGCGCTACGGACAGGCCAAAGACGTATTTGAAACCATAGAAACCCCTATGCCTGTGCTTTCATCAGGAGAGATACTGGTAAACGTGATGGCCACCTCCGTGAATCCAATAGACTATAAAATACGTGGCGGGTATCTACCGCATTTAATAACTGCTTTTCCGGCGGTCCTGCATGGCGATGTAGCTGGCGTGGTGGCGCAGGTAGGCCCCGATGAAAAGCGGTTTAAGGTGGGCGACCGTGTATATGGATGTATCGGCGGTTTTTTAGACCGGAGCGGTGCACTGGGCGAATTCGTGAAGGGAGACAGTACCCTGTTTGCCCGCATGCCACAAAACCTTGATTTTGCCCAGGCAGCAGCCCTTCCATTAGTGGGCATCACTGCTTATCAGACTGTATTTGAAAAGGGTAATATCCAACCAGGCCAGCGGGTATTGATATATGGTGCCGCGGGTGGCGTAGGACATATAGCGGTGCAACTTGCCAGCATTGCAGGGGCAGAAGTCTTTGCCACTGTTTCCAGCCAGGAAAAAGCCGATATCGTCCAGGCATTGGGAGCCGATCATACTATTGATTACACCCGTACCAGTATCGAAGACATGATCGCGCAACATACAAATGGGGAAGGCTTTGATATGGTGATCGATATGGTAGGAAATGACAACCTCCTCAACAGCTTCACGCTGGCGAAGGTAAGGGGAACCATCGTCACCATCCTGGCCCTGACCACACTGGACATCTCCATACTGCACCAAAAAGCACTCAGCTTCCATGCGGTACATATGATTACGCCTTTTCTTTTTAATGACACAACAGGGCAGCAACAACTCGGCAGCACATTAGATCATATCACAGCACTGGTAGAAGCCGGACAAGTAAAACCATATATTGACCGCATATTCCCCTTTTCTCAGATTGCGGCAGCGCATGAATACGCTGAAAGCGGGCGCACTACCGGGAAAGTAGTTATTGCGCATGAAGGTGGCTTGTGAATTTTCTCTCCTCTTATTCTGGCTATCAATTTCAGGAACGTCCTTAGTGTGTCAGGATACACTAAGGACGCTCTAATTCCCTATATTGGCGAGTCAGATATCACACCGGTTCCTCAACAACCATGAACAACTGCTGAAGATTTTACTGGATAGTTAAATGCAAGGCACTAATACTAACGGTATCGGATAAACTAAAAATCAGCATCCAATACAATCCGGTAATTTGCTTTTCCCGCCCTGAGATGTTCCATTGCCTCATTAATCCTGCTCATGGGGAAATGTTCTACCTTAGGCATTATCTTATGATGTTCCGCAAAGCGGAACATCTGGTCTATCTGGCTCCGGCTCCCTGTAGGAGAACCGGAAATTTCCTTTTTTCCCAGGATGAGAGACATCGCGTGGACGGGTATAGGTTCCGTCACTGCGCCCACCAAATGCAGTTTACCGCCTGGTTTTAAGAGTGAGATAATATTCTCCCAATCTAATGAAACATTAACAGCAATCACGATAAAATCAAAAGTACCGGACAGTTGCTTCAGTTGTTCAGCATCTGTACTGGACACTGCATGCGCTGCACCGAATGCACGGGCTTCTTCATACTTTTTACTGCTGGAGGTAAAGGCTGTTACTTCACATCCCCATGCCTTCATGAATTTTATAGCCATATGACCTAAACCTCCGATGCCAAATACGCCCACTTTATCGGTGGGTACGATGTTCCGGTCAATCAGGGGAGAGAAAACCGTGATGCCGCCGCAAAGCAGCGGCCCTGCAGAAGAAGGATCCACTCCCTCCGGAACAGGTACAGCCCATACCCAATGACTCCGAACCTGTTGAGCAAATGCTCCATGATGCGCTACAATAGTAGGCTGTACAGTTGTACATAACTGCTGCTCTCCTTTCAAACAATTATCACAATAAAGACAACTATAGGCATTCCAGCCCACTCCAACACGCTGACCCGGCTTCAGACCCTTTTCCCTGGCGATTTCCCCTAAAGCAACCACTTTTCCAATCGCTTCATGCCCCGGAACAAAAGGATAGGTAGTTATTCCCCATTCATTATCCCACATCGACAGATCTGAATGGCAAACACCACAATATTCTACTTCAACATCCACTTCCTCCGGACCAATAGGCCCCGGATCATACTGATAAGGCTCAAATTTTCCTTTTGCAGACTTTGCTGCCCATGCGTTTATCATACTCATTTTTTTCAGGTTTTAAGTAATCGGTTTTAAACAGAAGAAGGAAGGACATCCGAAACAAATGTGCATGAACCTATTCGTCCTGCTGTACGATGTAGTTCAGAATTTGTTCCTGACCTTCATATATAAATAAGCTGAAAAAGTATTACGCAGATCTCTTTGTAAATGTTCAAAATTTTTTAACATTCTTACGAAAGCTTTACAACAATTGTCTTTGATCATTAGAATTTTCTAATCATTATGGATTCATCTGAAAATTTTTTTTTCAATTAAAAAAGTTATCTAACTTTAAGCAATCGATCGAATACTATCCACTTATTAGTGTGCGTTAATTAAAAAAACACAAAAGCAGTTGATTGTCATTGCCAACTTTGTCATAAAAGTCAACTTACACTAATGAAAAACACTTATTCTTAAAATAACTAGAAATGAAACTAAAGACCTGGTAATCCAGAACCCTCAGTATCCATTTTTCTTTTTGTATTGAGTCTGTTATATGCTAGTAACAACCTGATACATATACTACTACAGAGGATTAGTTATGCCCCCATTTTGTTTTAAACGAAACAAAATAAGGCTGTTTGTGCAACCGATCAAAGAAAAACAGATGGTCCTGTAATACCCATTTGAAAAAGTTACCTTGTTAGATTTTATAATTGCCGGAGACCAGCGCTGTGGCACGGATTGTTTTTTGTTTTTATGCAGAAGACACCGTAATAAATATGCCATAAAACGGACACCAGCGATACAGCCTTTTCAAACATAGTAATCAGGAAAGCGGGCATTGTGAATACCCCCTGCTTTCAGGTCAATCTATGCCCTGTTTTCTGAACGATAGTATCAATGAAAAAAGTGTGAAGTCCTCACTTTTAGTGAATGCCATCTTTTTAAAATATCCATACCCGATGCTGAACTCTTGCCAGTTCAGCATCACCGGTTACCATTAAAGTAATTGCCTCAAATTGTTAAACTATGTTTTTGCTTCCTGCTAACCAAAGAGTGATCTGGTTTGATCAGAAATTATTCCCTCAATCTGCTATATACAATGTATGTACTTGTACGTATATACATGGAAGTGTGGATGTTGTATTGTTTGAGAAAGCCATCAACCTGCTGATTGCACAAAACGATGTAATCCGTTCTGCTTTCCACGAAACAGATGCCATTCCATATCTGGACATGCCACCACATGATCCGTCATTCACTTACCCTGTTACATTCCTGGATTATTCGGGGCAGCAAAACAGCCACCAGCAATGTTTCGACTGGATGAGCACAGAAAGTACAGTACCGCTTCCCTACGCGGAAAACAAACTTTATTTTTTTGCATTACTGAAACAATCAGACGATCTCTACTGCTGGTACACCAAAATACATCATACCATGATGGACGGATGGGGCGCCTCCCTGCTGGTAACCAAGCTGGCAGCCATCTACGAGATGCTGGTAAAAGGCGAATCCGTACCTCTTGAAAGCCCTCACTCCTACACCGAATTTATCAGGGAAGATGAAGCATATACGCAGTCCCCATCATTCAAACAGGACGAGTTATACTGGCTGCAAAGGTTTGCGACAGCGCCGCCCGTGCTGGATGCAGGTATCAGGGATGAAAAGAAGGAAGCGCTGTTGCTCAAAAGCGTCCGCAAATCCATGGTGCTCGATAAGGATTTCTATCAGGCTATACGTCAGTTTGCTGCGGAAAATCAAGTCACTACTTTTCAGTTTTTCCTGGGCGTATTCTATACCTGGTTTTCCAAAACCCATCAGGTAAATGACCTTATCATTGGGGTACCTGTCATGAACAGGTATAAACCCTCCTTCCTGCATATCCTCGGTAATTTCGTAGGCATGCTGCCTTTCCGGATGAACTTTGACACCGCTCTCACGTTCCGGCAGCTACTGCCGCTGATCAGGGATGCTTTCCGCGAAGACTTCAAACATCAGCAGTTTCCCATTGATGAGATTACCAGGATAGTGAATGCTAAAGATCCCGGCCGTTTATCACTTTTCGATATTTCGCTCTCCTTCGAAAAACAGAACTATAGCGTCCCCTTCAATGGTCATAAAACCGCTACTGTTCCAATGTCGCATTACGAAGAAAAAAACCCTGTCGCCATTTTCGTGAGGGAATGCCAATCAGATGATGATATAAAGGTAGACGTGGACTTTAACATCGGCTACTGGGATGAATTTTATATGGAGCAGTTTATGGAGCAGTTGCAACAGCTGCTGACCACACTGCTGCAGAAGCCGGAGCAGGTGATTGATCAGATATCCCTCACAACATCAGCAACAAAGGCTGCTTTAACACAACCAGCGCCTGTTAAGACTACTTATCACGGCACATTGGTAACACATTTTGAACAAACAGTCAGCACTTACCCCAACCACCTTGCCCTGGAATTTGAAGGCAAACAATATACCTATGCTGCACTCAATGCAACCGTCAACTCGCTGGCACATTATCTCCGCAATACCTATAAGGTAAAGCCTAATGAAGTGGTGGCCTTTATGATTCCGAAATCAGATAGGGCTATTATTACGATACTGGGTATATTAAAGGCAGGTGCTGCTTATCTGCCCATTGATCCAGCCTATCCGGAGGAGCGTATAAAATTTACACTGGAAGATTCCGGTACCCAACTGCTGATAACAGAAAGCAACTTTGAAATACCTGCATGGCAGGGAGCTGTATTGCATATAGATAAAACACCTTATGCCGGAGAAGATGATACCAATCCGCTGTCCGTTAACACCGCCGAAGATACCAGCTATATCATCTACACAAGCGGTTCCACCGGTAAGCCCAAAGGGGCTGTTATCAGGCATAGAGGCGTAGTGAATACAGTGAAGGAACATTTAAAACAGATCAGGATAAATCCTGGTGAAAATTGTCTTCAGTTCGCTTCCTTGTCTTTTGATGGCTCTGTGATAGAAATATTCATGCCGCTGTTTTCCGGCGCTGCACTGCTTCCCGCCTCCAAAGACATCATTACGGATTTTGACCGCTTCGGCGCTTTCCTGCACGAAAAATCCATTGCAGCGTTAGTATTACCTCCTTCATATCTGCGCAATCTGCCCAAATCCAGCCTGGAAAAAGTAAAAAGGCTACTTACCGGAGGAGAAGCAGCCATTCCCAGATCAGAACTGCACCTGCGCGATGATCAGGAATACTTTAACGTCTACGGACCTACGGAGTGTTCCATCTGCACTACCCTGTACAGGGAAGACAGTAATACCAGTACCAATGTATCCATCGGGAAAGCGATCGGTAATATGCAGGTGTTTATCCTCGATCAGTTCCGGCAGATATTACCTTATGGCGTACCCGGCGAAATGTACATTGCCGGTATTGGACTGGCCAAAGGCTATCTGAACAATCCGACACTAACTGCTGAGAAGTTTATTCCTTCCCCCTTCCACCAGGATGCATTACTATACAAAAGCGGAGATATAGGCAGATGGCTTTCCAACGGCAATATTGAATACCTGGGACGGACCGATGATCAGGTAAAGATAAGAGGACATCGTATTGAGCCAGGTGAGATAGAAACGACACTGATACTGCATGAAGGCGTGCAAAATACAGCTGTGGTAGTAAAGGAATGGAGCTCCAATGAAAAAAGCATGTATGCATTTGTAGTACCGCAAGGCGATGTCACTACTGATGCCCTGTATACTTTCCTGGGAGAAAAACTCCCCCATTTCATGATTCCCGACAGGATAATGCTGGTAGAGGAGATCCCACTCACCATCAACGGGAAAGTGGATAAAAGAGCCTTATTAAGCACTGTACAGCAGAAAGAAACCAAAGAGTACCTGGCGCCGGGAACCGACAACGAAAAACTCGTGGCCGCTATATGGCAGGATCTGCTGCGCGTGTCTCATATCAGTGCAACGGATAACTTCTTCCAGCTGGGCGGGCACAGTCTGAAAGTAGGACAGTTCATCAACAACCTATATAAACAAACCGGCATCCGGCTGGTATTCAGTGAGGTATTTCGTGCTGCCCGCCTGAAAGACGTGGCAGCCTTGCTGGATACACATGAGACGACAACCGTTGCAGAAATCACCAAAGCACCTGAAAGCGACTACTACCCACAGTCTTCTTCCCAGAAACGTTTATTTCTGTTACACCAGATTGAAGGATCCAGCAACAGTTACAACATACCCCGCGTTTTCCGCATCAATGGACAGGTGGATATTCAGCGGCTGGAACAATGCTTTAAATCACTGATAGAAAGACATGAAGCATTAAGAACTTCCTTTGAAATGAAGGATGGTGTTCCGGTGCAGATCATTCACCCGGCCGTACCTTTCAGTATCGGCTACACGAAAACAACGCCGGACGAAGTGGAGCAGCTTGTCCGCGATAGCATCCGCCTCTTTGACCTTGCGAAGCCGCCACTGCTGAGAGCCCAACTGTTCGATGCAGGAGAAGGACAGCAGATGTTCCTGTTTGATATGCACCATATCATCTCTGATGGTGTTTCTGCGGCCCTGTTTAGCGATGAGCTGACCAGGTTGTATAATGGGGAAGAATTGCCTCCTGTAGCCTTCCAGTATAAGGATTTTGCTGTCTGGCAGAATGACCTGCTGGCCACCCCTGCTATCAGGGAACAGGAAAACTACTGGCTGCAGCAGTTTGCAGACGAAGTGCCTGTACTCAGCATGCAGACCGATTTTCCCAGACCCACTAAAAAAACTTACAATGGGAAAAGGATACAGGTTTCCATTGATGCTCATACAACCACGTTGTTGGAAAAACGCTGTATCGAATGGGGATGTACCCTTAACCAGTTGCTGCTGGCGGCTTATAACGTACTGTTGTACAAATACGCCGGCAATGAAGATATCATCACCGGCATACCCGTGGCCGGCCGTACCCGGGCAGAACTGGATAAAATGATAGGCGTGTTCATCAACACACTCGCCATCAGAACTTACCCCCAGGGCAGCAAAACCTTCTCTGCATTCCTTTCCGAAGTACGTAATACCTCGTTGGAGGCACTCAGAAACCAGGAGTATCCGTTTGAGTTACTGATAGACCAGCTCCAGCTCAAAAGAGACATGAGCCGCAATCCGCTGTTCGATACCATGTTCTCTTTCCTGCATGATGCCGATGCCCGACTGATACTTGGTAATGCCGTACTGGAGCCTGCTGCCAACATCTACGATACCAGCAAATTCGATTTACTGCTCGAAGGTATCAGAACCAGTAGCACGATCACGCTTAACCTGGAATACAGCACCGATCTTTTCAGTGCAGCCACCGCCGCGGCTCTCCTTCAGCATTACACCAACCTGCTGCAATATCTGCTCGCCCACCGCGACAGCCACATTGCAGACATCAATATCTTAAGCACTCAGGAAACCCAGCTGTTGCTGGCCGGCGATGCTGATGCACAGGCACAGTATCCGCAACAACATTGCCTGCACCACTTCTTCGAAGAACAGGTGACCAGGATTCCGCATAAAACAGCGCTGGTTTTCGACAACCAGGAGATGACTTATGCAGCACTCAATGAGAAAGCTAACCAGGTAGCAGCCGCTGTACAAGCCGCCACCAAAGGGGCTGAAAACCCTATCGTAGCCGTATTGCTCCACAGAGGCATGGACATGATCCCTGCCATGCTGGGCATCTTAAAAGCCGGTGCAGCTTATCTGCCCATTGATCCGGATTATCCGGAAGAGCGCATCAGTTATATGCTGGAAGATAGCGGTACTACCCTCCTGCTCACCCACACGGATATACGTAAGAACTATCACTATGACGGCCATACGATTTATATCAATCAGCCTACCCAGGCGAAGTTCAAGCCTGTAGCCGTAAAGCCACAGCACCTCGCTTATATCATCTACACCTCCGGCTCTACCGGCAAGCCCAAAGGCGTGATGATAGAACATCGCAATGTGGTAAGGCTGCTGTTCAATGATAAGAACCTGTTTGACTTCTCTGAAAACGATACCTGGACACTCTTCCATTCCTATTGTTTCGACTTCTCTGTTTGGGAGATGTATGGAGCCTTGCTTTATGGAGGCAAACTGGTCATCATTCCTAAAACTACGGCCCAGAATGCGCATGATTTCCTGCAGCTTTTGAAACAGCAGCAGGTAACAGTACTGAACCAGACACCTGGTGCATTCTACAATCTGCTGGCAGCAGAACTGGAGCTCCCAGGCGCCGATCTCCATCTTCGTTATGTGATATTTGGCGGCGAAGCCCTCAAACCCGGCAAACTCAAAGGATGGAAAGAAAAATATCCAGGCTGCAAACTGGTCAACATGTACGGTATCACAGAAACTACCGTGCACGTGACTTACAAGGATATCACGCAAAAAGAAATCGACCTTAACACCAGCAATATCGGCAAGCCTATTCCCACCCTTTCCCTGTTGTTACTGGACCGTGATGGTAAACTGGTGCCAGCCGGCGCTGCCGGTGAGCTGTGCGTGGCAGGGGCAGGACTGGCAAGAGGTTATCTCAACAAACCCCAGCTCTCCGCTGAAAGGTTTATCAACCACCCTTATCTACCCAATGAAAAGCTGTACCGCTCCGGCGACCTCGCCAGAATGCTGCCGGATGGAGACTTTGAATACCTCGGCAGAATAGACCATCAGGTGAAGATAAGAGGCTTCCGTATTGAACTGGGTGAGATTGAAAGCAAACTGATGACATATCCGGCAGTGAAGGACACCCTCGTCGTTGACAGGGAAGACCCCTCCGGAGATAAATACCTCTGTGCCTATGTGGTAGCGGATCAACAGACTACGGCCACGGATCTACGACAACACCTGTCCGCATTCCTGCCCGATTACATGGTACCGGCCTTCTTCATTATATTGGAAAGTTTCCCCCTCACCGGAAACGGTAAAATAGACCGCAAACAGTTGCCTGTGCCGGAAGACACCATTCTGTCCACCGCCACCTATGAAGCGCCTGTAACAGGTACGGAGAAACAACTGGCCGCCTTGTGGATGCAGCTGCTGAACGTGCCCAGAGTAGGATTAAACGACCATTTCTTTGAACTGGGCGGACATTCACTCAAAGCAGTCAACGCAGTAGCAGGGATTTTCAAAACCTTCCAGGTAAATCTGCCACTGGACGTCTTTTTCAGGAAAGCTACCGTCAAAGAGCAGGCTGCATTCATTGACCAGCAACAAAAAACATATACTACCTCGATTACGCCGGCGCCTATACAAGCGTTTTATCCGCAGTCTTCTTCCCAGAAACGTTTATTCCTGTTGCATCAGATCGAAGGAGCCAGCAACAGTTACAACATACCCGGCGTTTTCCGCATCAAAGGGCAGGTAGATATCCAGCGACTGGAACAATGTTTTAAATCTCTGATAGAAAGACATGAGGCTTTAAGAACTTCCTTTGAAATGAGGGATGGTGCTCCGGTGCAGATCATCCACCCAACCCTACCTTTCAGTATCGGATATACGAAAACCACACCGGAGGAAGTAGAGCAGCTTGTCCGTGATAACATCCGCCTCTTTGACCTTGCGAAGCCTCCATTACTGAGAGCGCAGCTCTTCGACGCCGGAGAAGGACAGCAGGTGTTTATGTTTGATATGCACCATATCATCTCTGATGGTGTTTCCGGAGCCTTATTTACCGATGAACTCACCAGGTTGTATAACGGGGAAGCACTGCCTCCTGTAGCCTTCCAGTACAAAGATTTTGCTGTCTGGCAGAATGACCTGCTTGCCTCCCCTGCCATTGGGGAACAGGCAAACTACTGGCTGCAGCAGTTTGCAGACGAAGTGCCTGTACTCAGCATGCAAACGGATTTCCCAAGACCTGCGCAAAAAACATTCAATGGAAAAAGACTACAGGTTTCCATTGACACCCACACTTCCACCCTGCTGGAAAAACGCTGCCTCGAATGGGGATGCACCCTTAACCAGCTGATGCTGGCAGCTTACAACGTGTTGTTGTACAAATACGCCGGCAATGAAGATATCATCACCGGCATACCAGTGGCTGGCCGCACCAGGGCTGAACTGGACAACGTGATGGGCGTGTTCATTAATACACTCGCCATCAGAACTTTTCCTCAGGGCAATAAAAGCTTCTCCGCATTCCTTTCCGAAGTACGTAATACTACGGTAGAAGCGCTCAAAAACCAGGAGTATCCGTTTGAGTTACTGATAGACCAGCTTCAGCTTAAAAGAGACATGAGCCGCAATCCGCTGTTCGATACCATGTTCTCTTTCCTGCATGATACCAGCGGCCGCCTGACACTCGGTAATGCCGTACTGGAGCCTGTTGTCAATATCTACGATACCAGCAAATTCGATTTGCTGCTCGAAGGTGTCAGGACCAGCAACAATATCACCCTCAATCTGGAATACAGTACGGATCTCTTCAGCACAGCCACCGCAACGGCTTTCATCCAACATTACACCAACCTGCTGCAATATCTGCTCGCCCATCCCGACAGCAACATTGCAGACATTAATATCTTAAGTGCCCGGGAAGCCCAGCTGTTGCTGGCCGGCGATGCCGATACGCAGGCACAGTATCCGCAACAACATTGCCTGCACCACTTCTTCGAAGAACAAGTGACCAAGGTTCCGCATAAAACAGCACTGGTTTTCGATAACCAGGAGATGACTTACGCTGAGCTGAATGAAAAAGCCAATCAGGTAGCAGCTGCTGTACAAGGCGCCACCAATGGGGCTGAAAACCCTATCGTGGCTGTGTTGCTCCACAGAGGCATGGACATGATCCCTGCCATGCTGGGCATCTTAAAAGCCGGCGCGGCCTATCTGCCCATTGATCCAGACTATCCGGAAGAGCGTATCAGTTATATGCTGGAAGATAGCGGTACTACCCTGCTGCTCACCCACACGGATATACGTAAAAACTACCACTATAACGGTGATACGATCTATATCGATCAGCCTACCCAGGCGAAGTTCAAGCCTGTAGCCGTAAAGCCACAGCATCTCGCTTATATCATCTACACCTCCGGTTCTACCGGCAAGCCCAAAGGCGCGATGATAGAACATCGTAATGTGGTAAGGCTGCTGTTCAATGATAAGAACCTGTTTGATTTCTCTGAAAACGACACCTGGACACTGTTCCACTCCTACTGTTTTGACTTCTCTGTTTGGGAGATGTATGGTGCTTTGCTTTATGGTGGCAAACTGGTCATCATTCCTAAAACAACAGCTCAGAATGCGCATGACTTCCTGCAGCTCTTAAAACAACAGCAGGTAACGGTACTGAACCAGACACCTGGTGCATTCTACAATCTGCTGGCAGCAGAACTGGAGTTACCAGCTGCTGATCTCCACCTTCGTTATGTGATATTTGGCGGCGAAGCCCTCAAACCCGGTAAACTCAAAGGATGGAAAGAAAAATATCCAGGCTGTAAACTGGTCAACATGTATGGTATCACAGAAACCACTGTGCACGTGACTTACAAGGATATCACGCAGAAAGAAATCGACCTTAACACCAGCAATATCGGCAAGCCTATTCCCACCCTTTCCCTGTTGTTACTGGACCGTGATGGTAAGCTGGTGCCTGCCGGCGCCGCCGGTGAGCTGTGCGTGGCAGGAGCAGGTCTGGCAAGAGGTTATCTCAACAAACCCCAGCTCTCCGCTGAAAGGTTTATCAACCATCCTTATCTGCCAGGAGAAAAGCTATACCGCTCCGGCGACCTCGCCAGAATGCTGCCTGATGGAGACTTCGAATACCTCGGCAGAATAGACCATCAGGTGAAGATAAGAGGCTTCCGCATTGAACTGGGCGAGATTGAAAGCAAACTGATGACACATCCGGCGGTGAAAGATACCCTTGTCGTTGACAGAGAAGACGCCTCCGGTGATAAATATCTCTGTGCCTATGTAGTAGCGGACCAGCAAACTACGGCAACGGACATACGACAACATCTATCCGCATTCCTGCCCGATTATATGGTGCCGGCCTTCTTCATCATATTGGAAAGTTTCCCTCTCACCGGAAACGGTAAGATCGACCGTAAACAGCTGCCTGTACCGGAAGACACCATTCTGTCTACCGCTGTATATGAGGCGCCTGTAACAGATACGGAAATACAACTGGCCGCATTGTGGACACAGTTACTGAACGTGCCCAGAGTGGGATTAAACGACCATTTCTTTGAGCTGGGCGGACATTCACTCAAAGCAGTGCAACTGGTGGCACTCATCCACAAACATTTTAATGTATCTATCTCTATCAGACAGGTTTTCACCACTCCTGCCCTACGCGGCCTCGCAGCCTGTATCAATGAGAGCGCCACTGTTGTGCACCGTTCCCTCAAACGTGCACCGGCAGCCCCTTCCTATCCGGCTTCTGCTGCGGAGAAAAGACTGTTTATCATCAATCATATCGGTGGTGCAGGCATCTCCTACAACATACCAGCAGTATATGCACTGGAAGGAACACCGGATGTAAACAAGCTGATAAAAGCCTTACATACGCTCGTTCACAGACATGAGATACTGCGGACCTCCTTCTCCATCCAAAACGGAGATGTAATACAGCAGATCCAGGAAACAATGGACTTCGAAGTAGCGGTACTCCATTGTGAAGACAGCGCCCGCGATACCTTTATCCGCGATTTCATACAACCATTTGACCTTTCACAGGCTCCCCTGTTCAGAGCCGGCGTACTCAAAACCAGTGCAGGCAGATACTACCTCCTCACCGACATGCATCACATTATTGCAGACGGCGTGGCGGTAGAAAACCTTCTCCGCGAACTGGCTGCAAGCTATAATGGTATTGAACTACCGGCGTTAGCGGTACAATCCAGGGATTTTGCCGTATGGCAACATCAATGGTTGCAATCAACAGCGGTGCTTCCGCTGAAAACATTCTGGAAGACACAGTTTGAACAGGGTACCACGCTGCTGAATATACCCACCGATTTTGTACGTCCTCCGGTGAAGTCCTATGAAGGCGCCATCTTCCGGTTCAGCATACCCCGTCATACTGCCGCCGCCATCAAAGAAACAGGCAGAACAAACGGTGCCACCGCTTTCATGGTGATGCTGGCAGCTTATAATATTCTGTTGTCTAAATACAGTGGTCAGGAAGATGTGATAGTGGGCACCCCGGTTTCCGGCCGGTCCAGTGCAGATGTGCAGGAACTGTTGGGCATGTTTGTAAATACGCTGCCGCTGAGGAGTTTCCCTGCATCCGAAAAAACATTTACTGCTTTCCTGCAGGAGGTAAAAGAACTTTCTCTTAAAGCTTTCGAAAACCAGGACTATCCTTTTGAAGAGCTGCTCGACGATCTTGAAGTCAACCGGGATATGAGCCGTAACCCGCTGTTCGACTACATGTTCACCTACCGGCCAGGGAATAAAAACGAAGCGGTATTTGCTGACATGCAGCTACGGCCGGTTACTACGCCACATAATATTTCGAAGATGGACCTGTCGCTCGACATCAGTGAAACTGCAGATGATGAATTGACAGGATATATAGAATACGCCACCAGGCTCTTCTCCGAGAAAACCATCAGCCGGATAGCAGATCATTTTGTTCGCATCATCGAACAGATCACCCATCAGCCGCAGCTGCTGTTAAAAGACATCACGCTGATGACAGCCGCGGAGAAAGAAGAGATACTACGATTCAGCAACTCAGACAGGAAAGATACTTTCTCCGGAACTGTAACGGATGTATATTCCCTGTTTGAACAACATGCACATCAGACCCCGGATCATATCGCAGTGGAAACAGATCTGGCAACGATCACCTATGGGGAACTGGAGAAAAAAGTCAACCACCTGGCAACCATACTGACAGCTGCCGGTTGTGGCCCTGATAAAATAGTAGCCCTGTGCTCCGACCGTTCCGTAGACATGATAGCCGCCATGCTGGCCATTCTGAAAGCAGGTGCTGCTTTCCTTCCTGTTGACCCGGATTATCCACAGGATCGTATCCGGTATATGCTGGAAGACAGTAATGCCCTGCTGGTGCTGACACAGCGTAAACTGGCGGATACCCTTCCTTCCGCTGCCCGCAAAATCCTCCTGGACGAATTGCCGGCAACCGATACGACGGCCATTGTTACGCCTGCTCATCGCCGGCCGGACAGTCTCGCCTATGTGATCTATACTTCCGGCTCCACCGGACAACCTAAAGGGGTGATGATTGAACAACATTCCTTCCACAATGCGGTTTTATCCAATGCTGTCAACTTCCGCAGCGGATTTGGCCAGGAGGATGTATGTTTGAGTCTCAGTAATATTTCCTTTGATGTAAGCATCCTGGAAATATTCATTCCACTGGTGCATGGCTCCAAACTGGTGATAGTGAACCGCGAGCATTTGTATGATGTACAGTCACTGGCCAATGTGATCGTCAACAAAAAAATCAGCTTCTGTTATGTGCCACCATCCCTGCTGCAGCCGCTGTACAAGGCACTCAAAGGCAGCGCTCCGGTACAGCTCAACAAACTGTATGTAGGTGTGGAACCTATTAAAGACACCACACTACAGTTATATATCTCCCTCAACGAAAGTATGGAGATCATTAACGGGTACGGGCCTACGGAGGCAGCTGTCGCCTGCTCCTGGTATGGCTTCCAGCCTGGTAATCCGAAGGGAGTGAATATCCCGATTGGCAGGCCCATTCGAAACGCCCGTATTTATATCGTGAATGAGCATATGCAACTGCAACCTGTTGGCGTGCCCGGCGAGTTATGCATTGCAGGCATAGGGCTGGCAAGGGGTTACCTCAACAAACCCGAACTGACGCTGGAGAAATTTGCAGACAATCCTTTTGAACCAGGCCACAAACTGTATAGAACAGGCGACCTCGCCAAATGGCAGCCGGACGGTAATATCGGCTTTATCGGCAGAAAAGACTACCAGGTAAAAATCCGCGGATTCAGGATTGAACTGGGAGAGATAGAATCCAGGCTGATGACACATCCAGAAATAAAACAGGCGCTGGTAACTGATAAAACAGACCGCAGTGGCAACAAATACCTTTGCGCCTATGTAGTCAGCAGTCAACCGCTGGACCAGACCGCCCTGCGGGCTTACCTGGCCATCACGCTCCCGGCCTATATGGTACCAGACTATTTTATCACACTGGAAAAGTTCCCGCTGACCAGCAATGAGAAAATAGACCGTAAAGCCCTTCCGGAACCGGATATGGACCATAAAAACAATGGAGCGGACCTGGTACTGCCAGCCAATGATACAGAGTCAAAAATGCTGCAAATATGGGAAACAGTGCTGGAGACCAGTAACATCAGCACTACCGACAACTTCTTTGAAATAGGTGGTAACAGCCTCCGGATCATCAATATGCTGAGCCTTATCAAAGAAACATTCGATGATGTGTTAAAAGTCAGCGACCTGTTCGACAAACCCACCATCAAAGAACAGGCTGCTGCCATCAACAAACATCAGCATACGATGCTGAGACAGCCGTCCAAAGCAAAACGAGTACAATTTTAAACACCAAAATACACGAACAATTATGACAATCAAGACAATTGCGGTAATCGGTGCAGGCGTTATGGGCCAGGGTGTTGCTTACCAGTTTGCCAAGTACGACTATAACATCCTGCTGATCGATAATTCAGCGGCAGCCCTCGAACATGCCAGAAAAGAAATACGCAACATTGAGCGCCTGGATAAAATATTGCATAAATCTACCAGCACTGTAAATGTGCTGGACAAAATAACTTTTACAGATGATTTAAAAGCTGTAGGTGCTGCCGATTTTATTATCGAGAACATCACAGAGAACATCGCGCTGAAAGAAAATTTATACCGGCAGCTGAAAGATATACTTGCCGAGCATGCCTTGCTGGCAGTAAACACTTCCGCTGTTTCCGTTACCAGGCTCGCTTCTTTCCTGAAAAAACCTCAACAGGTAATGGGCATCCACTTTATGAATCCGGTACACCTGAAACCTACCGTGGAAGTCATCAGAGGCTATCATACCACACCTGATACCATCAACGCCACACAGGAACTGCTGGGCAGCGTGAAAATGACCGGCGTAGTAGTAAACGACCTCCCCGGCTTCATCTCCAACCGTGTGCTGATGCTCACCATCAACGAAGCCATTTTCAGCCTGCAGGACGGTGTTGCCACCGTACCCGATATCGACAAGATATTCAGGGAATGTTTCGGTCATAAAATGGGGCCGCTGGAAACAGCCGACCTGATTGGCCTGGACACCATCCTGTACACACTGGATGTGCTCTTCGCAAGCTACAACGACACCAAGTTCAGACCCTCGCCCCTGCTGAAGAAAATGGTAGACGCAGGACTGCATGGCAGAAAAACCAAAGAAGGTTTTTACAAATATGATCTGAACTAATACCTGTAATCACTTTTTATTTAACCACAAAAGCAACAATACAAATGGAAACACACACTCAAGCAGGCCCTCGTGTAATCATCAGAGAATTTCTTCAGAAACGCATCGGACAGGATGTTCAGTTTGCCGATACAGAAGACATCTTTCAGCTCGGACTGGTAAACTCATTATTTGCACTGGAACTGGTGGTATTCCTGGAAAAATCTTTCGACATCGCCGTAGAAAATGAAGACCTCAACCTGGACAATTTCAGGAGTGTGAGCAACATGGAAACATTTATTCTTAAAAAGAAAGGAAAATAATAAATGAACCTTGCATTAACCGATACGCAGCAGGCCCTCAGAGAGGAGTTCAGGAGTTTTGTACAAACAGACCTGCTGCCTTATGCCAACGATTACGATAAACAGGGTTTCATTCCGATGGAACTGATCCAGAAACTTGGCGCCAGGGGTTATCTCGGCGCCACCCTTCCGGAGGCTTATGGCGGCCGGAACATGGATCAGGTGTCTTACGGGCTGCTGAACGAAGAAATAGGGTATGCCTGTTCTTCTACCCGCAGCCTTATTACCGTTCATTCTTCGCTCACCGCCGAAACCCTGTTGCGCTGGGGCACCCGGGAGCAAAAAGATAAATGGCTGCCATTACTGGCTACGGGCACCAGCCTGGCTGCATTCGGACTTTCAGAGCCTGATGCAGGCAGTGATACCGCAGGTATTAAAACAACCTATCAGGCTACCGCTGACGGCTATACGCTGAATGGTGTAAAAAAGTGGATCACTTTTGCCCAGACCGCTCATCTGTTCGTAATTGTCGCACAGGGAGAACAAGGCATCACTGCTTTCCTAGTAGAACGTGATACACCGGGCCTTACCGTGAAGCCACTGGAAGGCATACTGGGAACAAGAGCCTCCATGCTGGGAGAAATCCATTTAGACAACTGTCATATACCGGCAGAAAACCTGTTCGGCAGAAAAGGCTGGGGACTGCAGCAGATCGTCAACACCGCCCTCGATAATGGCAGGTATAGCGTGGCATGTGGCTCTCTGGGTATAGCCAGGGCATGCCTGGAAGACAGCATCCGCTATGCAAAAAACCGTCGTTCGTTTGGTCAGTTACTGAAAGATCATCAGCTTATCAAACAAAAAATTGCCAACATGGTCACGGAAGTGAAGGCAGCCAGTCTGCTCTGCAGAAATGCCGGCTACCTGCGTGATAAAAAAGATCCCGACAGTATCATACAAACGTCGCTGGCTAAATATCACGCCTCCCGCATGGCCAATAATATTGCGGCAGAAGCGGTGCAGCTGCATGGAGCCCTGGGCTGCCATGACAGCATTTCCATCCAGCGGTACTTCCGTGATGCCAAAGTAATGGAGATCATCGAAGGCTCTTCAGAAATACAACAGATACTGATTGCAGACCACAGTATCGCCGGTTTAAGCACCATTCTCTAATTCCATTCAGCATGATAGGTATCCAACATATCAGAACATATACACCCGGCACACCGGTATCCATACACAACCTGCCGGAGAAAACTACGCTAGACGAAAGTGAACTGGCTTATTTTACTTCCTGTGGTATCAACACCATATACGATGCAGGAGCGATGACCAGCTACGATCTGGCCAGAGGCGCCAGTGAAAAGCTGTTGCAGGAAACCGGTACAGAGGCATCTTCCATAGACCTGATCATCTACGTACAAAGCAGGACACCGGAACAGTTTATCAGCTCTGAAGCCACCCGCTTGCAGTATGATATCAAAGCCAATAATGCCCTCAGCTTTGCCATTGCCAACCTGGGCTGCGCAGACAGCTCCATGGCTCTGAAACTGGCCAGGGACTTCCTCGTTGCCAACCGCAAGGCCAACCATGTGCTGATCTGCTACGGCAACAAACTGATATCCCGCTACCGCTTCCGCAACCCTGTTACCATCATGGGTGATGGCGGCGTGGCAGCGCTGATAGGCAGGACCACCGAGCATAAAATAACAGACGTGCTGTTACAAACCAATGGTCGCTACTGGGATCTGTTTAAACTGGAGTACCAGCACAAAACACCCGAACAGTACAAAGAAACCTGCAGCGATGTAAGAAGATATGGTTTCGAACTGGCATTGGAAAGCAAAAACCGGTTCCGTGAAATCAATGACTCCCTGCTGGAACGCAATGCCATGGCCAAAGAACAGGTCAATCATTTTATGTTGCAGAATATCTCTGCACGCGCCTACGAATATTACGAATCAGCTTTCGATATCAGGATATCTCCTATCTGTGCCATGAACCTTGGCCTGTACGGACATCTGGGTGCCGGAGATATTTTCCTCAATTACCAGACAGGCGTGGAGTCAGGCATTTTCCGCAAAGGGGATAAAGTGGTGATCATGAACAACAGCCCCGTAGCCGCGTGGAGCTCCGTACTCATGGAAGTATAAACAACTGTAATTAAACGATTATGAAAGACGTAGTTAACCATACAAAAGAACCCAAACGCAAAACGGTGAAATGTGTGGTATGGGACCTGGACCATACCATGTGGCATGGTATCCTTTCAGAAAATGATCAGCTGGTATTGAGAGAAAATATTACCGATATTTTAAAAACCCTCGACAGCTGGGGTATCATCAACTCTATCGCCAGCAAAAATAACCACGATGATGCCATGCAGATGCTGGAAAAATTCGGCATCAGTGAATACTTCCTGTATCCGCAGATCAGCTGGGACCTGAAATCCAACTCCATCGCGAGGATAAAAGAAAAACTGAATATCGGGATGGATGCCATCCTGTTTATTGATGACCAGCCTTTTGAACGCGATGAAGTTTCTTTTGTGCATGAACAGGTGACCTGCCTCGATGTAGACAGTATAGCCAACCTGCTACAGCAGTGCAAACCACGCTTCATCACCACGGAATCTGCGGAGAGAAGAAAAATGTATCTCAGCGATGATATCAGAAACCAGGAAGAACAGGAAATAGGCAACAATAAACAATTCCTCGAATCCCTGCAACTCACCTTTTCTATACAACCCGCTACGGTAAGCGATTTACAGCGGGTAGAGGAATTAACAGTACGCACCAACCAGTTAAATGCCACCGGCTATTCCTACTCTTATGAAGAGCTGGAAGCGCTGATTAAATCGCCGGACCATCATCTTTTTGTAGCGGAGCTGACCGATAAATACGGCTCCTACGGAAAGATAGGCGTTGCCATGGTTGAGCGCAGCAACGATACGTGGACTTTAAAACTGCTGCTGATGTCGTGCAGGGTGATGTCCCGCGGCGTTGGGACCGTATTGCTGAATTATATCATGAACCTTGCAAAGAAAAAAGGATACCAGCTGGTAGCGGAATTCCTGCCTACAGACAGGAACCGTGTGATGTATATCACCTACAAATTTGCCGGTTTTACTGAAGGCGGCAAACTGGATAATGGTGGTGTACTCCTCACCCATCCGCTCACCGATTACGTCACCTACCCTGATTATATACACCTTTCAATCCAGGAATCATGAGAGATATTGCAATCATAGGAATGGCAGGAAAATTCCCCGAAGCTGCCAACATCGCGGCACTCCGCCAGAACCTGATAGCAGGCAGAGACAGTGTAAGGGATTATTCCCCGGAAAGAAAATCCGCCACCACCCTGGCGGCCGGCAAATCATTTATGGAAGTGGGTTTTATTGAAGATGTCGACAAATTCGATTATAAATTCTTCAATATCTCCAAAGCAGAAGCAGAATACATGGACCCTCACCAGCGCCTGCTGCTGGAAGTGGTATATGAAACCCTCGAAAACGCCGGTTATCAGGCCGATTTTTTTAACGGCACGGAAACAGCAGTTTTCATCGGTGACACAGAACAGGAATACGCTAAGCTGGCAGAACGTTTTGATCCTACTATTATCACCGGCAATACCAATGCTACCACCGCAGGTAGAATTTCCCGTTTCTTCAATTTCAGAGGTACTGCCACCATGCTGGACACTGCCTGCTCTTCTTCCCTGCTCGCCATCCATATGGCCTGCAAGGAACTGAACAGCGGAGACGCCGCTTACGCGCTGGCATGCGGTGTACGACTGATATTATTCCCTGCAGAAAAAACCAACAATCCTGATCTGGGTATTATGTCCAGAGATGGCAAGACCCGGAGCTTTTCTGCAAAAGCAGATGGGACGGGCGCCGGCGAGGCAGTAGGATGCATTTTACTGAAACCGCTGGACCAGGCACTGGCTGATAAGGATATCATCTATGCAGTCATTAAAGGCAGCGCCGCCAACCAGGATGCCCAGCTGTCCGGTAGTCTCACCGCCCCCAGCAGCCAGGCACAATCGGAGGTTATCAGGAAAGCATGGACTAAAGGAGAAATAGACCCCGGTACCGTTTCCTATATAGAAGCACATGGTAGCGGCACCAAACTCGGCGACCCTATTGAAATAGCCGGTATGGACCTTGCCTTTAAGGATTTCACCGCCAACAAACAAAGTTGTGCGGTATCTTCCATCAAAAGCAACATCGGTCATACAGGCAGCGCAGCGGGTATTTCAGGACTGATAAAGGCCGTCCTGTCGCTGTATCATAAAGAGCTGTATCCTTCCATCCATTTTGATGAGCCTAACCCCTTCATCGATTTTAAAAATTCAGCAACCTACATCAACACTGATTATACACCCTGGAACGCACCTTTCCCAAGAAGAGCAGGTGTCAGTTCCTTTGGCCTCAGTGGCACCAACTGTCATGTGCTCCTGGAAGAAGCACCTGTTAACCCCGTACAGACCGATGTTTCCGGCACTTATCTGTTCAACTTCTCCGCCAGGTCATCCAACAGCCTGCAGGGATATCTGAGTACTTTTGCGGCCTACCTCTCGCAGCCCCACAGTGCCGCCTTGCCGGACATCAGTTATACTTTGAACAATGGCCGCAAACATTTCCCACACCGGCTTTCCATCATCGCTTCTTCCAAAGCAGCATTAATGGAACAATTAAAAAACAGCCGGGAAAACACAGCCAGAGAAGCCGCCGGAAAAATCATCTTCCTCTTCTCCGGAGACGCAGTGGTGAGCGATCAATACCTGCAAACAATACTGAATAGTGAACCGGAATTAAAAAAATATGCCGACGAATGCAGACAGTATTATACCAGCACCAATGCGGCTATTAACCGCTTTGTGCTGCAATATGCCCTGTATCGTTTTGCAGAAGGGAAAGGACTCACAACAGAACATCTCCTCGGCACCGGAACAGGTGACCTCATCGTAGCAGTAGCCCTGAGCGAAATGTCGCTGGAAGAAGCCATACAGCAATGTGCCGAAGAAGATACTGCCATCCCCGGACTGGAGCAGCGGCTCATCAACCTGATAGAACGGGAGACAGCTACCTGCAAAGTGCTGTTCATTGAGCTGGGCCCTGAAGGATGCCTCTCTGCCGGACTGCGGCAGATGAATTATCCGGATAAGGAATTCCTGTATCAGGTCATAGCTGTCCATCAATCTCCGCTGGAAATCTTTCAGGCGCTGTACCTCCAACAGTTCCCCATTGACTGGGCAAGGTACTATACGGCCACGGACGCACGAAAAGTAACCCTGCCGGCTTATCATTTCGAGAAAACACGCTGCTGGCTCAGAGAGCCACTGCCGCTGGATGCCTATGCCAACGCTGATGCTGCCAGCTGCCCGGTAAGCAGTGCTGATCAATCTCCAGCCGAAGAAACAATCCAGCTGTCAGCCGTAATCCGTGACAACTGGTCTGAGATGGAAAAGAAAATCGCCTCCATCTGGATAGCAGTGCTGAAACTCGATGAACTTTCTCTCGATGATGATTTCTTCAGAATTGGCGGTCATTCCCTCATGGCCACCAAGGTAATTTCCATCATCGAAAGAGAATTTGGCATCAAACTCATACTCAAGGATATCTTCGCATTTGCCACGGTGAAAACACTGGCCAAAGGCGTAGAAGAACTGCTGGCCAGCGGCGCACAACAGGTAACGTACAAGCCTATACGCCCCGCGGCTATACAGGAGTATTATCCTCTGGCTGAAGCGCAAACACGCCTCTGGCTGATACAGCAGTCCGACGCAAGCCTGACGGCCTACAACCTCCCCTCTGCCCTGTTGCTGGAAGGCACACCTGATTTCAACAAACTGGAATCCGTCTTCCGTACACTCTGCCAGAGACATGAAAGCCTCCGTACCAGCTTCCATGAAAAACAAGCCAGGCCCGTACAGGTAATACATGAGAAAGTAGATTTTTCCCTGCAGCGGATAACAGGATGTGATACACCGGAAGCCGCACTGGAACAATTTATCCAGCCATTTGACCTTACCCGTGCACCTTTATTCAGAGCAGGGACGGCCACACTGGCAGCGGATAAACATCTGCTGTTGTTTGATATGCACCACATCATCTCTGATGGTGTATCATTAGGCGTTTTCATCAGTGAACTGGTACAATTATACCATGGCGAAACACTGTCTCCGCTGACTGTCCAGTATAAGGACTATACAGCATGGCAGCAGGAACTCTTCAACGATGGTGGGCTCGCCCGGCTGGAGGACTTCTGGACAAAACAACTGTCCGGTGCCTTGCCTGTTTTGCAAATGCCAACAGATAAACCAAGACCCGCAGTACAATCTTTCGCCGGTGAAAAGCTGCACTTCCTCCTTCCTGCGCAACAGGTACAAAGTATTCAGGAGCTGGCTGTCAGCACCGGCACTACACCTTTTATGGTACTGCTGGCAGCATACAATATCCTGCTGCATAAATATACCGGGCAGGAAGATATACTGGTAGGCTCTCCGGTGGCAGGCCGCTCCCACAGTGACCTCGATAACATAGTAGGCATGTTTGTGAATACGCTGGTACTCAGAAACAAACCTGCGGCCGAAAAAACTTTTATCCAGCTGCTGGAAGAAGTCAAGGAAAATGCACTGAACGCCTTCGAGCACCAGGATTATCCTTTTGCTGTATTAGTGGAAAAACTGGACAGTAAAAAGGATCCATCCCGTAACCCCTTGTTCGATGTAGTATTTGTGCTGCAAAACCTCGATATCCCGGATATCCGGCTGGATGGACTTACCATCGCCCCCTGCCCGCTGCGCACCGGTACTGCCCAGTTTGATCTGACCATGGAAGTCAATGAACGTGCAGGTGACTGGCCCGTGAAAATTGAATACAGTACAGCCTTGTTTGAAGAAGAAAGCATTCTGCTGATGAAAGAACGGTTCCTGGTATTACTGCAGGATATTCTCAACAACCCGGCATCTGCTATCCATACGCTCTCCTGGAGAATTCCGGAAGAAATCACCAGCAAACCAGAAAGCCTGGATATCGCTTTTAATTTTTAACCGAATATTTCCCACAAAATAGATTACAGACATGAACAAAACACTTCAATATAAAATTGCTACCGACTATTGGTTGGAGAAAACCGGAAAACCGGAACTGTCTGAAATAAGTGGTACATCCATTACCCCTGTTGCTCCCGGCAGTCAGACCTTCGCGCTGGATGAAGCCACTGCAGCTGCGCTGAAAAAAATATGCAATGATCAGGATACCGGTATCTATGTGTTTTTAGTCACTGCGTTATCCATCTTTCTGCATAAATACACAGCTGCAACAGAACTGCTGATAGCAGGTCCTGCACCAGTGCTGTCCAACGGAGATACTTCCGCTGCCCCGGTATTCCTGTCTGCCAATATTCAGTCAGGTACCACCATCAAACAGCTGCTTCAATCATTCCAGGAAGAGCTGAAAACTGCCTATTCTCACCGGGATTATCCTTTTGATAAATTCTCAGAAAAATATCAGGCGCTGCATGGCTCTCCCAGAGACCTGTTCAATTACGCCTTTTCCTACTTTCCGTTAACAGGTGCCAACAGCTACCGCGAACAGTCGAAGCTCTCCTTCGACTTCCGTAGAACAGCCACTTCGTTTGAACTGGAAATCCATCATACCGGCAAATACGCCGCCTGGTTTATCACACAGATGGGCGTTCATTTGCATCAGGTACTGCAGTTCATTGTCAGTCAACCTGGCTCCAAAGTGGAAGACGTCACTTTCCTTTCCTCCGCAGAAAAACAACAACTGCTGGAAACATTCAATGATACAGCTGTTGACTTCGCAGAGAAAGACCAGACCATCCTGGCATTATTCGAAAAACAAGCGAAACTGCATCCCGAGCAAGTGGCAGTACAGTATGAAGACAAACAACTGACCTATCATGCCTTATGGCAGCATGCCCTGCAACTGGCCACCCTGCTGAAAGACAGCGGCATCGGTCCTAAAGACGTAGTAGCCCTGGTTTGTGATCGTTCCGAAATGATGATCACCGGCATGCTGGGTGTATTAAAAGCCGGAGCAGCTTATCTGCCGGTAGATGCTGACTATCCGGATGAACGCATTCAGTATATCCTGAAAGACAGTGCTGCCAAATTTATTCTTACCACCCGCCAGGTGTACAGCGAAAAACAGGACTGCTTCAGCAACGAAGCCGGTCATCTGTTGCTGCTGGATGGAATCAAGGGAGATAAAGCGTTAGCGGATTTCACGATCCATAATGCTCCGGAAGATCCGGCTTATGTTATCTATACTTCCGGCTCTACCGGCCGTCCCAAAGGCATTGCCGTAAAACACAGCGGCGTTACCAATTTTATAGTGGCCTACAAAGGTCTTTTCAATAAAGGCATTGACACCAGCGACCGTGTACTGGCCCTGGCCAATATCTCATTTGATGCCAGCATCGCGGAAATATTCGTAGCCCTCACCAGTGGCGCCACCCTGGTGGTACTGGATAAAAGCCGCCTCTTCGATGCAGCTAAACTGGCCGGATTCCTGCAAGCGGAAAATATCACCTTCGCTTATATTCCGCCGGTGTTGCTGAAAGAAGTATACGATCAACTTAAACAGCAAAACAAACCCCTTGCACTCAATAAGTTGTTTGTAGGCGCAGAATCTGTTATCGATCATATCCTGTATGATTATGCCAGTCTGATAAAGGGAATAGATATCCTTAACGTTTACGGCCCTACGGAAACAACCGTTATCGTTACTACGATGAAATACAAGCCGGCACTACCTTCCGGAGAAAATGTATCCATCGGAAAACCGATACCCAACTGCCGGATTTACATCCTGAACAATGCGCTGGAACCTGTTCCCGCAGGAGTGCCCGGTGAACTCTGTATTGCCGGAGCTGGTGTAACACTGGGCTATCTCAACAATGAAACCCTTACTGCTGCCAAATTTGTGGATGATCCTTTTCATCCGGGTCAAAAGATGTATCTCTCCGGCGACCTCGCCAGATGGACACCAGACGGGAACATCCAGTTTATTGGCAGAAAAGACAACCAGGTAAAAATCCGTGGCTACCGCATAGAGCCGGGAGAAATAGCCACCATCCTGCAACAACAGCCTGCCGTAAAAGAGGCAGTGGTAGCACCACTGACAGATGATAACGGCAGCAAATACCTCTGCGCCTGGGTAGTACCCGCTGGGGAAACTAATATCACCGCCATACGCGCAGCCTTATCAGCACAGCTGCCGGAATACATGATCCCTGCAAGATTTGTGATGCTGGAAAAGATCCCCGTTACCAGCAACGGTAAAACGGATTTTAAAAAATTACCACATCCTGCACAGCAGGAAAGAGTCATCAGTGCAGAGGAACAACCGGCCAATCAGCTGGAAGAGCAGCTGCTGGCCATCTGGCAGGAACTTTTAAACATCCGTCAGATCGGCACTAACGATAATTTCTTTGAACTGGGTGGCCACTCGCTGAAAGCGGCCAAACTCATCACCATTATCCTTCGTGACCTGCATGTGGAAATTCCGTTGCGGCAGGTATTTGTAAATGGTACTATCAAACAACTGGCGGCATACATCCGGCAGGCAGAACAATCGGTACGGTTCGAAATACCTGTTGCCGCTGTTACCAGCCACTCTCCTGCTTCCTTCTCACAAAGGGGCATCTACCTGAGCTACCTGCTGAACAAAGAGGCTATTAACTACAATATGCCTTCTTCCTTCGAGGTGATCGGCAAACCGGATATTCCCCGGCTGGAAGCGGCGCTGAAAGCCCTTATGCAGAGACATGCCATACTGAGAACCGGCTTTAGTTTCACCGACGAAGTAATCATGCAGCATATTGCCGATGAAGTGCCTTTTGAAATAAGCGTTGTCCATGATGAGCAGCCTGATTTCAGAGCATATATCACCAATCTCGTTCGTCCTTTTGATTTGAGCAACCCACCTATGTTGCGGGCCCTCTTTATTCAAAAGAACGACAACGCCGGCATACTGCTCTTTGATATGCATCATATTATCTCTGATGGCATCTCCATGGAGGTATTCATGAAAGACTTACAGGCATTCTATCTGTCGGAACAATTACCGCCGCTGAAAATTCAGTACAGGGATTATACCTCCTGGCTGGATGATTACCGCAACAGCGGCGACTTTGAGAAAAATAAACAATACTGGCTCAATACCTTCGCCGACAAACAGGTGGCATTAGATCTGCCGGTAGATTTCCCCCGCTCCGCTGAAAGAAGCCTGGAAGGAGAATTGTATATCGTCCCGCTGGATAAAGCGACTGCTTCCCGCCTCCGGAAAGTTGTCAATAAAGAAGGAAGTACCCTCTTCCTGCTGGCATTAGCGGCCTACAACCTGCTGCTGGCCAGGTACACCGGCAAAAAGAATATTACGGTGGGAACCCCTGTGGCCGGCCGCGTCCATCCTGATCTGGAGCAGCTGATCGGCATGTTCGTACATACGTTACCGGTAAGATGCTCCATGGATATGCAGCAGTCCTTCACCACCCTGCTGGAACAGGTTCGCAGCACTTTCTTCACCGCTCTCGATCATCAGCTGTATCCGATGGAAGAACTGGCCGAACAGCTGGAACTGGCACGTGACCTCAACAGGAACCCGCTTTTTGATACCATGTTCAGCTACCACGACCTGGAGTCATCCGTATGGTCAGGCGGAGATTTTTCGCTGGTGCCGCTGGAACTGGACATGAAAGCACTGGATGTAAAATTCGATCTCTCTGCATCCCTCACTACCTCCGGTGAAGACATGATGGTGCTTTTCAATTATTCAAAAAGTCTGTTCAAAGCCGCTACCATAGAGCAGATGGCGGCACAATACATTTCCATCCTGGAGATGGTTTCACATGCGCCGTCCCTGTCACTCGAAGCCATCAGCCAGCACATTGCGCCGGAAAAAACAACGCTTCCACTGTATGAAGACCAGCCGGCGCTGTTCCGTTACCTGGGCATAGATGACTCAGTATACTCAGCTGCCTATCCGCTGAATACCACCCAGCGGGATATATATCTCACCTGCGTGCTGGACCCCGAAGGCTACAGCCTCCGTCCCCTGGCCTACTTCCATATCAACAACCCGGTGGACGTACCCATGTGGGAAGCTGCCCTTCAACAGGTAACCCTTGAAGAAGACGGTATGCGCTCTGTTATCCTCACAAAAGATGCAGAGGTGTTTCAGGCAGTAAAAAAAGAAACAGCACTGTGCTTCAGCTTCCTCGATATTAGCCGGGAAGTTAAGACAGAGGCGGATATCCCTGCTCTTGTTAAAAAATACTGCGATGAAAACCAGGACATCAGCAAACCACCTTATAAGCACTACCTGTTTAAGGTAAACGATCAGCATTATGTGATGGCGGTCAGCGCCCACCACCTTTTTGTGGACGGCACTTCACTCAAGCTGCTGGTTGAAAAAACAGACAATGCCTATCATCTCCTGAAAGCTGGAAAATATAACGGAACCGCACACACGCCATATCGCAACAGTGTGCTGGACCACCTGGCCCGCTTTGATACCACCGATACAGAAAACTTCTGGAAGAATTACCTGGCAGATGTTCAGCCATTATCTTATTCCGGCGCATGGTCGCAGGAAGATAAAATGGTGGCCGGCACCCTGCCTGTAACCGGTGAAGAAGTACAACTGCTGCAACAATATTGCGAACAGCATGGCCTGAAGCCGCATATTTTCTTCAAAGCAGTTTTTGTACTGCTTACCAAATACTACTGCTCTGCTGACCAGGATTTCTGTATCAGGGAAAATATTGCTGGTCGCGATGAACATGAGATGAACACCATCGGTGTTTTCTCCCATGTATTCCCGCTGCTGGTTACACAACAGTTCTTTAATGAAGGGACTTCCTTCGCGGAACTGTGCCGTCACCTGCAACAGCAGAAGAGAACGGCCAACCCTTACCGGGATATTTCGCTTGCCCTGCAAAACCATATCATCGGAGACGAGCCACTGTCTTTCTTCTATAACTACCAGAACTATATTGCCCCGGATACGAAAATGAAGATGAGTGCCCTGCAACGGGTGTACAGTGGGCTGAGTAATCATATAGAATTAAGGGTAACAGCTCACAGTGAAGGCTATACGTTAAAGCTCGAATACAATGAAAAGACATTTAACGGTACCCACTTCCTGGACCGTGTGCAGCTCCTGCTCACACAGGTACTCCGCGAGAATATACCTCTGCAGAAACTGCAATACCTGACACAGGAAGAGCTGCAGGAACTGACGGCTTTCGGCAGCAACCCCGGAGAAAAAGCAGAAAGAAATGTGCTTGAATTGTTTGAAGAACAGGTACAACAGAAACCCGACCATGTGGCCGTTGTATTCCGTGATAAAAACATCACCTACGCAGAACTGGACCGGGCAGCCGACGCTGTGGCCGCACATTTGCAGGAACAGGGCGCCCAAACAGGAGATATCATCGGTATCATGGTGGACCGCTCCGAATGGATGATTATCGGCATGCTGGGTGTCATGAAATCAGGTGCAGCTTATCTGCCCATAGACCCCGAATATCCGCAGGATAGAATTGATTACCTCCTGAGCGACAGTAACGCTAAAATGCTGCTGACACACGCTTCCGGAATAAACAGACATCCGCATAGTATTATCATCGAAGAGATAGCCCAGCGAAATGCAGCGCCTGTCAAACACCCCATTGCCCCCGATCAGCTGGCATATGTGATCTATACCTCCGGTACTACGGGCAGGCCCAAAGGCGTGCTGGTAGAGCACCGTGCCCTGAGTAATGTGGACCTGGCCTGGCGTAAAGCTTATGACCTGGATAAATTTGAACCACGCTCACTGCAAATGGCGAGCTTCTCTTTTGACATGTTCACCGGCGAAGTGGTACGTATGCTCACCAATGGCGGACGCGCGATTATCTGCACCTCTGAAATCCGTTTGGACCCGGTTTCGTTTTACGAACTGCTGACATCAAACCAGATCAATGTGCTGGAATCCACTCCTGCATTGATTGCTCCGCTGATGGACTATATATGGGAACATAAGAAAGATATCAGCTTCCTGAAAATGATCATCGTAGGTTCTGATGCCTGTCCGCTGCCTTTCTTCAAAACACTGCTGGAAAGATATGCACCTGGAATCAGAGTACTCAACAGTTATGGCGTAACCGAAACCTGCGTCGATTCAGGGTTCTATGAAACATCGGTTACATCCCTCCCGGCTGCCGGCAATACGCCCATCGGAACACCGCTGTTAAACTATACCTACTATGTATGTAACGCATCCCATCAGCTGGTACCAGTAGGCCAACCGGGAGAACTGTGGATAGGCGGAGCTGGCGTGGCCAGAGGCTACCAGAACAGACCTGATACCACTGCAGAAAAATTCATCATCAGTCCGCATACACAGGAAAGAGTCTATAGAACAGGGGACCTGGTACGATGGCTGCCTTGCGGCAACCTCGAATTCATGGGCCGCGGAGATGAACAGGTAAAAGTGCGTGGCTACAGGATAGAATTAAAAGAGATAGAAAGCGTGCTGTTGCAACTGCCGCAGATAAAAGAAGTGGCAGTAACCGTTTTCGGCCAGGCAAATGAGAAGGAAATGGTATGCTGGTATGTAAGCCAGTCAGGGAAAACACTGGAAGACCTCAAGGAGCAGTTGAAACAATACCTCCCCGATTATATGGTGCCCGCTTTCTTTATCGCCCTGGACCATCTACCGGTAACGCATAATGGAAAAATAGATAAAAAGTCATTGCAGGACCCGTTGAAGTACATGGACACACAAAGTACCATTACCGCTACTCCGGAAACTGCCACAGAACAGGCCTTGCTCACCGTATGGCAGGATATCCTGAAGAGAAATAAAATCGGCGTACTCGATAATTTCTTTGAACTGGGTGGTCAGTCATTAAGAGCCATGGTGCTGGTGTCCAGGATTCAGAAAAATTTCTCTGCTGATATTTCCCTGAAAGATATCTTCACTTATCCTACGATCAGGTCGCTGGCCGTACATATAGACAACAACGCCTTGTCTGCCCATCAGGCGCCTATCACCAAAATAGCAGAACAACCACATTATCTGCTCTCTCCGGCACAAAAAAGGATGTACGTCATCAGTCACTTTAAGGGAGCAGAAATCAGTCATAATATCTGTGATGTTTGCTGGGTACATGGCCAACTGGATATACACAGACTGGAAGCCGCTTTCCAGGCAATGACCAACAGACATGAAAGTCTGCGTACCTCTTTCAGTATGGTCAATGGAGAACCTGTACAGGTAATACATCCCAAAGGTACTTTCCATCTAACCCACCTGCATGGCAAGGAAGAAGATGCCACCACTGTGGCCAAAAACTTTGTGAAAGGATACGACCTCAGTCAGGCTCCCCTGCTCCGTGCCACGGTGATGGAAGTAAATCCGGAAAAACATCTGCTGCTCTTCGATATCCATCATATCATCAGCGATGAGGTGTCTACCGGTATCTTCCTCCGAGAGCTGTGGGCCTTATATAGAGGTGCTATGCTGCCGGAACTGTCTGTTCAGTATAAAGACTATGTAGCCTGGTTATACTCCCCTGCCAATGCAGGTGTGATTACCCGTCAGAAACAATATTGGGTACAGCAGCTGCAGGGCGAGCTGCCGGTAATGGAAATGCCATATGACTTTCCACGGCCGCTGACAAAGACTTTCGAAGGGAAAGACCATCTCTTCCGGCTCGACGACAGCACCGCTGCCCGTGCGCTTGAATTCATCAGCCGCAAAGGCATTACCCTCAATATGCTGATGCTGTCGGTTTATAATATCCTCCTGTCCAAATACACTTCACTGGAAGATATTATCGTAGGCATACCAGTGGCAGGACGCACCCATGCCGATCTGGAGCCGGTTATAGGCATGTTTGTGAATACGCTGGCACTGCGCAGCTATCCGACAGCAGAAAAAGTGTTTGAACATTTTCTGGATGAAGTAAAGGCTACTGCCCTTGCTGCCTATGAAAACCAGGACTATCCTTTTGAAGAACTGGTGGAAACACTTCAGATCAAAAGAGACCCGGGCAGAAACCCGCTGTTCGATGTATTGTTCCAGTTTATCAGCAAACAGCCGCGTGAAGAATATCAGGGTCTGCACTTTGAGCCATTCCCGCTGAACATGAGCGTTGCCAAGTTTGATCTCACCTTCCTCACGATACAATCGGGAGAGCAGATTGATTTTCTGTTGAACTACAACAGCGCATTACTGACAGAAGGCTCTGCACAGCGGTTTGTCAAACATTTCTGCAATGTGCTTAAACAGGTGTTAAACAACCCGGCGATCACCCTCAGGGAAGTTACCCTGCCGGATGAAGCTGAAATAGCCCAGCTCAGGGCATTCGGAGGCAGCCCCGAAAAAGACGCACCTCGTGTCACCATCCCTCAGCTGTGGCAGGAAAAAGCGCCTTTGTACAAAGACCAGATAGCCGTGGAAACATCCGCAGGCAGCATCACCTTCGGTGAACTGGACCAACAATCCACTACGCTGGCCATCTACCTGCAGGAAGTATACCAGGTGAAACCAGGAGATAAAGTAGCCCTTATGCTGCAAAGAACCCTGGATATGCCGGTAGCGCTGCTGGCCATCCTGAAAACAGGAGCGGCTTATGTGCCTGTTGATCCGAGTTTCCCGGCACAGCGCATTGAATACATTTTAAACAACAGTGAGTGCACCATGATCCTTGCCGACAAGGACTATCACTACTCACAGCCGTTGTTTAACATCCATGGCGAACGGCAAAACATCAGCCAGCAACAGCTGAAACCCATACATATCTCCCCCGACGATCTGGCTTATATCATTTACACCTCCGGCTCTACCGGTGTTCCCAAAGGCGCTATGCTGGAACATCTCAACGTAACCAGCTTTGTGCGCAATTTTGAACCGGTATATGGTATCGTTCCGGGTGACAAGATACTGGCCATCAGCAATATCACGTTTGACCTGTCTGTGCTGGAAATCCTGTGCAGCCTGCTCTCCGGCGTAACTGTACTGCTGGCGAATGATGCGGAAATAAACGATTTCCCGAAAGTGAAGGAACTGATCCTGCAGCACAAAGTAAACACACTGCAGATGACACCTTCCCGACTCTCCCTATTCCTGAACACAGTAGGTTTAAGTGTTTTATCCGATATCAAAACAGTGATAACGGGAGGCGAGCCGGTAACCACAGGGTTGTTCAACAGCTTAAAAAGATGCAAAAACACCCGGGTATTTACCAGCTGCGGCCCCACCGAAACCTGCATATACAGCACTACAGACGAAGCGAAAGACGACAGGATTACGATAGGGAAACCACTGTTGAACGAACAGGTATTCATTGTGGGCAACCACGGCCAGTTACAGCCGATCAATGTAGTGGGAGAAATATACATCGCAGGATCAGGTGTGGGAAGAGGTTACTGCAATCAGGAAGCCCTCACTAACGAGAAATATTTCCGCGATGAAACATTATCCCTGTCCCCTGAAAGAATATACAAATCAGGAGACATCGGAAGATGGCTGCCCGACGGCCGTATTGAATGTCTGGGCAGAAAAGATACACAGGTGAAGCTGAGAGGCTACCGTATTGAACTGGGTGAACTGGAAAACGCACTGGGCAAAATGGAAGGCATTGGTGTAACAGCTGCCATCATCACCACTGTTAAAGGTGAAAAGCAGATCGCTGCATTCTATGAAGCCGACCGGGAATATGGTTACTCTACCATCCGTACTTTCCTGGCCGACCGTCTGCCCAGCTATATGTTACCACTGTTCTGCATACACGTAGAAAAAATGCCGATCAACAGCAATGGCAAAATTGACCGTAAGGCACTGGACCAGCTGGCACAACAACACCAGGCTGCCGACCGTCCTTTTGATGAACCGGTAGGTACACTGCAGAAAGCGCTGGCAGAAATCTGGAAAAGTATACTGGATCTCGATCGTATCAGCAGTACCGACAACTTCTTCGAAATCGGCGGTAACTCCATCAAACTTATCCAGGTACTGAACAGGATTAAGAAAGAACTGGACGTGAACGTTCCGCTCACCGCCGCCTTCACTTATCCTACCATCAAAGCGCTGGCAGAGAAGATAAAGATGATCACCGAATTTGGCAGTGTGTCTGAAGAAGAATTCTATTCCGTGGCCAACGCAGGAAAACCACAAACCATTTTCTGCCTTCCGCCCGCTATCGGCTATTCCTTCATATACGCCGCACTGGCAGAGTATTTCCCGGACTATACCATCTGCTGTTTGCATTTCATCGAAGAAGAAAACAGACTGGAGAAATACTTCCAGGTGATGGACGAGCTGCAGCCCGACCAACCGCTGATACTGCTGGGATATTCCGCCGGAGGTAACTTTGCATTCGAACTGGCCAAAGAGCTGGAAAACAGAGGACGTGAGGTATCCGACATTATTTTACTCGATAGCTTCAAACGCTGGCTCTCCAAAGCTAAAACACCGGTAGAGCTGGAAGCTACTGTACACGCCTACTACCAGATCGTAGACTGGTCTATCTTTGCGGTAGAACCCGAATACCTGGAAGTGCTCAAGAAAAACACCATGAGCAAAATTGAAGGCTATTGCAAGTACATGAACGGTAAAACAGATCCGGATACTACCAATGCCAGAATACATCTTGTAAAATCAAAAGATGAATGGCAAACACCGGAAACTAACCGCGACTGGAAAGAAAGCTCCACCAACAGTTTTCATATCTATGAAGGAGAAGGCCGGCATCCGGAAATGTTTAATCCGGAATATATATCACATAATGCCGGACTTATTTCAACGATCCTGCAACAGATCAATGTATCGCAACCATCAGTTGTATAATGTTTTGAATTATTAAAACACCTGGGGCGCATGTATATGCGCCCCAGGTGTTAATATGACTATTTTCTCATCTTGATAATCCGATGATAAACGGGTGGCCGTTTTGCTTTTCTGACAAAAGAGATTCCCGCAATGGCTGACAAAGAACCGAATATCAGCAATACTTTTGAAGTACCCAGCGAAGCAACGCCAATAACAGCCGTTAATAAACCCGCACGGTTGCCGAATTCAAAATTAACTCCGGCTTCTATCCTGTTGGCAAAAAATAAAGCTACCAGCAACAATACTCCGGTAAGCACCAGGGCGATCAACGGTTTTTTACCAGCCTGGATACCTGTCTGACGTTCTGTTGTATAGGAGAAAGCAGGCAGTATAGTTTTAAAATAGTTAAATATTTCATTACGCTTTGCATCATCATAAATAGTCAGGTACTCTTCCGATCCCCGAAAAAACACCTGTATGTATTTTTTACCCTCCTGCCATCTGATCTCGTTAATATAGTGCAAAGGGATACCGAATATATCCTTCTCCGGGATGATATTCATTTCAAGTCCTCTGGCTACCTGATCAACGTCAGTTTCTTTGGGGTTACATTTATAGATCATGTCATCTATATGAGCGATGATTTTGTCTTCACCTTTTAGTGGGTTGGTCCATACTTTCATTGTATAAGGGATATATTGATTTACAGTTTTCACATTAGGGCGTCAAAAGTATAAATTATTTACAACAGACAGCAACTAGCTAAAATCTGTAAATAATCTGATAATATATATCAAATGGGCATCTTCCTAAAACATCATCTTTGTATTAACATTGGATGTGAGATATGCCCCTGGTTACTGTAGACAGATCATAATGAGACCAACATATCCTGCGCCCAAAATAACCTTATTTAATACTTATTTAAAATGTAAGCCCACGAAATTCCCTCAAGGTTTTACGCATGAAACGAGATACCATTATTTGCTTATGCTGCCTCATTTTCATGTAAAGTACCTCCCTCAAGACAGACACGCGTTATTTTCCCTATCAGGGTAATCCGAAAGCTCCACATATCATTATGCTATCAGCACTGCCAGGACAGCTGCTGGTAAAGCTCTTTATTCTTTCACACAAAAAACAAATATCAATTATGAAAAAGAAAGCAAACAAAAAGCTGTTGCTGAAGAAAATTGCAGTGACTAAACTGCAGGTAAACAATCCAGAAGCTATAAAGGGCGGCGGACCTGGTGGTCCACAAACCTCTTCTATCTGGATCTGCGATGGCTGCGGCGGTAAAACTACGATCTCCTGCGGAGGAGCCGGATATCCTTGCGACTGAGCCTTCTGTTATTCCCGGTTATAATATTTCATATATCCGTCACCGTAATCCATTACCAATAAAGTACAAAACCGTTTAAACATGAAAAAGAAAACAGCAAAGAAGTTAAGCCTCAAGATGATCACAGTAGCCAGATTAAGTACAGATGGTACTCAGATGGTAAAAGGTGGTGCGGTTACTTCCCTTCCTCCTGGTCCTTCAGGTCCTACAGGCCCTAACACTGTAATACCTGACCCATGTGCCTCACAATATCAGGCATGTACCATGTGCTGCACCCTGGGTTGTTAGACCATCAACACTCCCGGATGCCGTCCGTAAGAAGGTAACAGGTTTCAGAAACCGAAATCGGACAGTAAAACAAAACCCGCTCTGAGAGCGGGTTTTGTTTTTAATAAACGCAGGTAGTAGATTAAGCTGAAATAAGAGAGCGGTAAAACACCATAAAAGGCATACCATGTGTATTTAAATGTCTACTATACACTTATTTGAAAATTTCTATAATTTGAAGCCCTTGATTGTTCCTGATAACCCTTTGTTTATCTTTATGAAATCGTTTGCATACATTAGACCGATTTAGCCCTTAATAATCCGATATCGACCCTCATTTAATCACCTCAAAATTCCACTATGAAAAAAAACACCATTTTTTATTGCCTTGCTGCAAGCATCCTCCTTGCCACTGTTTTATTATTTTCCTGCGGGAAACAACAACTGAAAGACAGTTTAAATACCAGTACAAAGGCTGGTGCCACTACTAAAACCGACGCTTCCACTGCGCAGATTACTTCATTTGTACATCCAGGCGTATTAAACACACAGGCCAGCCTTGATTATGTAGGCGGCCAGGTAAACGGTGGCGATGCCAACCGTACTGCCTATTATCAGAAAGTAATTGATTATGTGGACAGTCATCCGGTACCTACCTCCTTTTACGCCACGGTGGTAGTTGGGTCCAACGGTGCCACTTCTCCTTCAAAATCACAGATCAGAAAAGATGCCGAACTCGCATATGCCTTAGCGTTAAGATGGGCTAAAACAGGTACTCAAAGCTGGGCCGACAAATGCATTCAGATACTGAATGGATGGTCTTATACTTTTCAGAATTATGCCTTGCTGGATGCTTCCACCAATCCCAACCAGCCTGGACTGGAAGCCTCCTGGACCACTCCCAGCTTCGTGGCAGCAGCAGAAATCATGCGTTACTACCAGATAAACGGGCATGGCTCAGGATGGTCTTCCGCAGATATCACTCAGTTTTCCAACTATCTCAATAATGTAAAGAATAACTACATCAACAATATGCCGGTGTATAACAATAACTGGAATGCTTCCCAGGGTTATGCAAAAATGGCCATAGGCATCTTCCTGAACAGTACCAGTGTTTATCAGAACGGATACGATCTGATCACTACCTATCTGCCCATCATTGTACAATCCAACGGTAATATCCCTGAATACTGCAGCCGCCAGGACTGTGTGCACTTTCAGTATTCACTGACCGCGTTTGCTTATGCTGCACAACTGGCAAAGATCCAGGGTGATAATACCCTATGGACAGCCAATAGCAGCCGTATCAGCGCCGGTTATGATTATATGCGCGCAGCCTATGGTCAAACAACCAGTTGTAACTACTGCTCCACTTCCAGCCCTGTATTTCCAGGCACAGAAGTCGCATATAACCACTATCAAACCAGCAATCTCAGTTATTTAAGAGGTTTACAGGCTCCCCTGGGCGTGCCTAATGATAATACGTTCCTGGGCTTTACCACTTACACGCATTATGGTGTAAGCAGCTTGCAATAAGCGGGGAAAGCACTTGTGAAGATGTACAACATAAGTACCGGGGTGTTCCTTTATTGTGAAAAAAATCAGGGGTACCGGATAGCTTTTATCCTGTACCCCTGATAATGTATGCTGCTATACTTGCAATTAATTAAATGCTCCAGCCGGCGAATCTTCCCTTCCGGCAGGTATCTTGTAAAAAATACCCGGCGTCTTTCTCCTCCTTTCAATAATACAGTCAGCTCTACATAATTTCTATCGGTGTTCAGCTCCACAATACGCAGGTTCATCTTTTCGATAGCCTGCCAGGGTATCTGCTCTTCTTCCTTTCCCGGAGCCAGGCGCAAATCGGTATCTGTTACCCCGATCTTTCCATTCAGATAAAAGGGCCAAAACAAAAAAGGAAAACAGATAAAGGATTCGGGAACGGACACGTATAAACGAAGTGTACTTTTCAGAAAAAGTCTTGCATCATTTCAGATATCAGAATCGCCGCTTCTTTTTAATGCGGGCTATCCGGCTATCAGCCGAGGGCCACCCCGCCCCGTTAATAAGCAGGAATATTAATAACAGGGTTATTGCAAAATCAGTGCGATACTCGTGGGCCATTGCCCAGAATCCCTTTTGATCAAGTATGGGTAATTTGGTAGTAATGAAGGCTACAATCATTACTATCAGCAATGGTACCACTGCTAATCTTACTATTAATCCGGCAATTAACAGCAAGCCACACAAAATCTCGAAACAGGCGGTAAAGTAAGCCCAAAATTCGGGATGGGAAAATCCTATCTTTTCAAAACGTCCGGGACCCAGTTCAACTGGTACTACGAATTTTTGTATTCCTTCCGATAAAAATACCAGCCCTGGTATTAGCCGGATCAACAAATAGGAATAACCATACGGAAAATTTTTGTTTTGCATATGCTAACTATTTGAATGTATGTTTACCTGATCGAAATTGCCCTAAATTTTAGGCGTAACCTGTGCCAGACCCAGCTGTTTCTCTATAGCAGCTCAAACCCTCCCTCGCCGAAAAGCTGATGCTTACGTTTCTCAAAGTCTTCACCCAGGCTGTCAAACCCTCGTCTGCTAACGATCTCCCGCAATGCAGGGAACAATACAGTGTCCCTTTCTACAATACAAATTTCATACTATTCTCCACCATCGGCCAACAAAGATCCTCATCCTGTGTTAGGGATAATTACAGAACAACGATGTATATGCTTCTGATGGTCAACTGCAGGCAACGCTTCCGGCCGGTCTTTCATGCGGACTGTTCCTGCTACTGACGGATATTATGATTGGACAAATGAAACAAGGATTCTCTGTCATCGTAAATAAGATTTCCCGATGCCTGTTACCAGTAATGATAAAACGCCCTCCTCCAGGGAAAAAATAAAGACCTCTTACTGGGTATGGTCAGTAGTTTTCTTCGTTTTTGCGTTAGTGCTGATCATCTTTTATTACCACGATATCAAAAAAGAATTGTTGCTCCTTAAAAGAGTAGATATATATTGGTTAGCGATTGCTATATGCTCTCAACTACTGACTTATTTCTTTGCTGCTATTGTTTACCGTGTTTTACTGAAGGCATATAAACTAGAGCGATATCCCGACTTATGGGAACTAATGAAGGCTACCGTTATCTCCTTGTTTTTTAATCAGGCCATACCAAGCGGAGGAATCAGCGGCAGTACTTTTATATTCGGATTTCTCGAAAGCTATAAGGTGTCTCCAACAGATCTCATTTCCCTGATCGTGGTAGAGCTGATGTGTTATTATTTCGCGTTGGAAATATTGATAATACTATTGCTCCTGGCCGCTATATTTGTTTATAAAACGCCGCAGGTATTTATCGGCACATTGGCGGCGGGCATTCTGATCTTTATTTTCTTAGGTTTTATTATAGTATTTGCAGGTAGAAAAAAATTTCTTGCGAAGCTTTTTGAGAAAATGAAGCGGATAAAGTTCATTGGAAAAAATATGTCTCTGGACATCTCACAAAGCCGGGGTGAGGGATCTCTATCATTCCTGAAAAAAGAGCGTATAAAAGTAATGAAGGGCACACTGTTTCAACTGTTGATGATTGCTGCTGATTGTCTTACTATTTATGCATTACTTCGTGGAATGGGGACTTCCCCTTCTCCCTATGTCGTTGTTCTTACTTTTATAGGCACCAGAATTATTGCTGTGCTACCGCTTTCACCCGGATCACTTGTTGTCTTTGAAAGCAGTATGGTATTCTTTCTTACCCACCTGGGTGTGCCGGTAGGTACAGCAATTGTAGTGACATTGCTTTACAGGTTGCTGTCTTTTTGGTTCCCCATGCCGGTAGGGTTTATGTTATACAGAAGCGAGCTGAAAAAAAAAGATATAGGCATTCCCTGAATTAACTACCTGTACTACCAATACATTGCCCCGCTTATATTTCAGGATTATTCTGCTTCCGGTTCTTCCGGGAGATGAAAAGTTGATTTTTTCGGGGTATCACCGGCACTCAATTCCTCCAGGGAGAGATGACCTGTGCCAGTAGCTTGCAACCAGAGGGAACCGGACTTGTGTAATATTTTCGCATGCAGTCCAAATAAATGACTTAAATCGTGTTCTACAGCCAGCGCAGTCCGGTAGTGGCTGACATCCAGCCATCCAAAGTGATGCCGTATGCGTATTATTTCAATTGGCGTATCAGGTGAGACCCTGATATTTTTAGGTATATGCTCCCCTTCCCCCACCGGGTCCCTGAAAAATTCCAGTTTCAGTTTCGGGTAGATCTGGTGAAATTTTTCCTGAATATCGGCAATGATCGCTTCTTCACTAATATAAATCTGCATAACGACAGCTTTAAATGCTGATACAATTTTAAAAAACAGCCCCATCGGCAGCCTTCGTCCACGGCCTCTATGAACGAATTCACATACTTCATGCCATACCTTCGGGTCCTGCAAATTTGTTAAATGATGGCTACTTCCGGGGAATATACAGGTTAAACATTGTGCGAATATTTTATAACTTTATCGCATGGATGTGTTGCTAAAAAAGACGTCTTACCTGCCGCCTCTTATTCTTCGCCCATATATTGACCGCTTTTGGACCGGCGAAGGTACCGCCGCTACTTATTCCCTACCTACATTAGCCGCGGGCACCGGTGCGGAAATGATCTTCCAGCTCAAAGCTCCCATGACGATCGTTTCCCAGGACAATTCCCTTCATACGCCACCCATGCAGGCGATCTATTGCATTCGCAACCAGTGCTACAAAGCCATGATCAATAAAGATCACTTCTTTATTGCCGTCAGGTTTAAAGCGGGCGCTATCAGGCATTTCTGCCCTATACCAGTGGCTGATGTTACAGAGTGTTTTCCGGATATAAATATGCTTTACGGAGACGAAGGCAAAAGGTTAACAGAAAGATTGTACGGCAGTATAAGTATATCGCAACAACTGGAACTGATCGGAGATTTCCTGCTCGGACTTTTAAACAAATATCATCGCCCTCATACACTGATAGACGAAGCTGTCAGGCAGTTGTATTATAACCGTGAGATCCCCGATCTGATATCTTTCAGTGCTGGCCTGGGCAGCAGTTACCGCCAGTTTGAACGGTTTTTTATAAACAACGTGGGCATCACACCAAAGTCATTCCAACAGAGAGCACGACTGAACAATACCTTAAAACACCTTTTATCGCACCAGATCAGAGATTACCTCCCGGTAGCCTTCGATTTCGGATACTATGACCAGTCTCATTTCATAAGGGCTTGCAGGCGATTTTTCGGTGATAAGCCTGGTGCTATCCTATCCCCTGCAAGCCAGAACCAGCATTTCTATTTGTCGTCTTTTAATGCATCAGGCTCGACCGATAAAAAATAAACCTTCAGGTCTTTCGATTTCCATCCTTCCATCTTTTTGACAAATTCTGCCAGATAAGCCTGCTGGAAATGATACCGGAGCCCTGCCTGGTCACGATAGTGTTCTATCAATGTAAATGCACCTTTTTCTGCTGGCTCCGGATAATAAGTATAGTCGATACAGCCGGGCTCCTTCCTGGTCAGCACGGCGAGTTCCTCCAGTGCCCGACGGAATTCATCCGTCGATTCCGGCCGGATAAACAGCTTTGCGATAACGAATTTTTCCATTGTTGTAATTGTAGTACTCATTGTTTGATATTCTTTTTCCGATAGTTTTCTCAGGCAGCTGTCTTCAGGATTATATCCATGAGGCCATTTTTCAGCATCCGGTATATGAAGAAATAACACAGCTGCAGGCGCATCGATAGTCAGGTGGATGTCCGGATGGGCACTTGTCGGCTCCCGGCTGTCCAGGTCTGTTAACTGGCATCCTAAGGCTGGCATGGCAAATACAATACAGGCAAGCTGCCATAAGAGCATCTTTGTACGATTCATGACTAATATTGTTGATTATTTTTAATGATGAGGCAAAACTAGATCTTGCTATCGCAGTAAAATTGTATAATTCTGCCAAAAGCTATCAGAGCAAAAGAATCCCGTAGTGTTGTGCTATCACCTGCTTGGTAGTATCACCCCATGCGAATTTTTTTTCCTTCCTTCCCTACCGCAATTACCTCCCGCGAAAAATAATTCATCCCGCATAAGTTACTTACCCGTTATCAATCAATTAATTACCTGTTTGGCACCCCGATTGACTTACTTCTTCACGAAAACATCTATCTATTAAATCACCTCAAAAACATTCACTTATGCACAACATCGATCGCACTATGAACGAATATGAATTCAACGAATTTGAATTTGAAGGAGGAGGCGAATTTGAATTTGAAGGAGAAAACGAATTTGAATTTGAAGGAGAACTGGAAGGCGAAGCGCTTGAACTGGAACTGGCTACCGAATTGCTGGGCGTTTCCAACGAACAGGAAATGGAACAGTTTCTGGGTAAGCTAATCAGTAAAGCCGGCAGAGGCTTAGCCAGCTTTGCCAGGTCGCCTATTGGTAAAGGCTTGCTGGGTGGACTAAAAACGATTGCCAAAAAAGCATTGCCCATTGCCGGAGGGGCATTAGGCAATTTCCTTGTACCCGGCCTGGGTGGTGCTATCGGTAGCAAACTGGGTAGTGCAGCTTCCAACCTGTTTGAACTGGAGCTGGAAGGCCTTAGCAATGAAGACCGCGAGTTTGAAGTGGCCCGTCGTTATGTACGTTTTGCCACAGATGCTACCCGCAGAGCAGCCACTGCTGCCAATGCCGGCCAGGCGCCCGGCTCAGTCATTAATGGCGCACTGAAACAGGCTGCATACAATCATGCACCTGGCTTATTACGCAAACGTCGCCACTATAACAATCGCCCGGGATATTATAATACAGGCGCAGCTTCCGGCACATGGGAAAGGGATGGCAATAACATCATTGTGTATGGTGCTTAAACCAGTAACCATTACTTCATTACTTTAAAAATATTTGCAAATGAGCTTTCTGAATGAATATGAATTCAACCCCGAAGTTTTCCAGGAAACTGGTGAACTGGAGATGGAAGGCGAATTGGCCTCCCGGCTACTGAATATAGCCAGCGAACAGGAGTTTGAAAATTTCCTGGGAAACATTTGGGATGCTGGTAAACGATTGTACAATTCGCCACAGGGGCAGGCCATCAAAAAAGACTTTATTAATGGCGCCAAGAGCTTTGGTAAAAAAATGCTGCCCAGCGTAGGCAAAAACCTGGGGCAATATTTAGGTGGCAGTACCGGGGCTAAAATAGGCAACACAATGGCCAGCGCCGCCAGTAACTGGTTGTTTGGCGAGGTAAGCGAAAACGACGCAGTGGATTATGTTCGGGTAATTCGCAATGCCGCCCAATATTTGCAGCATGCACTGAAAAAAGGAAATACAATTAATCAGGCAGGTGGTTCAAGGGTATTGGTTACACAGGCTATCAATCAGGCCGCCCGTCCCATTATTTCGCGTAAACATACAGCATCGGTATCTTCTAATTCCGCTTTCAAAAAACAGGGAACATGGACACGCAAGGGACCAAAGCTGATCTTACACAACGTGATATAAGATATCGCAGTTTCCTCATCAATGAAGCACAGGGATTATTGACCCGACTGAAACAGTTGCAGCCTTTTGAAATGTCGATGCCTATGGTGATGGCGGCGGCAGTACCCTATATGGCACAAAAGGAAATATACACGCTAATGACGGCCGGCAAAGCACATCTCACAGAAAGGGTATTGAGCTTCATAAAAAATGTGAAGACTAAAAATACATCCATTGAAAGATGCCAGGCTGCATATGCCGTGCTGAAACTGCGCTTCAATTCACTGTTGGACCAGTTTGATATTTTCTGTGACGTAGTAAGTCAGCGGGGTGAAAACGAAACCGGTATCTGGATTGCGGGCCTGGATGTACTAGCCCGCGATGCCCTGGTAATGACACGCTTTTCTGTAGAGGCGCCTCCCATGATATGTTACCTCGACCGTGGACATGGGGCAGCTATACGTCGGGCACACACCCGTTTACCGGGTGGCGATGATAACCCCGTAGCCGTTATTAAAATTCCCCGTGAACGGATGGTGGCCAGCGGCATTGGTTCTTCCCTGATACACGAAGTGGGGCACCGGGGTTCAGCATTGCTTGATCTGATCTCTTCGCTGAGACTTGTGCTGGATGATCTGGCCGCCAAAGAAAAAACCTATAGTCAGGCCTGGACATTATTGAGCCGCTGGATCTCTGAAATCCTGTCCGATTTCTGGGCCATTGGTTTCCTCGGTATCAGCGCCTCTACAGGTCTCATCAGCGTAGTATCCCTTCCCAGGTACTTTGTTTTTCGCGCAGTTGACGACGACCCACATCCTTTTCCGTGGATAAGGGTAAAGATCAGCATCGCTTTTGGCAAACTGTTATATCCCGATGATCAATGGCAACGGTTGGAACACTTGTGGGAAACCTTTTATCCCAGACCGGGTTTGCCGGTCGCCATCCAACAATTGCTGCAACAACTTGAAGCAGTGCTGCCCCGGTTTGCCCAACTGGTAAAAGAGCACCGGCCGCCAAAACTAAAAGGGAAACAATTATATGAAATATTTCCCCTGCACGAACGCCAGCCGCACCAGTTAAGAGCCCGTTATCAGCAATGGAAGAAAGACCTCAACCTGCTGGCCAGGCAACGTCCATCCCTGGTATTTGCCACCATAGGGCAGGCAAGGGCCGACAATGTAATAACCCCGTTCACAGAAAACCGGTTGCTTACCAAAATGCTGCGGCATTGGGCGCTGATGAATATTTAATGAAACAGTTATTTACTCATTCAAAAAAGACAACTTACCATGGATAACTTTTTATTTAAAGTGAATGATCATGTAAGTAGATGGCTTACCGTGGACTCACTTTCCGACATCTCACTATCTATCATACCAAATGAAGTAGACCAGGGAGACACCGTAATTTTAAACATTTCGTTCAATACAACAATTAAACATGTCAATAGTATCAAACCAGATAAATCACCACATTCATACCTGTACCTTAACTTCTTTCCAGATATGCAGGAGGGTGTACTACGCCATGTGTACGATGAAGCCTACCTGGAACGCGAAGGCGAAGGCACTAAAACTAAACTGGATATACTGGATATAAATGATAATAATAAAAATTTCAATAGAACAGTTACGATCATCTCACATTGGCTACTGAACACAACCAATTGTAACAACTCAGGCTATGCCGTACAACCGGTTTTAAAATCGACCGACAAAAATAACAATGAAACCGTAACCTATTTGGAAGTAGAGGATCCTAAACAGATCTACATCCGGCGTTCAGCATTGAATGCTACTACCAGTATCAATACCAGCCTGCAGCCCAGCGCCACACCTTTTACCCGCGATCTAACCCTTTGGTTGCTGATACTAAAAGGGACTGAAGCCATTTCGTTTGATAATTATATGAAGCACATGGATTTCATTTTCTGCGGTTCAGGTGACATAAACAATAAAACAGAACTGGGCAAATTGATCCATAATCTGAAAGGCAAGCGTGTTTTACCCTTTACCGACACCGATGCTTACCGCAGCCTGAAAGTAGCCACGGAAGCCTTTTTAATGGTGAACTGCGGAGTAAGCAATTATGGTAATTTTTCCACCCGAGATGTAGAAGAGCTGTACAACAGGGTAACCCTTAAAAACGGAGATGTGGACAAGAGTGACCTGGATAATTTTTGGAATCAATACCTTGTAAATACCAATGGTACCAAAGAAAAAGTACTGCCCTACCTGGCCATTATACGCCGCAAACTGGGCGATCAGGGCATCAAGCACATTACCATGGACCAGGCCCTGGATTCCTTTAATAAAGAAGGCCAACGCACTATCGACAACAACAACTGTGTAGGCATCATCAGCGATAAATTGAGCAACCCCTGCTTTCTGGAACTGATATGGAGTTACTGGCATGAAGAAAGCATGATGGTACAGGCCATGGGAGCTATTTGCCGCCGGTTTCAGAACATTCGCGGAAACGGCTCTGACCCGCTGGCCAACCTGGAAATTGATCCGCTACGTCCGCTCAACAACCTGATATGGGGTTATATTCAGGATGAACAACATCGGCTAAGCCTGCGCCGCCGAACCCTGGAATACGATCACCATTACGGCATTTCCCTGCAGGGCAAAGCTGTGGGCAATTTGCGTACAGCCGATAGCCGCAGCAAATTCATAGAGGCTTTTCACAATCTGCTGAACACCACCTTACGGTTCTACAAGCAACTGGATGATACAACCGTGGTGGCAGATGGTTTCCCGGTATTGAACGCGTTGAAGGAAGTACACCTGATCCTGAGCGAAGGTGCGCACAACCAGTTTGGCGACCTTCCCTCCACTGCCCGTATTGAAATGCTGATGCAGCAATGGTTGCTGGCCAGGCCCGAGTTCAGGGAGTTTTTACCCACGCGTATGATGGTGGCTTATCCGGAAGCCTGGATGGATCGCGTAGCAGCCATGAACTCGCTGCAGAACTGGACCAAAACATCAGTGCTCCATTTCCGTGACCTGGGCGTATTTGGCGAACAGTTACTGCTTTCTGTGCGCTTTGGCAACTGGGCTTCTATTTCCGATCGTAACCAGGCAGCCAACTGGGCCAAGTTCTGGCGCGAACAGATACAGGGCTATGTTCATGCATACCGTGCCGTAACAGGCATTGACCTGAGCCTTGAAGATGGCAAGATCGATGTGCAGCAGCCTTCTCTGCACTTATTACGTCGCCTGAAAGAACAAACCATAAGATAGGGGTATGATGGATTTTACATCCTCGTTGTACCTGGCAATGAAACACCCTGGTACAACACTACAGCGTTGGGAACAGCTTACTACAGGCATTCCCGCTGTGCTGGGTGAGCCGGCGCTGAATAAACAAGTGGCTGAGCAGGTAGCCAGGCTGCAGGGTCTGGAATGTGGATTAACAGCGCCTTCCACCCTACATCTTTACTGGGACCTTTATCATGTTTTAAGCCGCCAGCCTGTAATTGTATTTATAGACGAATTTATTTACCCGGTTTCCAGATATGGCATAGAACAGTTACTGGTAAAAAAAATTCCGGTTTTTTATTTCCGCCACCAGGATGCAAAACACCTTCAACAGCTTATGCAGCGTTATTGCAAAGGCATTACAAAGCCCATAGTGCTAAGCGATGGCTGGTGCCCGGTATGTGGCAGGACGGCTCCTATTGAACACTACGCAGCCTTGTTGAATAGTATGAATGGGCATTTGTTTATAGACGATACACAGGCGTTTGGCATATTGGGTGCAGGTGCCAGTACCATTTTTCCGTATGGAATAGATGGAGGGGGTATACTGCGATGGAAACAGCTGACAGCAGGGCAAACGCGCTGCATTACCACCATTGTTTCGCTGGCCAAAGCATGGGGAGTGCCCATGGCTGTTATGGGAAGTACACGCAACCACATCAGGCAGTTTGAACAGGCCAGCGCTATACGAACATATTCAAGTCCTGTCAGCAATGCGCATATACAGGCAGCAGCCAATGCCCTCCATTGGAACCTGACAAAGGGAAACCAGTTACGGGGCAGGCTGTGGGATAATGTTAAACTGTTCAGACGCAGGATGGCATGGGTTGATCTTAATGTAAGCAATAGCTGCTTTCCGGTGCAACATTTACATCACCCCGACGCCAGTATAACAACGGCTATTTATCACCGCCTGAAGCAACGGGATATTAAAGCCGTCTTGTCTGCCACCCATACAGGTACGCATCCATTATTAATGCTGATATTTCGTAGTGACCATACCCGTGAACAAATTTGCCACGTAGTGCAGGAACTGGCCCGGGCGTGCAGGCAACAGCCAAATGTAAAAGGCATTTTATCACCTGACAATCAAACATTCTTATTATGACGAACTGGCTAAAAACACCAATGGATAACCGGATTGACAGGCAACCCTTTCCAGGTGCAATGCATACCCGGTCATGTAACTGCCAATCCTGCCTTACCCGGCAGGCAGGCAGATCTAAATATAAAACATGGCGTGAACGCAGAAATGAACGTTTTGCCAGGCCACAGCCAGCCGGTAAGTGCGCTCCCTCAGAAACAACGCCCGACCATTTTTTGGGCCCCTTACTGGCCAATGCCATACATATTGGCAGCAGCATCGCCAACAGTGTGCAACGCAACACGTCTCCCGGTGCTTTATCGGCAGTTCCCGGCAAACCAACCACTTCTCCGCTGATCAGCTTTGGCACCAGGCAACGCGCGGCCCTGCTGCGTTACTGGCAGGAAAAATTGAAGCGCGCCCGCAGCCCCATTGTTATCCAACGGTATGATGATTACATTAAAACCATCGAACAACGGAAAAGACCTTGCTGGCACCAGTCGGAAAAAGATCTTCAATTGTTTTTCCGGCAGTTTGGCATGCCCGGCCAAAGAACATTCCTGAATAACCAACCTGTTAAGTGGGAGCAACAGGCCAATGGCAGGTTCAAGCCCCCGGCAGGGAGTGTTATTCCTGATATCAACCCGGCCGATACCATGATAGAAGTAAAAAATTATAACATAAACAACCAGGCAAAGCTGATCCGCACATTACAAAAACAAATTGCCCGTCGAAGACTGCATGGTCCGCAGGATGCATCCGGTAATCCTTTGCCACAACGCATAATACTGGATGCCCGTGGCCAGAATGGTACACCACAGCAGTTACGACAACTGGCTAAGACCATTGCCATAAGAACCAATTTGCCAGCCGATGCCGTTCAGATTGTAACTTGGGAAATATAACAATGCCACCTTATGCTCATCATAGATGCACATTGTCATGCAGGTAAAGGCGATGGGCTCACAGGCCCGTGGGATACCCGGGCTTCCCTGACACCATTTCTGCAATGGTCGGCTGCTGCCGGCATACAACGCACCAACCTGTTTGCTGCTTTTCATTCCAACTATGCCTCGGCCAATGCCGCCGTAGCGTCCATTGTTAACAAGAACCCACAACGCTTTTATGGTTTTGCCTTTGTGCATGCCATTCAAGATCAGGGCCGTATATACGACCTGGTAAGCACGGCCGTTCTGCAATACGGCTTTTGTGGTATAAAAGTGCACCGGCACGATGCCCGCATCAGCCGCGAAATTTGTGAAGTGGCCCGCCTGTTTGCACTGCCGGTATTATACGATGTAGTAGGCGAAGTATCTATGATAGAACTGCTGGCCACCGAATACCCTGATGTTAATTTCATTATTCCACACCTGGCGAGCTTTGCAGACGACTGGCGGGCACAAATTGCCTTTATTCCAATGTTGGAGCGGCATGCCAATATTTATACCGACAGTTCCGGCGTTCGCCGGTTCGACCTGCTTGCTATGGCCTATCAGCGTGCAGGCGCCCATAAAATATTATTTGGGACCGATGGCCCCTGGCTACATCCGGCGGTGGAGCTTCAAAAAATTTTTGCGCTGACCACCCGTACTAAAAGTTTACAAATGATGCTGGCTGATAATTTTCTGCGTTTAATCAGCAAGGTGCGTAACAAGGAATTTGAACATTCACGGCCAGTACGGTCTGTGTTTAAAAGAGGGCCGTTGCTGGTACAGGAAGATTATAAAGATCCCTGGCTTACGAGTCGTTAACGACCTCAGAGCTGTTCTTTTTTCGGATATACTGTAATGTTCTAACCTCTACATTCAGTTTACGTGCAGCCAGTTTAAGGTTACCACCACAATCTTCCAGGGCAATCTCCATAGCCAGGTGGGCAATTTCATTTTTTATGCGCGACAGATCTTTGCCGCTGGCAATTGCCAGCCTGATAGATTGATGCAGGCCGTTATGCGAAGAGGCTGTAAAGCCCTGTAATTGCTGCAGCGATGGGCATTCTTCTTCCGGCATATCACCCATGGTAATAAAACCCTGGCCAGCGTAACGCATAACTATTTGACTCACCAGTTGTTTCAACTCACGGATGTTTCCCGGATAATCACGATGCACCAGGAAATTCATAATCGCACCATCCATTTCAGGAGCAACAATAACATTTAACTCCTGCCGTAGAAACGCCCTTACCAGTTCGGGTATGTCTTCCCTTCTGTTGCGCAGGGGAGGCATAATAAATACCGATGCGGCCACCCTGAAATACAGGTCTTTCCGAAAGTTGCCCTGCACAATTTCTTCTTTCACGTTGCGGTTGGTGGCACATACCAGCCTGAAGTTTGTTTTTCGCCAGGTATTGCTGCCCACACGTTTATACATGCCTTCCTGTATTACCCGTAACAGTCCGGCCTGTATGGTTAGTGGCAACTCCCCCAGTTCGTCCAGGAACAGGGTTCCGCTGTCGGCCATGGCAAAGGCTCCATCCCGCGCATACACGGCATTGGTAAAAGCGCCTTTTTCATGGCCATAAAACTCACTACCCGATAATTCAGGAACAATTGTAGTACAATCCATCAACACCAGTTTTCCCTTCTCTTTCCGTTGGTCCAGTTCATGGATCAGACGGGCGGTCATTTCTTTACCTGTGCCGGACTCACCGATCAGGAGTACACTGTTGCTGGTAAAAAAGGCCGTTTCAACAACTTTTCTCAAAAAGCGCTTCCAGGTATAACTTTCTCCAATCAGATTGTTGCGTACAAGGTCCAGTGAAAGCAATGCTTCTACCTGCGCCCACCGTTTCAACCGGGCCGTTAAGTGCAACAGCACCTCCTCTCCTTTGTTCCATTCCAGCACTTCGTGTACCCCTGCCTGTTTCAATTGCCACTTTACTACATCGGAAAGTAGTTTGTTGGCCGTTAGCAGAACAATTTTTATATCCAGCAAAGCAAGCGGCTGCAGATAGTCCATCACCGTTTCTACTGCTAATTTATCTGCCCATACTACAATGGCTATCCCGGCTCCTTCCGGCTGCCGCACAAAAACAACACCTTCATCACCCAACTTTTGTTGAATGGCGGCAAATAAGGAACTGCCTTCTTCTCCCGCATCTATCATGTAAACAATGGTTTTTTCCATTAGACAAATGTTAAACGCTTATCAAATCGGGCCGAATACAGCCATGCAGTCTTCCATTCATTACGAAACGAGATGATCAATCGGGCCGAGAAAAATTTTTCATCCTAACATTTCTGCCGGCAAATGAAATAAGTAGCGTGTTTCAATAATTGGGGTAAATAAAAATCTATTCGTACAACACCGGGGCAACTGGCAAATATGTTGATATAGCTATCCAGGTACAGTAGTAAAGCAGGTCACTTTGTGCAAGACATAACAGTACTTTCTGAAATTAAAATAATTTTTCAAATACGACAATCACACAAAATGCGTATTTCAAGTACACCCGAAGTTCATGTGAAAGGTGCTATATGTTGTTGCACTGTTGATAACAGTTCAGATGAAAAAAATATTATTGTCATATAGACAATTATACCACCCGGCTGCTTTAATATGAATAAAAGAAAAAAGGCCTGTAAGTTTTAACTTACAAGCCTTTTTAGTAGCCGGACCAGCCAGGTCAGCTTCCGGAATATTCAATCATTTATTCTTTTTTGATACTAAAACGTATTTCTTAAAGGCATACCTCCACGGCATCGCTAAAATCGGTAGTACAACGGGTAAAAATACATAAGTCATGCCTTCTGCAGGTGAGCCGGCTAATTGATTGGCTGACCACAATGGATAAGCAACCAGAATCAGCCAAAGTACTTTATAGCATATTTCCAGCATTACTATAGGCAGCATTTTAAGCGGATGTATTATTCCTAATACAGATAACACGGAGTAAGATGCCCAGATGCACCAGGCCATTGCGTTTATAGGATCCCATGTTCCCTTGAAGGTAAAAATATATGTCCATGAATCTTTCCCGAGAAAAACGAACATCAATATAAAAAGCAGTCTTAAAAGGTAAATGTTAATTCTTGGAACACCTTCCCAACGCTCATAGTCGGGTTTAAAAATATTTACGATACTGAATCCTGATACCTTTTTTTGTTCACCTTCCTGGTTTTGCTGTAATTCCATAATTATTAGATTTTGATTGATTTCATTTCGTTGATTGTAGCGCGCACCCCTGCTGTCAGGGAGAAGTCAGTATCAGGTAGGTTAATGGAGAAAATACTGCATCTGCAAATTCGAATACACAATACCTGCAAATATATTAAATTTTACTTACATCTGCCAACATCCGCTTCCATTGGTTTACACTAGCCAATCGAACCCAATACCCTTTGTGGCCTCCATTTTCCACCCTGTTCCTGAAAAACCGGGACTGTAAATTGGAATATGCGAAAATGACCTTTCAAGGCTAGTTCATAAATAAAATGACTTATATAAATAATTGATATCAACCACTTTACAAAAATCCTTATTTTTTTGGCATAATATATGTTAGTTTTACACGAACTTTACGAGCCGACTCCAATTTTAACCATGTTTCTATGAGGCACCAGTAAGTAAACTGTGTCTTTTTCACGCTGCACATTTATTTATTTATTGTCATGTAATGTCGCCTTTGTTATTTCGACAGAGGGGGCTGCCTTATTATTAACTAACTGTTCACTAAACGACAGAAAATGAAACGCATACTGGTTATTGAAGACGACGCATTTATGGCACGAGCCATTGCACTTATTTTAGGCAAACATGGTTACAGCCTCACGATCGCTCAGAATGGAAAAGAAGCCATCAAACACATGGAAGAAGGCGATTTTGAGCTTATTATCACTGATCTTATGCTCCCCTTCGCAAACGGTCTTGAACTGTTGAGCAAGTATAAACGCAGTCAGCCAAAAAAAGGTACACCTGTCATGATCCTTTCTGCTATCACCAACGAGAAGACCGTACTCGACGGATTTGATCTCGGAGCAGATGATTACCTGAAAAAACCATTCGCCCCAAGCGAGCTGGTATCAAGGGTAAACCGCCTTTTAGAAAAAAAAGAGAACGCACATTCATAAATTCCTGTAGTCATTCATGGTTTCATTTTTTAATGGAATAGAGTCGTGGTTGGTGGAGGTAAAAGAAAACTTCATTTACCTGCCCACCTTTATCCAGGGCGCTATCCTTGTTTCTTTAATTGCTATTGCAGGTATCTTCATTGCATACCTCAACATATTGCTGTTACTGGTGGTGAAATACTTCCAGGACCGGAGGAATGGGCCTGTAATAGAACGGATCGATACACTCCTCCTGGAGCATATAGTGCAGCGGGATATTTCAGAAGAAAAACTTCCGCTGGCGCTGGATGAATTTCAACAACTGCCACTGCATCATGCATGGGCACGGCAACTGCTGGTGCAGAAAATCCTGCATTACAGGAGAAACTTCAGCGGATATGTATCTGACCTCGCCAGAAACCTGTACATCGACCTGGGATTGTACCAGGATGCGCGCCGCAAGCTGAGCAGTTCCGGCAGCAGGAAGATCGTGGAAGGACTGGGTGAATTATTCAGAATGGAAATTGTAGTAGACGAAAAAGAAGTACTGCCGCTGATCAATCACCAGGACCGCTACGTGCGTGAAATGGCCCGCTGTTATTTTGCAAAATGCTCCGCAGAACACCCGATGGATTTTTTGCAGGAGATCAGGAAGCCCTTGCTGACATGGGAACAGGTCGAACTGTTCCGCCTCATTACCCAACGGACCGATATTCCCGCTCCTTCTTTTGCACGGTGGATAGATCCTGCTATGCATTCTTCGGTAATCTCGTTCTCGCTCAAACTGGCCGCCCATTTCCATCAGTTTGATGCTATCCCTGCCATGATATCCATGTTAAAAACAGACAACCTGGAACAGCGTGCCCTTGCTATTAACAGCCTGGGAAAACTCATGGCGCTGGAAGCAGAACCAGAACTGGTAAAGATATACGGGGATCAACCTCTGTCATGTAAGAAGGAGATCCTGAAGGCGCTGGGCCGCATCGGCAGCGGGAATCAGCTGGAGTTTCTCAGACAGCAATTCCTGGAGTCAGAAGAATTTGACTTAAAGAAACATGCTGCGAAGTCAATTGTTAATCATAAGGCGCTGTCTCAACTGATACTGAAGCAGCTTCAGGAGCAGAGCGTAGGGCAACCTCTCATCATCCTGCAGCATTGCCTCAACCCCCTAATCAAGTATTAATGCAACATACTATCTGGTCATATATAGTAAAATTTTACGAGCACTCCATATTTTTTTATTGTGTGCTGCTATTCGCTTTCTATACTTTCCTGGCATTCCTCTCCTATTTCGCCATCAGGCGTTATAGCTGGAAGAACAGGATCAGGGAAACACTTACGCTGGTGGAATCTCCGCTCACACCGGGCATTTCTGTTATCGCTCCGGCTTACAATGAAGCCGTGACCATCATACCAAACGTACGTTCCCTGCTTACACTGAACTATCCACGATTCGAAGTGATCATTGTGAACGATGGTAGTACTGATGATACGCTGGATAAACTGATCCATGAATTTGAACTGTCTGAGATCAGTTTTGCCTATAATCCGCAGTTGTTGTGTCAACCTGTAAAACGTTTCTTTAAATCAAACAACCCTGCTTATGCCAGGCTGCTGGTAGTGGACAAGGTAAACGGTAAAAGCAAGGCAGACGCTGTGAATGCGGGCATTAACGCAGCATCCTTCAGTTACTTCCTGAACACAGACGTAGACTGTATCCTGGACAGGAATACCCTGCTGAAACTGATCCGTCCTTTTATGGATGAAGAGAAGAGAGTGATTGCTACCGGCGCCACGCTGCGCATGGCCAATTCCTGCGAGGCGGATGCCGGTATGCTTACCACCATCAGCCCTCCGGAAGAATGGCTGCCACGCTTCCAGGAGATGGAATACATCCGCTCCTTTGTGCTGGGGAAAATGGGATGGAACACTATCAACGCCGTACCCAACGTATCCGGCGGCCTCGGCCTGTTCGACAAGGACATTGTTATCAAAGCAGGCGGCTATGATCCCAGGTCATTGGGCGAGGATATGGATATGATTGTCCGCATGTGTAAATACATGTGTGAACAGAAGCTGGATTACGCCATCCGTTATATACCTGAAACGCTTTGCTGGACAGAAGGCCCGTCGACGCTCAAAATTTTCGGCAGGCAGCGCACCCGCTGGGCCAGGGGATTGTTGCAGATATTCAGTACCCACAGACAGGTATTGTTTAATCCAAAATATAAACGCCTCGGACTGATCGTGTTCCCATACAATTTCTTTTTTGAACTGCTGGCACCTGTCATTGAGTTTGTAGGCCTGATGTATTACATCTATATCATCGTGGCGCATGTCATCAACTGGGATTTTGCGATCATCCTGTTATTGTTCATTTATACATTCTCTGTATTCATTTCGTCGCTGGCCATACTCTGGGACCAGCTTACATTCCGGTATTATAAGAGCTGGAAGGATGTAGCGAAGTTGTGTATGATGACATTCCTTGAACCATTCATCTATCATCCGCTGGTATTGTTTTTTGCCATGAAGGGTTACCTGTACCACCTTACCGGTAAAAAGCACGGCTGGGGAAATATGCAGCGAAAAGGTTTCAAACAACAGGCAGCTGCGTAATTATTCATACAGATCAATTTGAAATGTTTAACTGGAGAAATACAAAAAAGATCCTGTTTCTGATAGCATGGCTGTCGGCTACACTGAGCACGACTGCACAGCGAAAGGGACTGGTGTCTTCTGATATATTGCTGAAAAGAGCGCTGGAGGAAACCAATCAGCATCATAATTATGAAAAGGCTAAAGCACTTTGCCTGAAAGCGCTTTCCCAAAGCCCTGACTATACGGATGTGATGCTCTTACTGGGACGGTTATACGTTCTTACAGGTGAGCCGCAGGCCGGCAGGATACAATGGCAGCTGGTACTACGCAAAGACCCGAAAAATACGGATGCACTACAATACCTGATCAACCTGGAATATAGCCAGCATCACAGCAGTGAAGCAATCTGCTATATTGATGAGGCATTGTCGGCAGATCCCGGAAACAAAGATCTGTTGATGAAGAAGTACGGTATTTTGCAGGAGAATAACCAGAAGTCCGAACAGGAGAAAGTACTGGCGCAATTAGGCAGCTTATTCCCCAATGATGCAAAGGTGAAAGGATTGAAGGAAGAGTATCTTGCACAACAGCGAAAGGCAGAAATACGCAACGCTCCGCAGCAGGAAGAAAGGCCCGCGCCTAAACCTGATCCGAAGATCGTTGAAAAAGAGCGGCTGACCAATGCCTGGCTGACAGCCAGGAAACGCGGGGATAAAGAGCAACAGCTCTCTCTGAGCCGCCGTATCCTGGAACTGGAACCTGGCAACAGGGATGCGCTGAATGCCATCATCAACACCTATTACAGCATGAAACGTTATGAAGATGCATTGCAATGGTGTAATACCGCTCTGCTGCGATACCCAACGGACGTTGATTTTCTGTTGAAGAAGACCGGCATCCTGCAGGACCTGCATCGTTATGATGCAGCGGCTGCTACTGCGCAACATGCCTGGCAGCTGAAGCCGGATCAACGCAATCGTCAGATTTACGAGGACATACAACATCAACGGATAAACGTCTTTTCACAGGCCGGTCAGCAAGACAGCGCCATCGCCATCATCAACATATTACTGCAACAGGTCCCGGAAGATACAACACTGCTTTTCCGTAAGTCTGCATTACTGGAGGCTACCGGGCATTACACCGAAGCGGCCACACTGAGTCGCCGGCTGATGACGCAATACCCTGCTGTTACCAGGTACCAGCAGGCCTTCACAGATCAGCTGATGGCATCAGCCCGCGAAGAACTGAAAGGTGCCTCGCCGGCAAAGGCGCAGCCTTTATTGGAAGAAGTGGTGCATACTGATCCCCGCCACCTGGACGCCTGGGTCAGCCTTATTAACCTGCAACACCGTAACGGTGCCACACAGGAAGCCATCCGGTATTGCGACCGCGCATTGTCCGCTCTCGGTAATAACATCATCATCCTCCAAAAAAAATCCGCGTTGCTACAGGAAACCGGTAATTACCCGGCAGCTTATGCTATCTCCGGCCAGCTGCTGCAACAGCAGCCGGTCGACACCACCCTGCGCCGGATATACACCGATCAGCTGATGAGCCACGGAAAAATACTGAGAGCCTCCAGTGCATGGGACAGCGCTGTAGTTGTATACAGGAAAGCATTACAGTATAATCCGTCTGATACGCTGGTGTTGCAAAACCTGGCCAATGCCCACCTGGCGCTGAAACAGTACGACAGCTCACTGATATACACCAATAAAGGTCTGCAACTTTATCCGCAGGATAAAAGCCTGCTGATGAAAAAAGCGGCAACACTGGAGACACTGAAACGTTACAGGGAAGCGGCAACGACAGCGGCTTCGCTGCAACAGCTGGAGCCCTCCAACAAAGAGGTGCGCAATTATCATGACTGGCTGCAAAGCAAAACCTACCACAATCAGCTGGGTATTATCCATCTGCAAAGCATCTTTGATAACGGCAGCCGCCCCGGCAGTATTACTTCGCTGCAATACCTGCGTTTTCACAACAGAGGCAGTATCGGGGGCCGCATCAATTATGCAGACCGTGCCGCCGGAAATGGTATACAGCTGGAAGCAGAAACATATTACACGCACAATAAAAGCAATTATTCCTATGGACTGGTCAGCTGGTCCAATGCGGATGTGTTTCCCCGCTTCAGGGCAGGGTACTCACTCTTTCATAACTTCGGCAAAGAATGGGAAGGAGAACTGGGTGCACGTTATCTCCGGGATGACAGCGTGAATACCTGGTCAGGTGTATGGTCGATAGCGAAATATTGGAACAACTATTGGGTGAACTTACGCGGCTACGTGATCAATGAGCAGGACAAATGGTTCCAGGCATATACGCTTACCAACCGTTATTACCTGAACAGACAGAAAGATTTTGTAGCGCTGATATTGTCGACAGGTACCGCACCGGATGACCGCAGCAGAAACTACCAGTTCAGCCGTTCAGTGAATTTCTTTTCGGGAGGCATTGGTGCAGGATATCAGAAAACAATCCATTACCGCACTACGCTCGGCCTGTTCGGTAACTGGACCAATCAGCATATTGGTAACGGAAAATCATACAACCAGTACGATATATACCTGACGTTGCTGCATAATTTTTAACCGCATGAAAAGGTGGCTTTATTTTCTTTGTCTTATGCTTGCTATTACGTTGCCGGCCCGCTCCAGTGACCTGGTGCTGGTGTCCGATGGTCATTCCGCCTATCATATCAGTCTGCCGGCACAGGCGACCACAACGGAACAAAAGGCGGCAGGTATCCTGCAGCATTACATACTGGAAGCCACCGGCGTGAAGCTGCCGGTACAACAGGAACCCGGTAAAGGAGGCAGCGCTATACGTATTGCCTATACGAAAAATATAGCTGCCGAAGGATACTCAATTGAAGTGAAGGATAACGATCTGCTGATTGCCGGCGGTGCCGGCAAGGGCGTGGTATATGGCGTATACACTTTCCTGGAGAGGCTGCTCAACTGCCGCAAATGGGACGCCGGGCCGGCAGAGGTGCCGCATACAGACAAAGTAATCATTCCGGGGAGTACGCATATCAGTGAAGTGCCAGCCTTCCGGTACCGGGAAGTATACCTTCCAGCGGCCGTCCAGGACGCTGAATACCTCGACTGGCACAAGCTCCATCGCTTTGAAGACCTGTGGGGCATGTGGGGACATACTTTCGACAAACTCGTGCCGGCATCACAATATTTCAAACCACATCCTGAATATTATGCGCAGGTACAGGGCCACCGTCAACCATCGCAGCTATGCCTGAGCAATGAAGCTGTTTTTAATATCACGATAGCTGCTTTACAGGCGCAGATGGCACAGCATCCTGATGCGGTATATTGGTCTATCAGCCCCAATGATGATAATGGTTATTGTGAATGTGACCTGTGCAGGAAGACAGATCAGGCTGAAGGCGGCCCCCAGGGCTCCCTGCTGCGTTTTGTAAACAAGGTGGCGACCCGCTTCCCGGACAAAATATTCACGACACTCGCTTATGGCTATACGACGCGCCCTCCACAGTATCTGAAGCCCGCTGATAATGTGTACATCATGCTGAGCAGCATAGATGCATACAGGAGCAAACCGCTTGACAAAGAAGCCTCTGCGGCGGCTTTCAGGAATTACCTGAAAGGATGGCGTGAAAAAACATCACACCTGTTTGTATGGGATTATGTTACGCAGTTTACCAATTACCTCGCGCCGTTCCCGGTGTTGGGCACTTTACAGCCCAATCTGCAGTATCTGCGGCAGCAGCAGGTATCCGGTGTTTTTGAACAAGGCAGCGGAGATACCTACAGTGACCTGGCCGAGCTGAAAGGTTACCTGCTCGCAAAACTATTGTGGGAGCCGGATACAGACATACAACGTATTACGGATGATTTCCTGCAGGGGTATTACGGCAAGGCGGCTCCGCATGTAAAATCCTACCTGCAACAGTTACAGCAGCATGCTGCTGCTCAGTCTGCATTAGATATTTACGGCAACCCGGTGAATGAGCATCATACCTTTCTCACACCTGCAAATATAGATCAGTACAGTACGGCATTGGATAAGGCGGAAGCCGCAGTGGAAAACGATTCCAGGCGTGCGCCGCGTGTACGTCGCCTCCGTCTTGCACAGGATTACACTTACCTGCAACAGGCCCGTTTCTATGGAATTGAGCAGCATGGCATATTTGAGCAGTCTGCCACCGGACAGTGGAAAGTGAAGGATGGATTCCCGCAGCGTGTCAGCCGCTTTGTGGCTGCCTGTAAGCAGTCAGGTGTGAAAGAGTTGTCAGAAGGTGGTCTCTCACCGGATGCATACGGAGAAGAATGGAAGAAGATACTGGCAGCAGGCGTACGCCCCAATAAGGCGCTGCATGCACAGGTACAGCTGCAATATCCCGCCGCACCTGAGTTTCCGGCCAAAGGGCCGGCCACCCTGACAGACGGCAATCCCGGTTATAATGATTTCAGTTACAACTGGCTTTGTTTTTATGGCAAACCGATGAACGCCACGCTCGACCTGGGAAAGGCTGTTGTGGTGAAAAAAGTATCCATGAGTTTTCTGGAAGATCCGCGCCACTGGATATTCCGGCCTGCCGGCGTCACTGTTGAAGTATCTGCCGACGGACAGCATTTTACAGCCATCGGTAATATCAGCAACCAAATACCGGAAGAACATTATGATATAGAAAAGCCTGCCTTTGATTTTGAAAACAAAGGCGCTGATATACCGGTAAGGTTTATTCGTATAAAGGCTGCAAACTGGCCAGCACTGCCGTCATGGCGTTATCGTGAGCGCCGGCTGCCGATGATTGCCTGCGATGAGATCTGGGTGGAATAACAAAAACGAAGCCTTGCAGGTGCTCCCTGCAAGGCTTTCATCGCCCGCCACCGTTCCCGATGCTATCAATAATAGATATCTACGATGCCGTTAGGCGTACCCTGGGTAACCACGGTAGAATGCTGGCCACAGTCGGTAACAGCATTGGCCACTGTCCATGACAATGGCGCCTGTACACCGCCCACTCTCAGGTCAATAGCGCTGAGCCTTGTTTTGGTGGTATTAGGATAGTTGGAGCAGGTAGCCACACCATATGCTTCCATTGATTCCGCCGCCCAGTACAAGGTGGGGACGCTGTTCACCGTAAGTGTAATGGAAGGATAGCCTGTGAAGGCTGACGTATAGCTGCGGGTGCTGCCACTTCCACCGATAAGGCTCATCACACCCTGCAGATTGGTACCCGGGGCTACGGGTATCAAACTACTGTACGCAGTGCCAAGGCCTACATACCAGTTGGCAATGGCCCAATAGTTGCCACCACCAGCAGCAGAAGGCCCCCACTGCAACACCGGCTGCAGGATATTGTTGGCATTCTGTAAACCGTTGAAGAGGAAGATGGTCTGCCCGGAATTCACGGCCGGAGCGGGAGGCACGGTCCAGTTGGTGTTAAAATAAGAGATCGCGGAAGAAGTATTATTCGTCCAATATGTGTAGGTGATCCAGCCGGAACCCAGCGGGAATACGCCTTTGCCAGGTACTTTGGCATTGTCAGGATAGAACGGTGTTTTCCTGGCACTCTGTTCCATGACACCGTAATCCGCCAGTACCTTGCCGTTGCGGTCATACTTGCGAAGCCGGTTCCCCTCTCCGCTCAGGTATTCACCTGTCTCTACATGATGTACTTGTGATTTGGGCATCCAGCCCACAGGCGTAAGTACCTGGCCCTCGTGATCGTTTGCTTGCACTTTATTGGCAGGTGCCACTGCTGTATCAGCTGATGTGCTGTTCTGCTCTTTTTTACAGGCAGAAAATATCGTAGCACTCAACAGCAACAAGGAGATGATGTATTTGCTCATAAATAAGGGGTTTGGGTTAAGAAATATGAGAAAAGAAGAAACGGATAGTTAGGGCTATTACTAAATTAAGGTAAGCCACTGCGAGTAGACAGTTGCTTAGGAAAGGAATCATTAATATATTTGCCTCCATGAAGTGGCTCCTGTTCATATTCTCCATATACGTACTTACACTCTCCGCTGTTCCCTGCTGCGGAAATGATTACTGTTGTGAGGAGGAAACAGCGCTGACAAAGGACAGTCAGCAGCACAATGAACATGAAAACCATAACAAACCGGAGTTGCCTTGCAGTCCATTTTTTTCCTGTAATACCTGCCATGGGGTGGTGATCCCGGAAATTACAAAGTCGGAGCCTGAAACAATACCGCTGCCTGGGAATATCTACTACGACCATACGAAACAATCTCTCCCTGAATTTCCCACATCTATCTGGCAGCCACCCCAGCTATCGTGACAGTTCTCTTTCACACATTTGATATCCTGTGCCACAGCACAGCGTACTTCTATTTATCAGCTTTTATCAACAGTAAAATGTTTAAGACACTTAGCATTATATTATTACTGTGCTTTGCACAGGTGTGCCTGGCACAGAACAAGTTCACAGCATTCATAAAAGACGCAGACAGCAAAAAACCCCTGATCGGGGCCACAGCCATACTCACAGGTACCAACAAAGGGGCCCAGGCCGACAATAACGGAGTAGTCACTATTACCGGCATTCCCAATGGCAGGCATGTCATTTCCTGCACCTATATGGGATATCAGGAGAAAGCCGATACCTTTTCTTTCCCATTATCTTCCGATACTGTTACTATCTATCTGGAGCATGCCGGGGAAGAAATGGAGGAAGTGGTAATATCCTCTACCCGTAGCAACCGTAGTATCCGGGACATACCCACCCGTGTTGAATTCATAGCCGGTGAAGAACTGGAAGAAAAAGGAAACATGAAGCCGGGTGATATACGGATGATGCTCAATGAAAGCACCGGAATCCAAACACAGCAGGTTTCAGCCACATCAGCCAATTCCAGTATCCGTATCCAGGGCCTTGATGGTCGATATACACAGATCCTCAAAGACGGGTTTCCGCTGTATGCCGGCTTTTCCGGTGGTTTAGGACTGCTACAAACTCCCCCACTCGACCTGAAACAAGTAGAGGTTATCAAGGGCTCCTCCTCCACTTTATACGGCGGCGGGGCTATCGCCGGGCTGGTCAATCTGATATCAAAAGTACCCACAACAGAACGAGACCTCCGGTTCCTGATCAATGGCACCTCTGCCGGTGGGCTGGACCTCAACGGATTTTACGGACAGCGGTTCAACAAGGTAGGGATGACTGTTTTTGCCTCCCGCAACAGCAACAAAGCCTATGATCCATCCAACACCGGATTCACCGCTATACCAAAATTTGAACGGTATGTATTCAACCCTAAGTTGTTTGTCTATTTCAGTCCGAAAACCTCGATGAACCTGGGCCTCAACTTTATCACGGAAGACAGGACCGGTGGCGATATCCTCTATATCAAAGGTCGGGGCGACAGTACACATAGTTACTATGAGAAGAATAAAAGTAACCGTTTCTCTACCCAGTTTTCCTTCAATCATGAGTTCAGTGAAGGCAACAGTCTAACGGTAAAAAATTCCATCAACAGCTTTAAACGGACGATCTCTATCCCCGGTTATGTATTTGATGGACAGCAGTGGTCCACTTATACAGAGGCTACCTACCACCGTCAGCAGGAAAACATGGACTGGATAACCGGCATCAACGTTTATACTGATAATTTCAAAGAACAGCAAACAGACACCCTGCCTAAGCGTAACTACAATCAGAACACGTTGGGTGCTTTTGTACAAAATACCTGGAAGGCCAACGACTGGCTGCAGCTGGAAACAGGCTTGCGGGGTGACTATGTAATTGACTATGGCCTGGTACTGCTGCCCCGGATTTCGGCCCTGTTTAAAATCTCTCCTGAATTCTCATCCCGTGTTGGCGGAGGACTGGGTTATAAAACACCCACGATATTTACGGAGGAAACAGAACGTATCCAGTATAAATCCGTGCTGCCCATCAATGCCGATGTCAATAAACTGGAACGGTCCTACGGCGCCAACTTTGATCTGAATTACAAAACATCTCTGTTTGATGATAAGCTAAGTTTCAGCATCAATCAGCTTTTCTTTTATACCCGTATCAATCACCCTTTATTACTTAATACAGTCCCCGGAAATCTCTACAGACTGGAAAACGTAGATGGGTTCATTGATACCAAAGGCTGGGAAACGAATGTTAAATTCGGGTACGGCGACTTTAAACTATTCATCGGATATACTTTTACCGATGCGCGCCTGAATGATAATGGCATCATCCGCGAAAACCCGCTCACCGCCCGTCACCGGCTGAACAATGTACTGATGTATGAAAAAGAAGAAAAGTGGAAGATAGGGCTGGAAGCCTATTACTACAGCAAACAGACGCTCACAGATGGCACCACCGGTAAGCCTTACTGGATATGTGGATTCATGGCGGAAAAGCTGTGGGAGAAATTTTCTTTGTTCGTGAATTTTGAAAACTATCTTGACACCCGGCAAACCCGTTTCGGGAGTATCTACACCGGCACCGTAACACATCCTGTGTTTAGGGACATCTACGCACCGCTGGATGGTTTCGTGGTCAACGGAGGTCTGAAATTAAAATTGTAAGCAATGCAGTAATCAACTTTTCGCCGCTTTTCCCGGTATGTGTGGCATTGACATATGAAAGGGAAAGCGGCGAAAAGCAGATAAATCACTGGGCAATTTTGAAACATCCTCTTATTTTCTAATGCAGTTTTAACATATTGATAATATCAACGGTGATTTATAGATTAAACTTTGGGGCTTTGATTCTGTCTATAGTCACTATGTATTATAATCTGTAAAAAGCACATGAAAGTACTATCTCTATGCATTCTGTTATTGCCGTCAATACCTATATTCGCGCAGCAACCCGATAACAGGGCCACTACCGCACCATCGTACCAGCGGGATTCACTGCCGGCTACCGGTAATGAACAAACGATAACAGCAGACAAAGAAAGACCCAGGTCGCATTTTCGTGCAGGCTTGCAATACCTGAGTGACAACGTATATACCGGCAGAAACGACAGCACCCGTATCCCGTATTTGTCCACTACATTGGGTTATTATCATAAATCGGGGTTATATGCAGAGGGTATCCTTTCTATGTTAACGGATAACGGTACTCGTGTGGATGCAGGTATACTTACAGCAGGGTATATGTTTTCGCGGGGTAATTTTGATGGAGAGATCAGTGCCTCTAAATTTTTCTATAGTGACCTGAGTGATAACGTACGGTCAGAATTGAATGGTGATGTGCATGCCAGCGTTGAATATGATTTCAATGAAATCATCGCAGCTTCTATAGACGGCTATATGAATTTCGGATCAAAAACCGATTATTCCGTAAGAGCCGCACTGGAGCATAGTTTCTCCCTGTTCAACGATCATCTGAACATCATTCCTACCGTATCAGCTAACGCCGGAACGCAACACTATTATGATGATTATTATAACAAGCGTTACCTCAGTCCTGTAGTAAAAGTGAGCAAGCAAAAGAAACAACGTCAACATCCAACTGTGGTAGCAGATATGAGTGGTGCATCCAATTTTACCATACTGGATTATGAATTAAGCCTACCCATATCTTATACCATTCATAAGCGACTCACTTTCTCTTTTGAACCCACTTACGCTATTCCATTGCACCCTGCGGTGCTTACACTAACAACACTGTCTACCAAGGAATCAATAGTAAAGGTAGAACCACTGAGCAACCGGTTCTACTGGTCTTTGGGTATTACATATAAGTTGTAACCCGGATTTTAATTTGCCTTACTTTGAATTCGCGTTAAATAGGTTACTTCCCAATGATCCGCTGATTTCAGGAATCCTTAGCGCCTCTTTATCAAAGTTTTTCTATTCTTCCGTTAGGATATAATTAATATCTCCTTAAAAAAAGATCTTCCTGCTTAAATCTTTCATTTTATTTGTAACTTACCGCCCCGAAACCAGTCTGAAGAACCTTTACTATAGTGAAGACTACTAATAATCCCTGCTGTACTGAAAGGAAAGATGCCTATCGATCAGGGAAATATTTCACGTGAGAAGAAAGGAAGGTTCAAGCCCAGATGCATTGTCAATCATTTCTTGGACACTAAGGTATTTAGCCTGGCCAAACCTATGTCAATTATGAATGCCTTATTTGAATCACCAGCAAACAATTTAAAGTCTTTGCAAATGCGATAAGCATTTAAATGCCCTGTAGTTGGGAAGAACAGCGTCAGCTGCCGTCGCAGTGCCTTCTAAAAAGCTGACTAATTATTTTTATATAGTAAGCCACTTACTACTGATACAGGTAAGTGACGATGGAAACCTTTTGTTCACCAAATTCAACTCCTATGAGAAAAACTGATTTACTATTGCAAAAGATCTGTGGATCTTTACTTCCGTTGTGCCTCCTCTATATCACGGGATGTCATAAGCCTGGTGCACCAGGCTCCCAAAAGGAACCCGGAAATCCGTCTAATTCTGAAGCAAATGTGTGGCCATCGTCGCCACCGGCTGAAATCTGTGGCAATACGCAATTACTGACGGGACCCAGCGCTGCGCCAGCGGGTGCTATTACAGTGCCGGCAGGTGATAACAAAGGTTTCAACTTTAAAGTCGAAGGAGCCACTTTCTGGCTGGCACCTGGTGTACATACAATAGGCGATGATCCATTCAGCCAGATTATACCTGAGAACAATACTACATTTATTGGCGGCCCTGGTGCCATCCTGGATGGTCAGCATATCAATCATTATGCGTTTACACAGCGGGCTGTCAATGTGACGATCCGTTATCTTACCATCCGCAACTTCATGGCGCCGCGCGACGAAGGTGTTGTCAACCATGATGCCGGCGATAAATGGACCATTGAATATAATACCATCTCCAATAACAAAGGCGCCGGTCTGATGGCTGGGCCTAATAATGTTTACCGTTATAATTGCATAAAAGACAATGGTCAATATGGAATTAACTCCTGTTGCGGAACTGAAACCAACGAGGTAGTAAATTTTGTATTGGATCATAATGAAATTGCAGGTAACAATACCGATGATTGGGAGAGCAAAATCGATGGATGTGGTTGTACCGGTGGCGTAAAGTTCTGGATCAACAAGAATGCCAGGGTTACGAATAATTGGGTGCATAATAATAAAGGGGTAGGCTTATGGCTGGATAATAATAATCGTGGCTTCGTCATTGAAAATAATTATATCAATGATAATGATGGAAACGGATTAATGATAGAAGCCGGTTATGATGCCAGCGTACGTTTCAATAACTTTAAGAAGAATGCGATCGTTGCTGGTATGGAGAATGCGCGTAAAGGAGATTATTTTCCGGTTCCTGCAGTATATATTTCCGAAGCCGGCAGTCCACGTGGATTTAATCTGAAAACCTCCCCCATGCTGATCAGCAACAATAACTTTGAGAATAACTGGGGAGGTGTAGTGCTGTGGGAAAATGCAAACAGGTATAGTGGATCCAGCGCCAACACCCATCGGGCGGGCACAATAAAGATGAGAAGCCTGTACGATGATTCTCCCTGCAAATCCGGTTTGCCGGATGTTATTCCTGGTAGTGTTGTAAATAAATTTGTTTGTCGCTGGTCAACAGAAAATGTGGTGGTAGAGAATAATGATTTCAGAATAGATAAAGCGCTGCTGGGATGTACAGGAGGAAATTACTGCGGTATCAATGGAATATTTTCTGAGTACGGCACATTTCCTGAATTCAGTGGTTACCAGATTCCCTGGCGGATCACCTTTCAGCAGGATAATATTTTCCGTAATAATCATTATTACGGCGACTGGCAATTTGCCGGATTTGAAGTGACTGCACCTGATGGCTCCCGTGTATCATGGAACAACTGGACAGCCCCCGCACCTCCCGTACCCGATAAGCCCACAACAGACAACCGTCCTCAAACATTTGGGCAGGATAAGGGTAGTACTTATGTGAAGTAGTCGTGCGAAAAGATGTAATCATTCAAGGTACTGGCTGTCAAATTTGTCTCGCGAATTTTTCAATTTGATCCATGAATAATGGGAGCGCAAGTAGTTAGAAACGACATCTGACTAAAAGTAAAAAGGCTTGTAAGTTAAAACTTACAAGCCTTTTTACTTTTACGTGCCCAGAGGTGGATTCTTTATCCAACTGGTACGAAAGTAGCTTTTAATGCTAAGCTTACTTCCTGTAGTGATAAAATATTCCTGTGTCAAAGATGGTCCAGCGGCAGGCCTTTTGTCCACAGCTTTTTAACCCATCGTTAGCCCAGGTATTACAGGTATAAAACAGGTTATATCTCCCTTTGGCTTCGTAAAAAGCGTCGCCATTACCGTAATTAGCATTTGTATTTATCTTGATCGGCATACCATCTGTGCCTGGTTTAAAGCTATTACTGATAAATTGGATTAATCTTGCATACTGGGATTTATTAATCATGATCTTGCGGCAACTTTCATTTTCCTGCAGTTGGCGATAATAAGTAGCATGGATAGCGGCAGTACTTAAGGCAAAAGCCGCTTTGAATGCTGTACTGAATTTAAGATCGGCCCAGGTGGGTGTTTGCAGGTAAAAGCCCTTATCTCCCCAGCCGAAAGCCAGCAGCTGAGCACTGCTATCATTGGCTATAGTGTTGCCAAAAGGAATGCGGGTACTCCAATCGATCTGCTCCGTGCGGACAGGTACCACCAGATCTGTATGTACACCGTTAGTGAGTATGTAAATAGGAATATCAGCATCTGCGACCTGTTCTTTCGGAGTACTCATACGGGAAAGGATATACGCCGATGAAAGGTACAGGCCAGCCAGCAGGCAAAAGGTTAATAGCGTATAGGAAAAAATTTTAAAGACTTTCTTCAAGAAGTTTGGTTTTGAGCCTGCAAAGTAAGAATTATGTTTATTATAGCAATTCACTTTGAAGGTCATCCTTATGGCGCGTTTGAGGATGTTTCTCTCATACAACAGCTTTAACCTTTGGAATATAGGCATTATTAATAAACAATACGTTATTGTATCATAGTGGGATACACCAGAAGTTCTTTTTGGAATTTAAGAGCTGGTAAAACGAAACCATTGAGCTATCGGGTATAAAAAGACATCTTGAAAAACTAATTGAAGCTGTCCACCTGACTGAGTTCAGGAGTATCAACAAGCATTTTATGATAAAGTAATAAGCGAATCTAAACAGAAGGAAGGCTGAGAATAAGGACTGTAGAGGGGGGCTTTACGCCCCATTTTCTATTCCTTTCCTATTGTTTTTAGTCGGACAATACTAAAAAAACAATTTTTTCAGTTCCAATTTTTTATATAACTTAAATCACTATTCAGGTAAATAGTAAGGAATACTATACATCTTAAAGAAGCGACAGCACGGCCTCAGTACCATTACACATTCATCTCCTCATAATAACCGATCAGCCTCTTATCTATCAATATCTTCAAATGCACCCATTCATGTGATGTAAAAAAACAATTTATCATCATATAAACTCTCCCATTATGACAGCAAAAACGGAAACTCTGGTGCCGGCAAATCGGCATACAGAAGTTATTACAACAAATCAGACACCTCACTTTCCTGTGATGCTATCTCTCTCAACTGCTGATCTGGATATTCAAGTAAATAATAGGCGACGGATGGATGCTGAACCTCAAAGGCAATACAAGTTACAGGAAGTATTAAGCCCCCGCGCCCTTTTATACATTCCACATAAAAAAGATTACACCGACAATTTCTGTATAGAAATACACGGCAGAGAAAGCAATAAGGAAGCCTTGAGTGCTATCATCAGCAAAAATCTTTATAAGATGGAAATCAGATAAAATCGTTCTTACCCTCAAATTAACAATTATGAAAAAATATGTTTTTATTGTGGCAATATTGTTTGCAGGTACTGTAAGTGTATTGCTGATACGAAGAAAGTCGGCAGCAGCGGAGGAATCCAAACCTGCTCCTACTGAGAAGGATGTGAATCAAACATTTCCTATCACCATTTCTTCTGATGTACCTCACGATGTTTCAGGTCAGGCGACACCACAGAACCTTTGCACTTTTGCTTGGGATGAATTTTTTGCGCTGAACTGGAAATCCGACTATGAGCAATCAGGTACCAGAGGAACGCCAGATACGAAATGGAGGTATGAAACAGATAAGAACCCTTATCCCCCTCTGTTCGTTTGGGAAACTTATAAACACAGAACAGAGTTAAGGCCGGCAACCAATGTGATGAGCAAATTCGATACCGTGCCATACTATACTTATTACAATTGGACGCAGCCGCTCAAAGGTACAGATACCACAGTATTTAATAACCTGGATGAAAACAATGAAATAGGCTCCTGTATCGTGTTTGGGCAGTCGATTACAAACGATAAGCAATATCAGGTGTTGTACCAGGCAAAGGTGAATCGCGATGAGTATAACTATATCCGGACAAACTTTAGCACCAAGGAAAAGCTCTACCAGGGTAATATCAATAATAAAGACAGCATCCATGCGGATTCTGCTTATTTTAAAGGTTCAACTTCAACCTGCGAAAGTGATACTACCTCCGTGAACGGGAAAGGGAAGGGAAGGGTAATTTGCCTGCCCTGTGGAAACAATCAGCGGGCCACTGAAGGCGCCATTGAAGTAAAGACAGCCTGGCGCAGACTTAAACCCAATGAAGACAGCACCAGGTATGTAATGCGGACAGTGCTTACCTATGCACAAACTTCAAATGGGCTCAGAGCTGTTAATGAACGCTATGCACTGATTGGCATACACATTATCCATAAAACCCAAACCTTCCCGAATTTTGTATTTGCTACCTTCGAACAGGTCGACGTACAAAACAGCTTAGCGGGTACAGGACATATCACCGACATGGGCTATATAAACCTTGATAGCAACGGGAATCAGACAGGCCCTTTCATCAAAAACTATCCACGTTATCATCCAATACCGCAGGTAGTGAAGAACTCCACTACTGCGGCGCATGGTTTAATATTACAGAGAAACCCCAAATCAATATGGCAATATTATCGGCTCGTGGGGGTGCAAGCTGCCACCACCAGCGATTCCACTAGCTTTAGCTACTTCCTTGCCAATTATGTGATAGAATCGGATGATATACTGGCCAAATTCAGAGGCAGTTCTATAGGCCACCCTATGGATAATAAAGTAAATGTTATTTATGGCGGCAAAGGCTATGTGATGGGCGGATGCCAGGGATGTCATGGCGCGTCTCAGGTAAGATTAGGAACTGACTGCTCTTTCCTGCTGGATACTGTAGACAAACCAGTACTTCATCCGGATACAGGCTTTACCAATTCGAAGTTGCAGAGATATTTAAACGCATTCCGGCATATCCGTGAGGAACAAAAATAAATACCCCCCTGACACTGCAGCAGTCCGCCGGGGTTACCTGGCGGCTGGTGTTTTTAAATCAATTACGGAAACCCTGGAAGCACCTGCTCCATTACCTCTTTTAAATCCATATTGGAATAAGATTTCTGTACATAGTCTGCAAACTGGGCTTTTGTTTTTTATCTTTCCAGTACAGTAAAGGCTTAACATTGATCATTTCTTTGTTTGCTTCATAAAGCCGTATAATGGCAGGTATGGCGGGGCACAATAAAACGAATTTTCTACCAATTCATCATACAAGGGCTTGTTAAAAGCCCTTGTCATCCCGGACTACATCATAGACAATACGAAAATCTGTTATCTTGCCATACCATGACAGCGAATGCCGACATTCCCTTATCCTGAAAAAGACGTACATATAGCCAATAAAACCTTCTTCTGTTACGTCACATAGATCTTTGCTATAGTAGGCATATTCCTGTTTAAACAGGTCCAAAGAAAAGTCTGATAGGTTTTTGTCAATATTGAAATCAATTAATACATTTTCTTTTTTAATAAAATCTTCAATGGACGGAGATGTAAAGAAGAAGCGGCAGATTATCGGTTCGATCTTCCCTGAAAAACTGGTTTTTGACGGAATTAATTATCGAACCGCCTGACTCCTACCTTGGAATCACCCAAATGATTGACGCTAGCAGCACTAGATAATAATATACAAATTTCCTTGCTCGTGTAATTCCAACATAATATAAATTTAGGTTTTGTTGGTAGCTATCATAAACGTGGTGTTTGAAATCATTACTTGTGCCTGGTCGATGAAGAAAAGACTTTATCTACCTGCAGTAGCGCCATCAAATCATTAGACTCCTCTACGATCCATTTATCTTCCGTTATCAATGTTTGGATTAATTGCTGTTGCTCACCAGTTAATAGTTCTGCTTCCAGGCCAGACAGGAACTCCGGACTATCTGGATATCGCCAGAGACTTCGATGTTCGGTTAGCAAAATACTCCTGCCGGCTCCATTGGGCGTAAGCAGCTGAATCTGCGGCAGCTTCTCTTTTACACTCCTATAAATATCCAATCCATCATGGTCCCAATCACATATATAGTAGATCGGCAGATTTCTATGGTTGCTATACTTAAGCTTCTCCACGTTTCTGCCGCCTGCATACCAGAGTTCTACCTTGTTATTCCTGGCTTTCTCTGGCATCTTTAAAAAATACAGGTTTTCACATAATACAATCGCTTTTGGGTGCAGGCATTGCATTACATATAAATATTGATGGTCTCTTGTGTCAGCAAATGTTTCGATCTGTAAGATGGTTTTGACTGCCCGCTCCAATGCCTCACTTGTATCCAGGTGCTTTTCGTGCTTGAAGAACATATTGGATACGCCCCGCCGTGTTTCATTCGAATCAATTATTTGCTGGCGTATTTCTTGCAGAAGACCGGCCTCCATTTGTTCTTTCATTTCATGCAAGCAGAGAATATCTGTATCCTCAAACCTGCACTGGGGCGTATTCTCACCAATATCATCCAACAATTTTTTGCATACATTATATTTCTCTAAATAACGACTGCTATAGCTTTTTTCAAAAGAGGTCTTATTTCGAACCAGGATTTCATTTTTTGTAATAAGCAGCTCTTTCGCCTGAGCAGCATAATACTTAAATACCGGCTCTTTATCCAAGCTAGACCGGTACCTGGTCTTTCCTTCTACATATAACTCATGAAGTGATTTGAATGTCTGCCAGTTCATTAGTTCTTGTTTTTAAAAAACTACTCAAATCCATTTGTTTTCTATTTGTTCTGAAATAACTCATGATCTTCGGATAATTGATATCCAGATTGCCTTTCCCTGGTATCAGCTGATGAATGTACCATCCACCATCGTCGCCAACAGCATAGGGCTTTGGCGTCATCGTGATTATCTGATAACCATATTGCTTCGCAATTTCCGGGAACAGTCCAAAATTAACATTATCCAGGGTCGCAGATTCTTCCAGAATGATGAAACGCAAACCTGGCCTGTCGCCATCCTGTACTACAGACAGCCTGGCGATGCCAAGCAGGGCCAGCGCGGTATAGCTTTCCCCGGTACTACCGGAAGTTTCCCGATGTCGCTCATCCGTTAACTTTCCTTTTAATTGGAAATATCGTTTGGGATTCAATAGGTCGGTGAGGGAAACACGAGACTTGTTGCCAGAATATTTCATGTATAGTTCTTCTATGATCTGATCTGGTTTTACGTCTTCAAATTCACCTACACCTCCCAGGTTCAGCGACAATTTCCGAAGATGTTCAATCCATTTAATATCCATTTTAGGCGCAGGATTGAAGTCAATCTGGAAATAAAATCTTCCACTAATCAGTTTACCTTTAAAAAAATCATTTAATGATTGCACCAGCTCTTTATAACGGTCAAAATAGCTCTCTGTTTTACCAAACACTTTTACCAGGTTACCTAGCAAGTCATCTGCAATAGACAACAGCTCCGCATTCAATGTCTCTAAATGGCCAGTTACATCATCTAACGTACGAATCTTCCTTCCTAACAGCGCCTGCTCTAATATATCAAATGAGTAGGTATTATTACGAATCTGTTCATGTACACGAATATCCCTGGACTGCTTTGTTTCCTCAAACTGGCCAACAACCTGGTTGTATTCATTGGTATAGGTCGATGCAGCATCCTGATATGCCTTCTCCAATACAGTAAGGTTGGTACTCCATGGAATATTCAAATCCGGTTCAGGAACGGGCTGCCCGGGATGTTGGTCCAGGAAATCCTGATGCAAGGCAGCATGGTGCTCATTTAATACCCTTAGCGTTTCTGACAGTTGTTCATAATTTTGCCGAAGGAGGGGCAAATTATTATTTAGGCTATCAATAGCTGCTTTCTCAGTGTTATTACCGGATTTCAATTTTTCATAACGGTTACGCAGTCTTTGGAAATTCTCATCTAACTGTTTACGCAACAGGTCATATTCCATTCCTTCGAGTGTAATATCAAAATCCTGTTTTGCCTTTTTTATTTTCTCTTCCTCCATGGCGATCTGTTTCCTAAGATCAGCAGCCTTATAATTAACAATAGCACATAATGATGCTGCATAAATATGGGTTTTCAGTTTCGTAGCATCAGACAGGTCTATATCATAAGGGTATTCTGCAAAGCCCTCCGGTAATACGCCATTGCCAGTGCTTTGAAGCTGGGATTTTTGTTGCTGACACTCAACAAGCCGGGCATGCAACAGCTGCTTCAATTCGTCGATACTATTAATTTTTACAAAATCAAAGCCGGGAAGAAGTTCAGATGTTTCCGGAACAAATTCAAACAAGGAACCCGTTTTGATCCACCAGCCAGCATTGGCATCATCAGCTGAAATCTCTAATTCTTCCAACAGAATTTTAGAAGTGGTATAACGCATACCAGCTTTCGGATGCTGGGGTTTACTCAAGGAAACATCACGAAGGTATACCGCTACCGCTTGTTGTGCCTTGGTAAGTCCGTTACTGGTCGATAATGCATTTAAAAAGATATTATTTCCTTCTACCTCCTCTATTATATGTTGAAATTGCAATAACTCTTTCTCTGCTGCTTCTACTTCCCTTTCCCTGCTGCGTAACCAGGTATCTTGTTTAATCTTGGTCTGTTCCATACTTTCCACTGTTGCATAACGCATCAGCACTTCTCTGGAATTTTCAATGCTTCTTTCATATTCCGATGCGTCTTTAGCCAACAACTCAGTTACGTTATCAGGCATTATCTGGACCATCAACCTATCGGTATCAATGCCTAATATCCGTTGTTGCTGTTCTTTTAAGTTATCCAGACATGAGAACAAAGTTGGCAAGGATGTCAGGTTAGATAATTTTTTATACTCGGCATTAGCAAGGGTTTCAGCGAGCCGTTCCAGCCTTGTATACTTATCTGTCCGTCCTTTTAAAATTGTAAGTTTTTGTTGTTGAGATGCAACCGTTTTTCCGATTTTCATCAGTTCATCACAGGCGGTTTTTCGCTTATGAAGTACCTCTGTATAGCGAGCTATATCCAGTTTCAATCCTGTATCATCTTTCTCTATATTGTACTGCTTCAGCCTTTTTAGCACCGCCTGTTTGGTAGAAATATCGCTTATTTGTCCCTTGGTTAATTTAAACTGGTGCAGGAGCTTAGCAATTGCCTGCTCCTGGTTATTATACTCCTGGCTGATTTCTACCTCATCCTCCTCAAACAGATATTCTATCAGACTGTGGGAGTTATCTATATTTAAGGCTTTTGATTTAGAGAATGATTGAATCACTTTGGCGAAAGCCCTTAAATTGCCTTCTTTTACCAGATTTATCGGAAGAATTTCATTCATATAAAGCCAGCCATAGTATTCATTTTTTTCTTCACGGGAACTGAAATAATGCATGTATAGGCGATGGCTGTCCGGCAGTATTCTCGCCAGATCATCTGGCGTATATGGATGACCGTTAGCTCCCAAAAAGTCATTACTATAGAGAAGTTCATCTTTACCAAATGTATAATTCTCTAATTTGTCCTTATCCAAGTTGATGGAAGATGTAATAATAAAGGTTTTTATCGGCTGATGTCCTTGCGAGAAAATGGCTGCTCCAAGGGCAATGAAGCGACCTTCTGCCAGCTCTACATTGAAAAACACATAACCGACACCGCTTTCATAGGGAAGGTTTTCAATCCTTCGCTTTTTCTTATCTACCCCTTCAGTAGCAAATTTGATATACTTGGGGTCTCCAATAAACACTATCTGGAAAAGATCAGCGATAATGGACTTCCCTACGCCATTGGCTCCAGTAAAGTCTGTTCTTAATGAATGTAATAGATAATCCTGGTTATAATGCTTGAGCAAACAGACAGTTGAAATTGAATATAGGTGCATACTAATTTCAGTTTATAATTTAATTTCTTGTAAAAAATCATCTATATTATCAATCTCATCCCGGTATAATTCAATGAAATGATGAATCGTTGGCAGGATAGTAAACTGCATGCTTTCATCATTATCCTCTTTTTCTACTAACCCGATACGGTTAAAGAAATTGATGACTATACTAAAATGTTTTCTGACACCTTCCCATTCCTTATCGGAATACTCAGACCTCATATCATTGAAAAACAACTGCTGGTAAGAATACCTATGCTCGCCATGTTCTATTTCATATTGAATATCATCCCATTGAAATTTCTTATCGTAGCTGAAAAAGTTAGAAAAATATAGGTTGGCTAATATACACGCCACAATAGTTGCCCTGGCCTCTAACTCTACGTACATTCCGGGATTGGTGAGTTTTCCCTTGCCTGTAGCCGGAAATTCGAGATAAAAATAGGAGGTACTGTCAATAGTCCTTTTTTCAAGCATTAATCCGTATAACTGCGCATAGTACTGCATAAAATCCTCTTCAAACCTATCCAGGATGGAGAAAAGGGCTACAGATGATTGAAGGATATGCTTCCCCTTCAACAACTCTATATTCAGCTCTGCAAAATGTTTTTGTACCTGTTCATGACTCAGAAATTGGAATGCTGATCTTTCCGCACTGTTACTTTCCATAATTGAAAGGTATTTGATTGGTTACTTTGAAGCGTTTCTGTAATTTCCACATTTGCAAACGGACTAACTTTTCGGATAAACTCGTACCCCGCATGCACAGCCATTTCAAGGCCATTTTCCTCCTGTATAATGTCCATTATCCTGGTGGTTAAATCCAGCTTTCCATATAATGCCAGGTCACTTTCTGCCTGGTCGCAATATTGCTGGATCAACTCCTGTTTCCTAAGTTCCAGCTCAAACTGAAATCGTTGCTCCTCCTCATATACCTCATCTGTTTCCGGCGCTACAACGTTGGTCTTTTTAAGGAAGCCCATATCATAATATCTCAATGCCGAGAAACGGAACTTTTGCGTAACTATATCTTTAGCAGGAAAACCAGCGGGAAGCTCCCAGGATTGCGGGTTTTGTTTACTGTTCTCTAACAGGTATATCAACAGTTTTTTTAGGTTTAACTTAAAATGAGACTGCGCTCTTAAAGATTCCTGCAGCTCTGATATTTTTGAGGCAGCGAAGGTCATTTTCTGATTTATCAGGTCCAGCTGCTGATCTATCTTATCAAAAAAACTTTTCACTTCATCTTTTATTCTTAATGCCTCTTTCCGGCAGTATAGCAGATACTCCTCCCCCGCCAGACTATCAGGGCTTTTACGGTTAAATACCTCTGCAAGGTCACGCAAACTGTAATGTACATGGACCTTCATTCTTATCGCCTCCGTTATTTGTCTCGCCTTATCTCCCAACACTTTAAAATTTTCCGCAAACTCTTCCAACAGCTGTATCGCTGATTTATCGTCCATCTCAAGCACCCTATTCAGCGCTTTTACCGAATCATCCACAGAAAGCTTCAGTGCCTCTAAGTGTCCTAATACTATTTGCCTGGCATTATTATGAAATCCAAACTGGAACCAGCTTTGCAAACGCCTGATATCATCCGATACATCATCCGGTAACCTGAAAAACTGCTCAAATGTATCTTTCAGCGGATATTTTAAATATGGATTATTTATCCGCTGTACTGCAATCTCTATGATCTTCTCTGCATGCGGCGTCAGTACAAACCGGTTAGATTTAGATGGAATTCTCTCAATAAACGCACGAAGTAAACGCTTAAACTTCCGCTCCACCTGTATATCCTTCCCATTCAACATAAAGGATAAACGGGAGGTATCAATAATCGCCTGCTTGATTTCTGCATATTGAAATTCCTGGGAGTGATAGTTTATATATAAATTATATAAGGTAAGAAACTCAAACTCATCAGGGTAAAGTACTTCAAAGGCAGCTTTTATTTCTTCAATGGAAAAAGTTTTAGTGTTTTCAGCAAGCATAACATGAGGGAATTATGTTTTTATTTATTAAGGATTAACCCCAAACTCCAGGTATGGGTATAGCAGGATTAACGATAGAGACAATCGCTACATACTTATCTAAAAATTATTCGAAATAGATAGCAAGTCAGAAATGTTTTGGTTAATACTTATTAAAGAGGCCTTTCTTTAACGCCACCCGCTGTCAGGCCTATATTTATTTGCTCGTTTGCATAACAATCTTGCACCTGTAATATATTTCTTGTTATCGAATTTAAAAATTAAAGGATACGACTCCATTGCTGCAGCTGAATATCAGTTTATAAAACATATTCATATAATGATAATTTGTAAACTATACATCAATAAATGTGAATTTACAAATTCGGATATTGCATTTCTTTAAAATCACCCTACGCAATGTGCATAACAGCTCATTAACAATTAGTAAAGTCAATGAACTTTTCAAGTGAACATTCTGCCTATAACGTATTTGTAGAAAGATAATATTAGCCTGGCATCTCCCCCAATCCTCACATTTCAAATAACGACAATGCCAGTACGAAAACTCATCGCTACCTTGCTACTCCTGTTATCCTATGCGACAGTTGATGCTAAAAACAAAACTCAAGAGCTAGATCGTTTATACTGTCATTATGTTCACTCCATCCTGTAGGTTACCTGAATGCAAAAGAGAAAACTACGGTAAAGGGAACAAAGGACAAACTTATTCTTGTGGTAGATGAAGAGCTGGCTCCGTTGGTGGTATGGGTATTTGAGGAAGTGGCAAGAGGCGTGCATGATCTGGGAAAGATCAGACGAATGGCAAATATTAAAGGATTGCCTATTAAGCGGAGCCAAATGTGGAACATGGTACACAATCCTGTTTATTGTGGTAAAATCTTTATAGCCGCCTACAAGCATGAGGAAGCGCACTATGTTTATGGCATTCACCAGCCACTTATCTCTGAAAAATTGCTTAATGAAGTCCAGGATGTGTTAAGCGGGCGCAAAAAGGTAACTAAAGTACGCAGTACCAAAGACGGACACCTGCCGCTTAGGGGCTTCTTAGTGTGTAAACGATGCGGCAGACCCATTACAGGCAGTGGCAGTAAAGGCAATAGTGGAACCTACTATTATTACCATTGTCAAAGCAGTACCTTCTGCAAAGAAAGGTTTAGGGCAGATGTCAGAAATGCCCAAACCCTGATGCTGGATGCAGAAATTGCCCCGGCTGAATACACGAACATCAAAAACACCCTACAGGCAGAGATTGAAACACTGGAACGTAGGAAGATGGAACTGGTAACAGATTTTGGGGAACAGCAAAGGTATATAGACAAAGGCAGAACAATCCTTGTAAATGCAGGCTGGCACTATAAGAAAGGGGATTTAGATGTCACACAAAAAATCATTGGTTCAATATTCCCCGCAAAACTGATTTTTGATGAAAATGATTATCGAACCATTGAACCCAACCCCATATTGGAGCTAATTACCTTGCCAGTAAAGGATTTGGAATCACTTAAAAAAGAAAAGGTCGAAATTTCTTCCGACCTTTCCACTATGGTGCCCAGAACTGGATTCGAACCAGCACACCCTTGCAGGCGCTGCGACCTGAACACAGTGCGTCTACCAATTTCGCCATCTGGGCAACTGATATTGTGATCAGGGAGCGCAAAGATAAGCACTCCCATTTATTTTCCAAACAAAAAGTAAATTTTTTTCGAGACTAACGGGAAAGCATATATTAATAATTGTGGATAAAACTGAAGGAGGTAACGCTGAAAGCCACGCCTCCTTTGGCTACCAGGTACAGATCATGTACACCTTCTGCATGTCGGAGGTTGCCGGTCAGTTTCAGGGCGTAGGTGCTGTCTCCGGTATAGGGGATGTCGAGGGTGCCGATGATTTTGCCTTTGGGCTTGTCTATCCTGAATTCCAGCCTGGACCCGCTTTTTTTGTGCTCACAGGCTACTTCCACCTGAAAGCCGATCTCTCCCATGCTAAGGTTCACCTGCGCAAAGGCCAGGTAACTCCCCTCTTTCATCTGGAACTCCGTCGCTCGGTTACCTTTTTTAGCCGTCGGCGCTGCTGCCTGTCCATAAACGGTCAGCTGCACCATGGCAAAAAATAGGAACAACAACAGCCTCATAAAGTATAGGATAGGATAGTTTGTTTTTAACTCAGAATGAAAACGCCCCGCGGTTTCCTCCGAAAATTAATGATAAAACTTAAAATTAAGGAATTATGTAATATTTATATCAAAATGATAACATCATTTTATATAAAATACTATCAACAATATATTTTTTCAAAAAATAGTACATTTGTACTAATACCATGGACACAAAAGAAAAAATACGGAACGCCGCCCTTAAATTGTTCAACGAACAGGGCATAGATGCCATCACCATCAGGCATATAGCAAAAGAACTGGACATCAGCCACGGCAACCTCCAGTATCATTATAAAAACACCAATGATATCATCCTCGTCCTGTTCAACGAGGTGAACGACGGCTTTACCCGCCTTATCGGCATAAAGGAAAAACCTGTCACCATCACCTTCAGCGACTTCCGCAGCCGGACAGAACAACTGTTTGAACTTATCTGGCAATACCGCTTTATCTTCCTTCATTTCGTGGAAGTAACCCGCCGCCTACCAGCCATCAAAACCGTATACAGCAGCTGGGATAAATCCCGCGAAGAACAGTTCCTCCTGCTGTTTGATGCACTCATCAAAGAAGGCGTCTTCCGCAATGACATCCCCGACCACATCTGGAAAAATCTTATCACACAGATATATATTATGGGCGACTTCTGGCTTTCCCACAATGAAATAAAACTAAACCTCAAAGGCAAAAAAGCAGTCCACCACTACTGTCAGGTGTTCTGCGACCAGTTCTATCCTTACCTGACAGCCAAAGGCCGGCAGCAGGCTGACCAGGATCAGTAACCAACTGATCCCTGTCATTTTCCCTGTCCTGTTTCAATTCATCTTTGTGTGGTGACGCAATAAACTTTACACGTTGCAGATTGTTTTCACCAGATAAAACAGGATACTATGGGACAAGAACTGATCAAACTAAGCCAATATATAGGTGCGCCGGCAGTAACCATCCTCGTTTCTACCCACCGCACCTTCCCCGATAACAAACAGGACAACATCCATCTCAAAAACCTGATCACCCAGGTAGAAAAAGACCTGTACGAACAATACGATAAACGGATCGTATGGTCTGTGCTCGATAGAATCAAAGAAGCGGAAAGCACCATCAACCACAACTATAACCTGGACACACTGGCCATCTTCGCCAATACGGATATGGCACAGGTTTACCGCCTGCCCATCCCTGCAACAGACCGGTATGTTATCAGTGACCGCTTCGAAATACGCCCACTGCTCAAAGCTATCCAGCAGAGCGAACACTACTATATTATTGCTGTATCCAAACAGAAAATAAGACTGCTGGAAGCTTTCAATGATAAAATAGAACTCGAAATCCAAAACGATGATTTCCCCTACAGCAACGGCTATTACACCACAGATCCCATGCGGCTCCAGCAAGACTTTGTCATTGACAACCTCCTGAAAGAATTCTTTAACACAGCCGATAAACGTTTTAAAAAATATTATGCAGCGAATCCCCTGCCTGTAATTTTATTAGGGAAAGATAGAAACCTGGTATTTTATGAAGATAACATGGACATCAAAAATATTGTGATCGCCAGACACCATGGTAGTTTTGATGATACCTCCGACGCGGAAATAGCTAAAGTGACCTTTCCCCTTATCCAGCAATATATCGCCAATAAACAGGAAGCTGCCCTGGAAAAAATCAGTCAGGCACAATCCGCCCGGAAACTGCTGGTAGAGCTGAACGATATATATACAGCCGCCGAAAGCGGACAGGCGGATACGTTATACATGGAAAAAACATATTTCCCGCTCGGATATATTGAAGACGGGACCATCACCATGGGTAACGGCGACGGCTCTACGGATATCACCCTGCCGGTGATAGACACCGTACTCATCAAAGGCGGTAATGTCATCTTCCTGGATGAAAACACCCTGAATGAATACCAGGGCATCGCACTCGTCACAAGATTTTAATCATACACATTTTGCAGCGCAAACCGCGTTGGTATCCACCAACGCGGTTTTTTATTTCACCAGCGCCAGCCGCGCATATATCTCCATCATACCTGCCTGGGCCAGCAACTCCTTCTCCGGACGTTTTCCCAGCATATGATTGTTTTTATCACAGTCCTGCTCCCAAACCCGGTCTGCATAAGCCTGCATGGCATCCACATATTGTCTGTTGCCATCTTCTTTATACAAGGCCAGATAGCCCCTCAGTAATACAGCATTAAACCAGTAGGAAGAACGAAACAGGCCATCCCGGTAAAAACGGCGGTAACCACCGGCTGCAATATGTTGTGCCTCCTTCAGATACTGCAACTGATGTGTAATACGGTACAGTTTTACGTTGGCTTCCAGCATGGTGCCGGTATTGTAGGTATAGGCTGCAGAATCGATCCGGTTATTTTTCTGCGGCTTGATAGCATCCCAATACACACCGTCTTCATCCCGCAGATAACGATTAACCCAGTTATACAACAGCAATGCAGTATCCAGATAGGGTTTGCGCTGTGTGGCCTCGTACAACTGCAATGCCAGTAGTATGCCAGGCCCGTTGGAACAGGTATTTTTAGTGGTCTTATCTCCTTCTCTCCAATAGAGCCCGCCACCAGTGATCGTATCATATCCCGTCATCATAAAACGGTAAATCTCTTCTCCCCTGGTAAGATAAACAGATTGCCGGGTACGTTGCCAGACATCGAGGTAAGCAATACCGATCCACTGGTTGTCATCATAATAACGGTCTTCCCTCCTTTCTTTCACCACATAGGAAGCATAGCCTGGCGCAGGAGGAATCGGGTCGTAATATTGTTGTATCGCAGCCGCCACGGGTGGCAGATAACTTTTACCCGGATGCAGCCGCTCCATTTCATTAGCTGCCTGCACCAACGCACAAAGCCCCCACAGGTCTGCATGGGCATTGTGATTTTTGTTGCGGTCACTGGTTTGAATATACAAGCCTGTAGCCGGTTCAAACAGATACCTGGTGACCGCTGCATGCAACAGGTCGGCCCTTTGTGCATTGCTTTGGGCTAATGCCATGGCGCCGGATAGTGTATACGCCAACGTTAGCCATGCCTTTCTGATCATAGTATTATTTTATGAGTACCGGATGTACCTCAAACAAAATAACCATAAGGACTTACAAATGCAACAGTTTCTTCACCGTCTCCACCTGGCTGGTAGTGACCTTTGTTTTATCATATACCAGGTAAATCGTGTTTACGACTGGCTCTCCTCCTTCCCATAATAACTTCAGCTCCTTTTTCCGGACAGGTTCTTTGACCATATAATCTGCTGCAATGGTTACGCCATTACCAGTGATGAGGGCTTTCAGAATACCGTCGTAGTCAGGTATGACCACGCGGGGTTTTATCAGAGGGCGCTTGTGAAAGCTCTCCTGCCAGAAACGCCGGACCACCGACAGATCACTGCTGTAGGTATACCACTGTTGTTCGTATAGCCATGCCTCTGCAGTCACCAGATCTTTTTTGCGGAGAGCCTTCTGAAAGGCAGTCGTATCAAGCCCGGGGCTGCCCACCAGCATAAACTGCTCTTCCATCACCGGCTCGTATACAATGTTTTTTTCATTGCCCGAAGTAGTGGAGAGCGTGAAATACATATCTCCCTTAATCACTTTTTCCAGCATGGTCTTCGCCGGCCCAAACTCAAAAATGAAGCTGGCATCGGCATCGCTGACACGAGGCGCGATCACTGTCTGGAAAAGCTCCTTGGGCGCGCCGATGCAGGTCAGCGGCATCTGTTGGGAGCAGGCATGACGGAAATCGGCTTCCACACTTTCAAGCCTCTCCACCGCCTCTATGATCTGCGTGTATAGCAGCTTGCCATAGTCAGTAGGAACCATGCGGCGTGGCTGCCGCTCAAACAACGGATGACATATATAAGCCTCCAGCGCGGCCAGGTGCTGGCTCACGTTGGGCTGGGAAATAAACAGCTCCTGCGCAGCACCGGTAAGGGTCCCGGTTTGATAGATTGCCTTAAAGGTGCGGTACCATTCAAAATTTATCATACTTCAAAAGTATAAATTTATTTATAGCAACGTATAATTTATACTATTTATCTTATATCGAAAATACATCCACCTTTGCCTCGTAAAACAGTAATATTCTATTTGACATGAAAAAGTACTTCCTTTCCGTAATAGCCGTTATGCTCCTGGCCATTACATCATATGCCCAGCAGGGACTGGATCCTGCCCGCACTGCCCGTATCGACGCTGTCATTAATCGCCATATACAGGCCGGGCATATTCCCGGTGCCACCGCGCTTATCATCCGTCATGGCCAGGTGGTTTATAACAAGGCCTTCGGCTATGCAGATGTAACTTCCAAAAAAACGATGCATACAGACAACATCTTCCGCATCGCCTCACAAACCAAAGCCATTACCAGCCTTGGTGTTATGATACTTTGGGAAGAAGGTAAATTCCTGCTCGACGATCCGGTGTCCAAATACATCCCGGCATTCGGGCATCCCCGTGTAAAAGTATCCTTCAATCCGCAGGACAGCAGCTATACCACCCGTTCGGCTACCCGTGAGATCACCGTCCGCGACCTGCTGCGCCATACTTCCGGCATCGCCTATGCTGCCGTTTTCAGCGATCCGCAAATGGCTGCCATCTATGCCAAAGCCGGCGTTGTCAGTGGTATCGGCACTACCAACTCAGACCTGAAAACAAAAATCAACCTGCTGGCGCAACAGCCCTTACAGCATGATCCCGGCCAGGCCTTCACCTATGGCCTCAATACCGATGTACTGGGATACCTGATCGAAATATGGAGTGGTCAGCCGCTGGACGTATTCCTTCGCCAGCGTGTCTTTGAGCCATTGGAAATGCAGGACACCTGGTTCCATCTGCCTACTGGCAAACAGGACCGCCTGGTGACACTCTATGAAGACGTGAACGGCAAGATGGTCCCTGTCACCCATCCTATCTATGAAGGGATAGATCCGTTGTTCCCCAAACTGCACGGCACCTACCTGTCTGGTGGCGCCGGACTCAGCTCCACCACAGCCGATTATGCAAAATTTCTCTCCATCTACCTGCACAAAGGCCGGTATAAAAACAAAATCATCATCGGCCCTAAAACAGTAGAACTGATGCTCACCAACCAGCTGGCACCTGGTGTCAACGCCTCTCCCATGCCCGCACAACCTGAAAACTTCAAATTCAGTCTTGCTGGCTTCAATCTGGAAACAACTGAAAACGATTACCTGATGCCTTTCAGCAAAGGTACCTTTGGCTGGGGTGGCGCCTTCAACACCCACTACTGGGCAGATCCGCAGGAAGACCTGATCGCACTGATATTTACGCAGGAATACCTCTCTCCCTACTGGAACATCGGGGAAGAGTTTAAAGTAGCCACCTATCAGGCATTAACAGATTAACAATATACCCGGGCCGACCAAAGAGCTGGTCAGCCCGGGTATATTTTGTACCTTTGCCCCGTCTTGTTACACTTTTTGTCATATAAAACGCACCCACATCCCACACAGGCCACTCCTGTGGCGGGTATAGCAGCAGAGATATCTTTCTTCTGCTTCTGCAAAAAGCTGTACTTCATCTCCAACTTCAAGGACTTCCATACACAAGCCCCGGGCTGTTAATCACCGGGGAACCCACATTTATCAGCTTATTTCCTATACGTTTCACTTCTTTCCGGAGTTGAAGCGCTTCTTTTTTTATATCATAAAATGATCAGTAATGTATATTGACATTTGCAAAAAAGAGATCCGGCAGGTAAACAAAACTGCTATTCTGCAACAAACAGCCTATTGGTCTGAGGTGAAAAGCCGCCAGGGATGGACATCCTGTGCGTTTGATTTTAAAGTGCCGCAACAGGAACTGTTTGCCGGCGCACAACAGGATAGGTTTGAAGAAAGCGATGTACTGGTAATCCTGCGGCAGATCAATGATGAACATTATATCGCTTATGTGCCCTATGGCCCTGAAACAGAGCCGGACGCCGAGTGCCAGGGCGTTTTTCTGGAAGAGCTCTCCGAGAGCCTGCGGCCATTCCTGCCATCTCAGTGTATCCTGCTCCGTTATGACCTGGCCTGGCAGTCGCACTGGTCGGCCGATGAAGGGAATTTTGATGAAAATGGTGCATGGATGGGCCCTCCGGCCAAAAAGATACAGGAACTGCGATTTAATTATAATACCCGCAACTGGAACCTGAAGAAGGCCAACAGCGACATACTGCCTTCCAACACCATCTTTATGGACCTGCAGAAAGATGAAGCCCTGCTGCTTGACAGGATGAAAACCAAAACGCGGTATAATATACAGCTGGCACGGAGAAAAGGCGTGCAGGTAAAAGCTGCGGGGCTGGAAAACATAGACACCTGGTACAACCTGTATGCGCAAACCTGCGCCCGCAACGGGATTGTACAGGAAAATATCAGTTACTTCCGGACCATCCTCACCGCCAGGGCCAATAACAGCACCTCTCCCGCCGATGTGGAGATGCTGCTGGCTGAAGTGGATGGTATACCACTGGCCGCCATGTTCCTTGTCGTGTCTGGACACCGCGGCACTTACCTCTATGGCGCCTCTTCCGATACCCACCGTAATTTTATGGGTACCTATCTGCTGCAATGGGAGGCCATGCGGCGGGCTAAACGTAAAGGCTGTACGGAGTACGATTTCTTCGGCATCTCCCCTTCACCCGACCCACAGCATCCGCTGTACGGTCTGTATAAATTCAAAGGTGGCTTCGGTGGAGAAATATTTCACCGCATGGGCTGCTGGGACTATCCGCTACAGGAAGCCCCCTACGCTGCTTACACAGCCGCCGAACTAAACAGCAAAGGATACCACCGGTAATCAATTCGGAATTGAAACACAATTCGTAAATCGTAATTGCCTATATTTGTGCCGTTAGTTATAGATATAATTTATTTCAAATATAACCGGAATGATGAAACAGCCAACTTTCTGGGCAGGGAACCTGAGAACATTACGTATTAGGAAGAAAATATCCCAGCAACATCTGGCGGATTTGCTGGGTATCAACAGGAATAAGATCACAGCGCAGGAAAGCGGCAAAACGCGTAATCCCCGCCTGGAAGACCTGGTGCTGATCTCCGGTTTCTTCCGGATTGACCTGGATACTTTTGTAAAAACAGACCTGCAACAGGCCACAGAAGAACAGCTGGCAGAACTGGAAGCCGGCAATACAATAGATTTAACAGGGAAGCATATACGTATTTTACCTATCACGGTAGATAACGGCAATGAAGAAAACATGGAATACGTGCCGGCAAAGGCCAAAGCTGGCTATCGCAGCGGTTTTGCTGATCCGGATTTTATTGCCGGCCTGCCCAAGTTCACCTTACCGGAACTGCCCAGAGGCAAAACCATCCGCATGTTCCCGATCTCCGGCGATTCCATGCACCCCATCCCCGATGGCAGCCATATCATTGCGCAATACCTGGAAGACTGGTCTTACCTGAAAGACAACACCGCCTGCGTGCTGGTGCTCAAAGGTGGAGAAGAAGATATTATCTTCAAGCTGGTGAGCAACCGTATCAAACAACAGGGCACCCTGCTGTTGCGTTCTCTGAACAGCAACTACGATACATTTGAAGTACCAATCAATGAAGTGCTGGAGATATGGACCTTTATCGGATATCTCAGCAAACAGTTACCGGAAGCAGTAGCGATATAATTAAATAATAGCATAGCTATAAAAGATAAAGGGGTGCCCTGAAGAATCAGAGCTACCCCTTTTTAGCAACCGCAACAATTGCTTAGTTATAGTTTACTGTAACCGGGAACGGTAACAAAGAGTTGTACACGCCTGGTGTCTGGTTAGCACCTACATTCAGTCTGGCGCCAACATTCAGTGCCTGGGCACCGCCAGTCAGCAGACCACCTGTAATTACAGTAGGGTTGCTGGTGAAGTTGGAGGCCAGCATAAAAGAGCCGATATGTGTAGCATTGCTCAACACTACAGGGATAAAAGGCAGGGTGATGGCATAAGAAAAGCCATCTTCCCCTTGTACAGCAAAGAGTGCAGGGCTAACGGTACCTGTAGTAGATAACAGGGATACGCCACCGGTAACACTACGAAGGCCGGCAGGGCTAACGGTCAGGGTACCTGGAGTTGCGGAAGGAGCCAGGATACCAAAGTTAAGGTCCATGGTTTTCGTAATAGTAATTGGGGTAATTACAGTTGCATGAGCGTCTGCGGTTGCGGTAGCTGTGGTTTGTGCTCCTGCTTTACCAGCGAAAATAGCTGAAACGATAACCATTAATGATAAAACCTTTTTCATAGAAATTTGGGTTTAAAAAATGAAGAAATGAAATGAATAAAAAAAATTTTGGGGTTAAAAAACGATTTGGATGTATTTGCATTTTTAAAGTGTGCTGAGTATAAATGCGAGCCCGTCCACCACATCTCCGTCAGTATTTCGTTTAATCGTCACCGGTATACCACCCGGTTTGGCCTTCAATTTCAGACGCTGCATCTGTGCTGCATCAGGGCTTACAGTGTATTTGCCGGGAGGCAGGCCGAGGTAACTGAAATATCCATCTCCTTCCGTTAGTACAGAGGCTACCTCCCGTAACGATTCGTTATAAATATTCATCTTGATCCTGGCCATCCCTTTATGCGACTCATTTCTGACCATACCTGACACCTCACCGGAAATAGAGACCGGTACTTCTATTAGCCTGAACTGATTGGGCAAGGCCAGTGCACTAAGGGTAGTATATTTCAGCTGCCAGGCCACAGAACTAAAACCATCAGGATTTAAAGTGATCAGGTATTTTCTGTAAGGCTCCAGATTGTACACCCGGTAAGTGGTATCCTGCTTATCATATTGGACCACTCCTCCATTTACCAGTAGTGTCAGACCTTCCACTTTGGGTTCTCCCGGATCTTTCTTTCCGTTTCCATTGAGGTCGAGGAAAGCAAGTATGCTCATTTGAGCTCGTCCTACGCTACCTACGTTACCGGCCATCAGTTTATGGGCAGTTTTGTCGTACAACAGGCTACCGCTGGCGGATTCAGTGACAGAAGAATTCATACCGGAGACATTTGCACTGAGGCCGGTCTTCGCGAAGGCGAAATCGTAACGTAGGGTGATGCCCGTGGAGAATTGTTTATAAGTAAAGTCTCTTTCTACAGATAATCTTACAAAACCTCGTCCCCATATAGCTCTTTCCACTTCCACTTTCGCGTTGGTAAACTGTCCCCTATCATAGGAGTATTGCAGCCGGGGTGTTAAAAACATTTTGGTAGTCAACGGATACACTTGCGACAGTGTAGAATAAACCATCGGCTCAGCGTCTTTCCTGAAAGTACCGAAGGTAGTCAGGTTGGTATTGACATGTCCTATTGTACAGGAGTTAACCCATTCCGCAGTGGTATATTTCATCAGCGGCGTAGTGGGTGGATAAAGCAGTTTCTCCACGATAGGCTGCTGCGCTACAGGCGGCATCGTAATCTGGTCTACCGTCATCCGGGAGAGCAGTGAAAAATTTGGTCTCCGTACCGGCAACGTCAGCGAGGCTTTACGCTCTTCCAGGTAATTGTACTGTACTGCTTTCTGGTCTTTCTGATAGAGCAGGTATTGCAGGTCCATTTCCAGGTCGAACGGCAGCCGCCAGTATAAGGCTGCTTTACTTCTTACCCCGTAGGCATATTCGCCGCTGAGGATCAGGTTATTGGTCACCCTCCAGGCTGCCTGCGTGAAAGGTATCGGTTTTGCACCGGGTATGGATGACAGATATTCCGCACCAGCTCCCACAGTGATATGTGGTGAGACGCCATAGCTGACGATTCCCTGGGCATAACGGCTGTTTTCTCCATCGAGCACAACGCCGCCTGTCACCGAATAATTCAATTCACCGGCAGGGATAAAGTTAAAAGGGATGATAATCTCGCGCTGCTCGGAACGCACTTCTCCCCAGGGGCCATAAAACCGGAGCTGCACCGATGTATTACCATAAATAATGGGCACATTAAAGGCAAAGAACCCCGATGCATCCGCCTGTTGATAGTCGATCAGCTCACTGTTGATATACAGTTCAACTTTCCAGCCGGGATAAGTAAGGTCGGTTAACCGGTAGGTACCGAAGGCAGTCCTGTTGAGCGTTGGTGTGTTCGAAAACTGAACACCAGCCAAGGGATGCAATAGTGACGCGATGGAGCCATTATTGATTCTGCCTACGGTAACCTGCCGTAACAATGGATTATCATTATTTACACGATGCCACATAAATTGCTGATTACGTATATCCAGCTGGTTAACATTGTTATAATTCAACTGGATATTGGTTTCACCACCGGCCAGTTCACCACCTAAAGACAGGTTAAGGTTGGTATTGTTGCCTCCATACTGCTGGGTGGCCATCACAGACCAGTCAGCTGCATTAAGACTAAACGCCGTGGCTTTTCTCGCGATAATGGTATCTGCCTTTTCAATGCCTTTGAGCCGATTGATTTTGTCGCGAAGACGTTGCTGCCGCATTTCTCTCAGGATAGGCAAATCCAGTTTGGTAGTAAGTATCACACAAAGGTCGCTGAAACGGAATGCGCAGTTGATTCCAAACACTTCCCCCCAGCTGCTGGATTTCAGGTAGAACCCTGAAGCCGTACTGATGAGGTTTGCGTTTGTCATGACTGTTTGTTTTTTGTTATATGCAATAATCTTACTTGTTCTTTCAATGGTATACACATCTTCGGAGCTGTTGATAAACCCTGACAGGGTATCTGATTTTGCCGAAAAAGTGTTTTTTACTTTCAGAAAGTCAAACATCTCATTGACGGACAGATATACTTCCTGTTTACGGATAATAGCAGCTAATTCAACAGCACCCAGTTCCTGCATTCTAACGGTCACCATCACTTCATCTCCGTCTGCAGCATCCTGTGCGCTGCATTTTTCCGGACAGCCGGCTATGAGGGTAACCTGGAGGAGGACGCCGGTTAAAAACGTCATGATCGTATGGTGAAGCTGTTTCACGTTGAAAATGATTGCTGGTTTCCAAATCAATGATGGTTATTCACCTGCCAGGAAAGTGATGAAGATTTGTCCATCGTACTTTCCTGATGACATATGTCCTGGTCTGTTGACCGTCAGGGTTCCGCCAATGGTGATGCTGGTCCTGGGGGTCTTGGTAACAAAGGGCATCGCCGGTTCAGACCCTTTGATCCGCAGCGTCATGGTACTGCCATGGCTGCCTTTCAGTAAACTGTTGGTTTCCAGGATAGCGATTCTGCTACCGATGGGAGCCTCCAGTTCTATGACTGCCGGTGTAGCAATACCACCTTTGTTGATGGAGATCACATCACCGGTAGCAGAACAGGCGCCGGTTGGAGAGATGGTGATAGTACCACCTGACTGGCCCGTGCTGAAAGTACCGAAGTTGAGCTGCTGAATGATGGTAGGTCTAATCTGCGCTTTGACTGGCTGCCAGGATAACAGGAAAAGTATCCCCGTTACAGCCCACCATCTGGCTTGCTGTATACTTTGCGTGCCCATGATCAATTAACTGCTTAATGGGTATAACAATAGTGCTGTCGCTCAGCGCAGGACCAGTTCCTGTTTTGACAGTAGCTCCGGATTTTTTCCTGCGTTGGATTCGAAATTCACTTCCAGCTTTCCCTGATGATAGTTGAGTTTGGAAGTGGGGTCAAGCTCTATGCGTAACTTCCGTTTCAGTAGTGGCGTGTAAACTGCCACACCTTTCACAAAAGCGGCGCGCGTTCGTTGTCCGGTGAGCGACACGTAGTCGATGGTGAGATCTCCATAGGTAGACATGTTACCCGAGCGGTTGATGCTAAAGAGCACCTGTGGTTTTTTGGGGTCGCTCAGGTCGGTGTTCATGTCTGAGATAGAGGTGGTCGTTGAGTCAGTTCCAATCCGGATAATAACAGGTATGGTAACACCGAAGACAGGTACCAGTTTTACTTCCAGATTGTTAGTGTCTTTGGCGACCGGTATTTCGCCTGCAGGTATGGGAGGAGGGACAGCCCTGAAATAAACATGGGATCGATATTCGCCGGGAGGCAGGTTGCCTGTATTGATAACCTGCAGTTTCACGGCTTGTGATTCTTTGGGAGCAATGGTTACAGTTCTCGGGAAAACCCGAAGGTTGTTGCTTGCAAACAATTGGCCCGAATCGGGTTGTTCAATGTTTTCAAAAGAACCATCTTCTTTCATTCTGATTTGCACAAAGGAAACAAGATAGGTAGCGGTGTCTTTGCCGGAATTGGCAAGAGCCAGATCCTGTGTTCTTTTGCTTCCATCGAAAATCACCCTTTTGGGATAAATCATCAGGTCGCCCTGCGCCTGCACTGAGGCCGCGTTTAGTAACAAAGAAAGCATGAATGCGGTGCAAAAGACTATCTCATATCTCTGCTGCACGCGCAGGGTTAGCTGCTGTTTCATAAGCATGGTTGCATACATCTCTTAACTAATTAAATAAATGAAGGGTTTTCATAGGGATACAAAAGGCCTGTACCCAGGTGTAGCACAGGGCCTTTTGGTTAAGCTGAAATTGCCGATCAGTTATAGTTGACGGTCACTGAAAACGGCGTAGCAGTACTGTAGACACCTGGTACTGAGCCGCCGGGCACCTGCAACGTTGCACCAACCAGCAACGTTTGGCTGCCTCCAGTCAACACCCCGGTAGGGGTTGGAAAGCTGGTAAAATTATTTGCAAACAATGTCTGTGCTCCACCACTGGTAGTATTGGTTAATGATACACTGGCAGGAAGTGTGATGGAATACGAAAACCCGTTCTCTCCGGTTACCTGAAAAGTACCAACGTTTACTCCACCTCCAGGCAGGGCTGAAACGCCCCCTGTAAAAGTACGGGTACCATTGGGGTCCAGTATTACCGCACCAGCTGTCCCGGAAGGTGCTATATTACCGAAGCTCAGATTACCATTCAGATTAATAACCGTTAGTGGGGTAACAACAGACGCGGAAGCATTTGCAGTGGCCGTTCCGGATGTTTGTGCAGATACGTTATCCACACACAAGACGGCCGCAAGCATGGTCAATGATAGAATCTCCTTCTTCATAGAAGTCTGAATTTAAGATGATGAAACGAACAAACGGAAGAATAAGCAGAATGCTGCCAGGGATAAAATCACATACATCTTTAATACACGCAATCAGAAAATTACGCAACATTCACATGACTGATTAAATACGAAGCCCTGTTACATCGATGGAAAATTACTGGTATCAGTAACCGCTATGATGAAGGGACGCTTGGAAACCTATGGAATAGTTAATTTCAGGATATACTGCCAATCTTAGATATAGTAATTCAGGGGAACAATGCTAATCAAAACTTTGGGACAACTAATTTACAGACTGTTTGGATAAGTGAAACGAAGATAAAAAAGATTCTGATTCCTCCAAATTTTTTTTCAGAAAAAAATAAAAGATTAACAAAAAAACCAGCCAAAACATCATCAAAACAGCCACCACAAAGGATTATAGACACACAAATACAATAAATAAACAATTAGTTTTCCTAACAATTATATTTTTTGTCATTCAATCTATATATACCGGCATGTCCATCATTTGCCGTATGTCCATTACCGTTAGTGAAGAAAATGCTGCCACCCTCGAAAGTATTTCTTCAGCTGTCAGCGCTCCGCAAGGCCTGCCCGTCACCTCCAGCAATTGCCGCCACGTTACAAACGGCCGCGGAAAATCAACCTCCTCATACTCAATACCCAACCCCTCCTCTATCTTAAACAACAACTCCAGAAATCCCGCATACCAGTTATCCTCTTCCAGCAACTGCCGCATACGCTCCCGCTCTTCCGGCAGATTTATTTTAATACTTCCGCAATGCCGGCACATTAATTCCGGTAACAACATGTCCGACGGATTAAAATAACTTTTACCGCCACACTGCCTGCAGGTATGTACCCATGGTCCCATAATAATTTTCTTTTCCGGCACAAAGATATATATGAGCCCTTATCATTCTCTTAAAACAATTTTCTCTCAAAAAAATATGTAAGCATTTAATTACATTTCCTATATTTGTAAGCAAATGATTACATAATGGAAAAGAGACGGGACATATATCAGGCCATAGCAGACCCTACACGGCGGGAAATCATCACGCTGATAGCGCGGCAGTCCATGAACCTGAATGCCATCGCCGAAAACTTCGACACCAGCAGGCCCGGCATCTCCCAGCATATTAAAATACTCACGGAATGCGGCCTGATCTCCATCCGCAAACAAGGCAGGGAACGTTACTGCGAACTAAAAATGGACCGGCTCCAGGAAATATCCGGCTGGGTGGAGGAATGCCGGAAATACTGGAATGAGACCATCGATTCCATGGAACAATACTTAGAGGATTTACAATCAAAAAATAAAAAACATGGCAAACAGAACAAATAATGATACGTTCATCTCCCGTATCATCCGTGCACCGCGAGAACTGGTATTTGAAGCCTGGACCAGCGCCGAACACCTGCAACACTGGTATGCACCCAAAGGCTGCATCGTCCACTTTGCATATACCGACATACGGCCAGGAGGCAGCACGCTCTCCTGTATCCGCAATCCCGGCAGCACCAATAAAGACTGCTGGTGTAAAACCACCTACCTCGAAATTGTATCTCCGGAAAAAATCGTCTGCAAACTACAGCTGGCTGATGAACAGGGTAACGTTATCAGTTCCAGGGAAGCCGGTATGGACCCTGAGTGGCCCTCAGAAACGATACTAACGGTCACGTTTACACCGGAAGGCGACAACACCTTGTTCACGCTGCATCAAACCGTAGACATGACACTCGCCAAACGCACCGGCGCCTACCCCAGCTGGGAACAGATGCTCGACATCCTCGAAACTCATCTGCAGCCGACGCATAAATAGTATAACCTTTAAACATATACGAAAATGGTACGCCTAATCCTGGTAGCGATAGCCTTCGCTACCATCAGCTCTGTATTGCCTGTCTCCGCCGCCTCTTTAAAAGGCAGCACAATACCAACAGATACCTCCAGCGGATATGCCACCGTTAACGGCATCAAAATGTACTACGAAATACATGGCCAGGGAAGTCCGCTTGTACTGATACACGGCGGCGGCTCTACCCTCCGGACCAACTACGGCAGCGTACTCAACGACTTCGCGAGCCATCACCAGGTGATTGCTGTAGACCTGCAGGGACATGGTCATACCGAAGGACGCCCTGGTAACATCACCTTCGAACAGGATGCAGATGATGTGGCCGCACTGTTGAAAACACTGCACATCCCACAAGCTGATATCATCGGATTCAGCAATGGCGGCAGCACCACTATGCAGATAGCCATCCGCCACCCTGAGGTAGTGCGCAGCGTGGTGATCATCTCCGCCTTTTATAAACGGGAAGGCCTGCCGGCTGCATTCTGGAAAAACATGGAGCAAGCAGATTTCAGTTATATGCCGCAAGTGTATAAAGATGCCTTTATGGCGGTCCGCCATGATCAAAAGGCACTGCTGGCCATGTTCAACCAGGACAGGGAACGGGTAGTCCATTTCAAAGACTGGTCAGATGATGCGATCCGTTCCATTAAGGTGCCTGCTTTTGTGATCATCAGCGATCAGGATGTGGTTCAGCCTGAACATGCTGCAGCCATGTACCGGCTGCTGCCCAAAGGGCGTTTGGCGATCATGCCCGGCGCACATGGAGAATTTCTGGGAGAGGCATTTACAGGAAAACCAGGCAGTAAAATGCCTCAGCTGTCAGTAGCCATGATAGAGGAATTCCTTGCAGGTGTGTCCAACAATCAATAGTTTATTCATAGTAACAAAACCGGGTATCTATATAAATACCCGGTTTTGTTATTTATTCCAGCATCTTTTTCAGTCCGGCTTCATAATTGGCTATTTCAGCGGAAAGGCTGTCCACCAGCGGTTTTCTGCCGGCCTTATCTCCTTCCAGAATAATACTCCAGCGTACTACAGACACATCATCATTGTCGGGCAGGGATTCTACCAGTGCCGTCACAATGGCTTTGCCGATACCGGCCGGCAATGGCTCCAGCACATGAAACACAAAAAATTTGTACGACTCATGTACCTGCTCAATTTCATCAGTGCGCTTATGCCCATCGCTGAAAGTGAGATCACGGTACCTGGTTTCATTCACCGTACGGATATTTACCTCTTTGATGGTTCCATTGGAATATTCCTTTACCTGCGGCAGATCGCGGATGATACGCCATATCTTCACCGTTGTGCTTTTAATCCTGGTTTCGTGGGTATAATCCGGGATAATACGTTTTGCGGCCTGCATCTGGGCCATGGCCATACTACTCCAGCAGGTCAGCAACAATAATAATAACTTCTTCATAACACTTCTTTACAGCTTAAATTTAAAACACTATTTACCAAAGATTTCTTCCAGCTTTTGGGTCAGCTCTTCCCCGCGAAGGTTCACGGCCAGTATCTTGCCGTCCTTGTCGAGCAGGAAATTGCTGGGCACTGCACGGATATTATATTCCTTTGCCACTTCATTTTTCCAGCCTTTGAGATCGCTCACATGCTCCCAGGTGAGGCCATCGTCTTTAATGGCTTTCAGCCATGCAGCCTTTTTGTCGTCCAGTGATACGGCCAGGATCTCCAGTCCTTTTTTGTGGTACTTTTCGTAATTATCCAGCACATTGGGATTTTCTGCGCGGCAGGGACCACACCAGCTGGCCCAGAAATCGAGCAGTACGTATTTGCCGCGATAGTCTGTCAGCTGTATCGCTTTTCCGCTGACATTGTTCTGGGTGAAGTTTATGGCGGTGGCGCCAATGGCTGTTTTGCGGGCAATCGCTTCTGCCTTTACCATATCCACCTGTTTACTTTTTGCTTCTTCGAGGTAAGGATATTTTTTCACCAGGCGGCCCAGTTCTGCAGTAATCAGTTCCTTATCTTTTCTGGGATGCAGATAATCCAACACATACAGTAGTACCGGTGTATTGGGATACATTTTGACCAGCAGTTTCAAACGTTCGTCCATATCATCGCCGAGCCATCCGTACTGGTCCTGCATAGCCCTTTCCAAAGCTGTGTCCTTGGCCAGGGAAGCCTTGTACTGCAGGCGCCCTATCTCGATCATGCTCTGGTAATTGCGGTAAACGATAAAATTGACCTGGTTAATGAGATTGTTTTCTTCACTACCCTGGATATACACATAAGGCGGATTTTTAATCCTGATGAACGCAGTATCCATTCCTCTGAAATCTATCCGAAGGTTTTCCTTGTTGGCCCAAACGGTAAGCCGGTCTTCTTCAAATTCATTCAATATATAAAACTGCGGGCGGGTGGCATCCAGCTTTATACTGTAAGTCCCATCCGGTTTCAGACGGATCGTATCGATTGTGACACGATCATCCCCTTCCTGTTTCTGTACCAGGAAAGGAAATTTTTCCTGTTGTTCCCGGGGTGGAGGAAATTTGATCTTTCCGCTCACAGTAATAAACCGTTTGGTTTGTGCGGTGGCCGGAAGGGCCATGCTGGCGGCCAGCATGGCCAGCAGCCAACTGTTCTGTTTTTTTATCATGTAGATGGTTTATGATTTTACTTATTGCATAGGCATCATCGGGATAGCCTTTGTTGTACTGTTTTCATTTTTGGATTTCTCTGGTGCGGACTTTTTGACGATGGTACCGAAAAGCGCTGCCAGCTTCTTTTCTATATTACCATTACCTGTTTCGTCGAAACCAATTTCTTTCATCATGATTTTCCCTTCGGGAGAAATCAGATAAGTAGTAGGCACACCGGTGACTGCGAATCCGCCACCCGCGATATTGATATTATCCAGCGACTGCAGCCAGGGATTATTTTCTTCTGCTACAGCCTTCAGCCAGTCTGCCTTGCTTTTATCGATGGAAATACTGTAGATGATAAAGTTCTGGTCTTTATACTGCTGATACACTTCTCTCATATGAGGGAAGGATTTGCGGCAGGGCGAGCACCAGCTGGCCCAGAAGTCGATCAGCACGTATTTTCCTTTCAGACTGCTAAAGCTGATCGTCTTTCCGTCCGGATCTGGTAATGAAAAATCCTTCACCTGTTTGCCGACGGCGGAATTACGGATACCTTCTGTAAACTGATGGAATTCCTTTGCGGGCGTTGTTGCTTTCAAGTCTTTAGACAAGGTAGCGTATAGCCGTTCCTGTTGTTCCACCGAAGCGATCTGCCGGGCATCATTGAGGCTGTATACCGCAGCATAGGAATTGGGATGTTCTTTCACCAGCTTCTCCAGTATTGGCAGCAGATGCTGTTGTTGCAGCGCCTGTTGCTTTTTCTCAAAGGCTTCGTATTGCGGATCATTTTCCTGCAGCCATGGTTTACCAAAAGCCTGTTGCAGGCCGGTGCTGATCTTTTTCCAGGCAGCGGACTTATCCTGCTCATAGGCCCGCAGTAGTTCCGTTGCTTCAGAGCCTTTTACGGTGGAAGCGTTCATACCCTTGCTGATGTCGCTGGTGACCGTGTAGGTGACTGGTTTGTCCATCAGGATGCCGAAAGGCACGTACATCTGGCGTTCTGCCTGTACATATTGTGGCAGCAGCATCAGGAATACCGGTTCGCTGAAGGGTATCCTGAAAGAATAATGCCCGTTGACGATGGTGGCAGAGTCCTTGTAGGTGCGGGAATAGAGGTACATCTTATGATGTCCTTTCAGGTCGCCGCTGATATCTCCCTGCAGGATGATTTCCTTACTGCTCTGCGCCTGGCTGCTGAGGGCCAGTAAGGCGACAGAGAGGGTGGTGATGGTTTTCTTCATCTGTTTATCGTTTATACTTTTACGTTATTTCGTATATCCCGGATTTTGTACAATGAGTCCGCCGGTGATATCAATTTCCCGCTGAGGAATGGGCATGGCATACCGGTCTGCGGGCAACTGGGGATTAGGTTGTTTACCGCTGCGGATGGCATCAAAACGGGCAAACCCTTCAAATGCCAGTTCCCGGCTGCGTTCCAGCAGGATGCGGTCTATCAGCGCCTGTTTGCCGCTGAAGTCTGTTATGGTGTATACTTTAGGCACCGGATTTTTCGTGTAGGCGCGACCGTATACTTTATTCAGCAGATCTACTGAAGTGGCGTTCACGCCGTTGGTCTGCGCCAGGGCTTCGGCGGCGGTCAGCATTACTTCCGGCAGTCGGATCATGTTGACATTATCCATGAGCTTAGGGTCAGTGAATTTGCGCATCTGATTGGTGGCGGTCAACAGATCCGTGAGCCTTTCATCCTGTGTTTCGTACAGGGCCAGGAAGTCAGGCAGCGGCTTGTAATAGCCATAAACATAGTAGATACCATGGTTGCCATAGCTGGTAGCATTAAAACTTTCCGGGAAGGCAAAAATGATTTCGGTGCTGAGCGGATATTTTCCGGTGCCAGTAGCATGGTCGGGCCAGAGCTGTACAAAAGACGGCTGCAGGGCATAACGTTGTGCAGACAATACTGTATTGGCATAGGCAGCCGCTTTGACATAGTCCTGCATATAGAGCGATACGCGGGCTGCGAGGGCTGCAGCAGCTCCTTTGGTAGCACGGCCGGCCTGGTCTGTAGGATCGGTACGTTTTTCCGGCAGCACAGCCATGGCTTCATCCAGGTCTTTTAATATCTGCGTATATACTTCTCCGTTGGTATTTCTTTCTTTATTCTGAGAACCATCATAACCATCAAAGGACTGTAGCATCAGCGGGATGCCCTTATTGTTCATCTTGCCCTGTAATGCACCATCTCCATACATCTGCAACAGTACCAGGTGACAGAAAGCCCGTATAAATCTGGCTTCAGCAATAAACTGCTGTTGAGTATCGGCGTCAAAGGTGGCATACCGGGAGAGCTGCGTAATGATCACATTGGCCTGGTTGATGGTCATGTATGGTTTTCTCCAGAGGTCATCATAGTTTTTGTCGCGGGGATCTACGGCTCCTTTTACGAGGGCCTGGTCAAAAGAGCTGACCACATTGCCGGTGACGTCTGCAAACAGGTACATGTTGCCGTCGCAGGCATCCATCATGTGCAGGTAGGTATCGGCCAGAAAACTTTCGGTCGTTTGTTTATTTTTTAAAAGGTCAGCTTCCACCATGGTACCTTCCGGCTTCAGGTCGAGTTGTTTGTTGCAGGCCCCGAGTACGGCCAGCAGCAACAAGCTGTATATGTAAGAGGAATATCTTTTCATACGATCATTTTAAAAAGATGCTTTAATACCTGCTCTCCAGGTGCGTGGCGAAGGCAGTGTCAGTTCATCATACCCCATGTTCAGCGCGGAAGAGCCATAGGCATTCACTTCCGGGTCGAGGCCGGAATAGCTGGTCAGTATCAGCAGATTGTTGCCTTCTACAAATACCCGCAACGATTTCACGGTTTGTACATGTTTGAGCAAGCTGGTAAAATTATAGGCCAGCGAGAGGCTTCTCAGTTTGATAAAGGAAGCATCTTCCAGGAAGCGGGATGACTGGCGGCTGAGCGTGTAATCATAGGAGCTGCCGAAGCCGGCTGCCGCTGCATTGGATTTGTTGATCAGTGCCGGGATGTCTGTTGCCTGACCGGGATATTGCCAGTAGTTCAGGAGTTCCGGGGAAAGGTTGTATACATTGTTGGCGGTAGAAGAACTGCCCAGGTAACTGTACTGTGCTGCTTTGGCGCCATTGATGATTTTATTTCCTGCGGAAAACGACAGGAAACAATTGAGCTCAAAGGCTTTGTAGGTGATCGTATTACCAAGGCCACCGAATACCACGGGCATAGCGTCGCCCATATATTCGCGATGCACATAGGGAGCGCCCGAATACTGTTGTTGTATCGGCACTTCGGAGCTTTTACCGGCATTATCGATCCAGAGTGGCTGTCCATTGGCCGGATTGACACCGCCCCAGTTGTACAGGTAATAAGCGGTGGCAGAATGTCCTACGCGCCAGAAGCGGTTACCCTCGACTTCGTTCTGATTGGCCAGCTGGTCTTCATCAATCTTGTGCAGTCGTATGATCTTATTCCGGTTGCCGGAGATGTTGAAGTTGGTGGTCCAGCTGAAAGCTTTACGCTGGATGTTCTGACTGCTGATGCTGAACTCAATACCGTTGTTGCTGAGATCCGCCAGGTTCTGCTTCTGCATGGAGAAGCCCATAAAATAAGGCAGTACGGAACTGAGGATAGCGTTGGATGTTTGTCTTCTGTAATAATCCAATGTAACGCTGATGCGTCCATTGAGCATACTCAGGTCCATGCCTGCGTTCCAGGTGGTGGTACGCTCCCACTGCAGGTTGGGATTAGACGGTTGTTTGACACCGATAGCGCCCACATTGCCATAAGAGTCGCCGTATACATCCACTACATACTGGCCCTGGTTGCCATAGTAGCCGTTGCCACCATCACTACCGGTGAAGCCTACACTACCGCGTATTTTGAGTTGTTCAATCAGTTTGTTGCCTTTCAGGAAAGATTCTTCACTGGGCACCCATCCCAGCGCAAAGGAAGGAAACCCTACATAGCGGTGGTTGGCAGAGAAACGGGAGGAGCCGTCCATACGGTAGGTGACACCTACCAGGTAACGATGCTGATATTCATAGTTCAACCTTCCCAGGAAAGACACCTGTGCCCATTGTTGTTCCAGGGAGCTGACCACTCTTTTGTTTTTTGCGGTGGAGATGCTCAGCATCTCATTGTTGAGGAAACCATCGCCTATAACGGCAGTCGCATCTTCTACGGATTTCTCATAACTCTGCCCCAACATGGCACTCACAGCATGACCGCCATCAAATGCCTTGTTGATATCGATGCGGTTATTGCTGACCCATTTGCGGAGCTGCTGTTGTGTTTCGGAAGCGTTGCCTCCGGGTGTTTTGGGCCGGTCTATCACCCGGCTGTAGGCGCGGGAGTTGATCCAGTCCACTCCTACATCGGAGTGCAGACTAAGCCAGGAGAGCAGTTTCAGATCGGCAAACACATTACCCAGCACACGGTTGTCGGTAGTATAGTTTTTACCGGTGGTGGCCTGTGCAACCGGATTGGAGATATCTTCCGGGCCGGTAGGGTTCTTACCATAGAGCCAGTTAAAGTTGCCGGCACTATCGCGGACAGGGATATTGGGTGCCTTCTGGATAGCGCCGCGGTATATCTCCTGCGCGTTGAGGGAGTTGTTGGTAGCCTGGTTCAAAGACATGCTGACGCCTACTTTCAGCTTTCTGGTCATCTGGTTGTCGAAGTTGACGCGGCCCTGATAGCGGGTGAAATCGTTGTTGATGATATAGGCCTGTTGTTTGTCGTAGCCGAGGCTCACGTAATAGTTGCTTTTTTCCGTACCGCCACTGAGCGACACGTTGGCGTCTGCGCCGGTAGCGTCTCTCAGCACTTCATGCAACCAGTCTGTATTAACTCCTTTCGGGAATTTATAGTTCACCGGCCGGTAGTAGGGATTACCGGCTTTGCCGATAGAGTCTTTCAGAGCAAACAGGCGGTTGTAAAAATCTGCATACTGGTCGCCGGTCATGATGGAAGGCAGTTTGCGGGGAGAGCTGACAGAAGTGCCCAGCTGCACATCTACTCTTACATTACCTCTTTTTCCTTTTTTGGTGGTGATGAGGATCACGCCTCCGGAGCCACGGGAGCCATAGATAGCGGTAGAATAAGCATCTTTCAGCACTTCGATGGATTCGATATCATCCGGATTGAGTGTGGCCAGGGGATTCTTTTCAAATGTAGTAGGCTGGCGGTATTCATTGACTACCTGGTTGCCACCATATGAAAAGCTCTGTGTACCATTTTTATTATAATTGACAGTATTAAGATTGGGATCCACGCCATAGATAGGTACTCCATCGACTACGATCAACGGCGTGTTGCCGTTGGCGTTAAGGGTGCTGATACCACGGATGGTGATGTTGCTGGCAGCGCCGGGCACACCACTGGAGGGAGCAATGTATACACCCGGCAGTTTACCAACCATGGCTTCATCTAACGAAAGCGGCATTTGTCCGGGCAGTTCACTGGCTTTAAAGGTAGTCACGGAACCCAGAAGATTACGGCGTTCCTGTACACCATAACCGATTACCACCGCTTCTGTAAGATGGGAAGGTTTTACGGTCATCATCACCGGAACAGCAGCCACCACACTGGGCATCACCTTGATGGCCGGTTTTATCTCTTCCTGATAACCGATAAAAGAATATTGCAGGGAATAATTTCCTGGAGGCAAGATAAGTTCATATTCTCCTTCAGGGTTGGAAACAGCATAATATCTGGCGCCGGCTACACGAACGGTCACACCGGGCACAGGGTTATTGGAGTTGGCATCTACGATACGGCCACGTATTCTGCCGGCGGGTTCTGTTGTAGCAGCGGCAACAACGGGTCTGACGATCAGATATACGCCGTTTTTGGTTTCAACAGTGAGTCCTGTTTTTTTCAGCAGTGTAGCCAAAACCTTGTCCAGTGGCTCATTGACAAAGTTAAGTTTGTTGATGTGATAACGTATCAGATCCTGGTTGTCGTATCCGAATGACAGATGGTAGCTGCGTTCCAGCTTTTTAATACAGGCTGCCAGGTTTTCATTTTCAAAGACAGCGGTGATGCTGACAGGCTGTGACGACTGACTATATACATATGGAGACAGGAAGCTGATATTTCCCAGTGTGAGCACCGCGAACAGAATGCCTCCCCTCACTAACCTACGTATATACGTTAGCGAAAGCGAATTTTGCATATATTTGGTTGATTTTAGTGTTTACTAAATGCATACAAGCATTTGTATGATCTTAACCGTGTCTGCTGGAACAGACGCGGTTTTTTCTTTTACTGATGGACATAACCGTCCCGGGGGATGAAGGCACTGTTTTCATCCCTGCGTTATAGTTGGTGCATCCTCCTTATGCTATATTAGTTTTTACGGTGAACTGTTATTTCATTATCCTTTATATCATATTGTATAGGATGTATACTGCTGATGATATCCAATACCTGGCTTACGGACAAGTGTTTGCTGCATCGCAGCGTATATTCGTACTGCTTCATCTCTGCCGGATTAAACCGTATATGTACGCCATATTGGTTTTCCAGTGTAAGTGCAACTTCCGCAAACCCTGCCTGTGACAGGCTGATCATGCCGCTGGCCCATTCGTTGATCTGGTCGTTGTCAGCTTTCGACTTCATATATTGTTGCGCAGAACGGCTGTAGGTCAGCTGATCATTGGCACTTAGTACATCGAGTCCGGTCTGGTGATGCAATACTTTCACCATGCCTGTTTTCACGGTCACCTGTGTTTCATCCAGCATGCTGTAGGCTTTTACATCAAAAGAAGTCCCCAGCACCTGTACATTCAGCTCCTGTGTATGTACTTCAAACGGGCGATGTGCATCCTGTTGTATCTCAAAAAAACCTTCTCCTTCCAGTTCCACGGTCCTGATATCACCAAAGACCTTTGGATATTTCAGTCTGGCGCCGGCATTGAGCCATACGCGGGAACTGTCTGACAGCACGATCTGTTGCTGCTGGCCGGGCCCTACCTCTGCTATCAGCAGGGTATGTGTTTCCCGGTAGCTGTGCCAGGCCCAGGCCCCCGTAGCCACCACCAGAACCAGCACAGCAGCTGCGGTCCACCATTTTTTATATAAAGGCACCACACTGCCTGTTGAAGGCACCTGCACTTCATCCAGCTGTTCATGAATATGTTGTAACATATCCGATTGCAGCTGCAGCCGATGGGCATCGTCACGGAACACCGCTCCAGTCTGCATATCCCGGGATTGATACCATTCATGCAGCCATTCCAGTTCTTGTGGAGTACAGGTTCCGGTTTCGAGCCGTGTGATGATCTGAGCTATTTTATCCTGATCGCGCACGTTTTTAACCGTTTTCTGTTATTATGACACCGCTCAAAAGCGATGGTACCAGATGCTGAAAAAAAAATTTTTTGAGAAGGATTATTTGAAACGCGCGAGGGCATCTTTCAGGCGTTTCAGCGCAGTACTGACCTGGTTTTTCACGGTTTGTTGGGAAACGCCCAGCTGGTCGGCCATTTCGCGGACACTTAGTTGTTCCTGCCGGCTCAGGATATAAATTTCGCGCATCTTCTCCGGCATGGCATTGATCGTTTGCTGAATGATCTGCTGGATTTCTGCCAGCACAAGGCGGTCATCTGCCCGGGAAAAAACGGCGGGAGGCACGGCTGCAAAGAGGTCCAGATGTTTCTGGTAATTATGATTACTGCGGAGATGATTAAGGATACGGTATTTGAGCGCTACATGCAGATACGGTCCCAGCGGGCCCTGGATCTGCAACTCCCGGCGCTTATTCCATAAAGAAACGAAAACTTCCTGCAGACAATCTTTGGCATCTGCATCCTGCTGTAATCTGGCATATGCGGCCATATAAAGCTGTTCCCAGTATCGGCGGTACAGTTCATCAAAAGCGGCCTTATCATTATATGCCTGCATACGCTCCAGCAACGCTGTATCCGGCAACTGCTTCAAACACAAAAGGTTTAAGCATAAAAATAAAAAAAAGCATTTCACAAATGCAAGTGCAGGCGCAAAATATTCCCCACCTCAGCATAATACCCTATTTTTATATTGCCAATAGAACGGAAACATGAACGATCACAATACCCATATATCCGCACTCCCTGCCGATCTGGCCCACCTGCTGGCCGGCATGCAACGCGATCAGATCGATATCGGCCTCTCCACCGCCAGCGTACACCGCTACTTCAGCGACCGCAGCACCTCCTATCTAAAAATACAACCCGCCGGAAAAGGATTGCTGCAGGAATATGAAGTGATGACCTGGCTGCAGGATAAACTGCCGGTGCCGCCCATCCTCTATTTCGGCTCCCATCAGCAAACAGAATACCTGCTGACCGCCGCCATAGAAGGAGAAATGCTGTGTTCCCTCTCCTACCTCGACAATCCGGAGCTGACCGTTAAGCTGCTGGCTGATGGCATCAAACTGCTGTCTGCCGTTCCTACCGGCAACTGCCCATTCCATCACCACCTGGATAAAAAGCTGCAGGCCGCTGCCTATAATATCCAACACCAGCTGGTAGACACCTCCGACTGGGAAAACAATAATCGCTTCGCTACACCACAGGCACTGCTCGATTATCTCATCGCACATCAGCCTGCTGCATATACGCCTGCATTTACCCACGGTGACTACTGCCTGCCCAATATTTTCGGGAAACAAGGCCGGGTAAGTGGTTTCATAGATATCGGCGGCGCCGGTATTGCAGATGTTTATCAGGATATAGCACTATGCATTCGTTCACTAAAACACAACTTTGGTGGCGATGATTATGCCGCGCTCTTTTTTGAGATGTTGAATATGCAACCGGATAAGGAGAGGATTGAGTATTATATATTGCTGGATGAGTTGTTTTAGGACTTAGATAAATGTATCAGAAATAGATGGGGCCGTCTCAAAACAAGAGACGGCTTCTTTTTTATAAATTCCGGTTGTTATAATGATTCTCCAGTTTCCATTTTTAGAAGTGAAGGGTTAACCTGATTTTATGCTGTTTTCTTTCTAAGATTGTGTGCCATAGCCATTAATCCCATTTCGATTGACACTTTATCCATCCCTTTTAGCATAAATCTTTTAAAGCCATGATTATGCTTAATATTTGCGAAGACAGATTCCACGTCATGGCAACGTTGTTTACGCTTCTGTATTCCTTTTCTTCCTTTTAATCGTTTGTCAGCCAGCGCCTTAAGACGATTTAGATTATGATTTACTTCTATGATGCGATTTGTTTGTTGATCATGACACATCTGCCGTAATGTACATCCTTCGCATGTTCTGGCTTGATAAGTAGTTATTGTTTGCCTGTAACCGTTTTTAGTTGTTTTTGGGAACGTACTTTTTCTACGCATTCGCTGGCCGGCAGGGCAGATATAGTGGTCCTTTTCAGCATTGTAGGGTAGGTTTTGGGCCTTGAACATTTCCCTGGTTTTAGTTGACCGGTGCTGGTTGCGATCGAAGGAAGCATGCTTAACATAAGCCGTAATTCTCCTGTTTTCCAGCCATTGATAGTTCTGTTCGCTGCCATACCCTGCATCCGCTGTAATATTGGCGGGCACTCGTTTATATAACCGTATATACTGCAGGAGATGACTGATTAAAGTTGATGTATCCGTGGACTGCTGATGAAGGCTGTAATTGACGATGTATTGATTATTAGTACTTATCTGGAGATTATAAGCTGGTTTAAGCTGACCATTCTTCATATGATCTTCCTTCATACGCATAAAGGTAGCGGCGGGATCTGTTTTGCTATAGCTATTGCGGTTAGAGCCTATTATTTGTTCCTGTTGCTCATACTTATCCAACGCTGAAGGCCAGTTACGGTGAGCATATCCCAGCTTTTGTCTGATCCGCTTGTCTATGGGTTTTTCTTTGAGGGCGTCATTGATGGCCGCTATTGTTTTACTGACTTTTTCACTGTCGATTTTGTCATATCCGGATGGGTCCGTATCATCACCCAATTCTGAAGCTGCCACTGATTGTGCATATTTCCACAAGTCATTAAGCTGCTGTTTTATTTTTTCTTTACTGTACTTAATGCCATTGCTCCATACAAAACTGTAGCGATTTGCCTGCGATTCTATCTTTGTCCCGTCAGTGTACAGTTCTTTTATGTTCAGTAAGCCTTCTTCGCATAACAACAATACCACCTGGGTGAATATAGGTTGTAATACCTTTTGCAAGCGTTCACCACGGAACCTGTTGATCGTATTATGATCGGGTTTACTCATACCACTAAGCCACATAAAGTGGATGTTCTGGCCTAGTGCCTCCTCTATTTTACGGCTACTGTAAATGTTATTTATATAAGCGTAAATAAGGACTTTCAATAACATCCTGGGATGGTAACTGCTGGTTCCTCCTGCTTTATAACGCTTCAGCAATAAAGTTATATCGATCTTTTCTATTACGTCATCCACCACACGAACTGGGTGATTCTCGGCTATCAGATCCCCAATCTCGGGAGGGAAAAGCATAGCCTGGTGCTGCTGATTGGCTTTAAAGACTACTGATAGTGTTTTTCCTTTGGGCATACTATAAAAACGGAAAAAGCTACCCCGCAGATTTCCCCCCCCAAAAAAAAAGAAGGGAGTGTCTTTTGAGACACCCCCTTCTATTTCTGATACATTTTAGATTACCTGGAAACTTAGTGCGATCTCTTTAGCAATCTGATTATAGTATTTAGACATATCATGCTGAAGTGAAAAGAGAGAAAGCAGGTAGACATAATTGCCTTCCACCAGATAATACCGGTTCGATATCATTACTTTACCATCCGGCATCTTAGCAATTAACATTACTTTCCTTGCCTTTACATTATTAATAATGGCCTCAGCTGTTTCTTGTTTACTTGCAGGATATTGTTCCTGAAAAAATTGAATTCCTCTCGCCACAATACTATCAAGGGATTCATGAGTCTTCTCTGTTCGGGAAATATTAACTCCAAGATGCAAATGTGCACTATCATCCGCAGCACTAAACAGGTTCGGTGCTTCCAGAGTTTCGACAATCAGCCATCCTTTAGGAATGTTGATTTTTACAGGCCTGTTTACATAGGCTTCCCACTGAATACTAATCGCAGTATCCTTAAGCTGGTATTTCCATTCACCTACTTTTAGATTATCGTTATACTTTCCAAAAGAAGATACCGAGCCATCCGGGTTAAAGTACTTCCAGGCCCCCTGTCTTTCCAGGTTTTTATCTATCCCTCCTTCGCTTTCAATATTCTCCGTTTCATAATAAGAATAATAATGAGACTCTCCATCCTCTAATAGTATTTTACTTTTTAACTTTCCATTGGGATAGTAATTTTTACGAATGACGTTCTCTTGATGACAAGCAACAAGCAGTATTGACAAAATACTTAAAGTTGATAGCCTACTCTTCAGGCTTTTTATAAATAAGCGATACACCGAATGAAGTTGAAAAATTAATAAATGTTCCTTTACTATAATTTAAGCCCATAGAGGCTATTTTTGCATTCGTCGTACCATCCTTATTGGTTGCAATTTCCCTAGCGCCTTTGGCTTCAAGCTTTGCTCCATAAAGACCGCGTCCAATACTACCTTCCATTGTAGATTTGCTTTCGTCAACTTTTCCATTTTTGATTGTAGCCTCCCAGGAGGAGGCGGCACCCACGGAAAGCCCCGCAGGGGTTTCCATTTCAGCACCAACACCAGCACTAAGATCATAAGCATTATCTTTTCCCATATACTTTACTTCTTGAGTAACAGGCTTCTCTTTCACCAGGGAAAATTCTTTGCTCCCTTTATATGAAATAAGATCAACACTAGTGAAATTTACATTCAATCCCGTCCCCTCTGACTGTCCTGCAAGATTTGCTCCCATCTTGACTTTAACTTCTGCTTTCACTTCTATTGAAGTATTCTCTATGACATCCTTCGTTTTTTGTCTAGCTGTCCATAATGCATAACCAATAACAGCACCGACTGCTTTGGCAGCCACATACCGGGCATAGCCCTTGGCGGCATTCGCTACCCCATCCCATGGATTTACCTTACCAGGCAATGGCCAAGCTCCTTCACCAGGGAACATACCATCAGGATCGATGAATCTAATCGGATTATCGAATGCATAGGCATAAGGACTCCAACGCCTTGCTTTATCTGCTAATGGATCTATTACCCACCAACGCCCGATCTGAGGATCCTGCATTCTGGCTCCATAATCATACAATTCCAACCCGCTCCCATCTCCAAACTCTTTATTCTGCAATTCCTTCCCATTATACTTCAACCTATTCTCCGGATAATTTACTCCCTTCAACGCATTACTACTAATTCCCACCATCGTCAGTCCAAACGGATAATAATGTGTCTCCTCCAACACCGGGCCGGATGCCTGCGTTACCACCACATTATCAAAGAACACATCCTGCTGTGATTCGTTGCTGGTATATACGTACAGAAAGCCATTCTTCGTTATTGGCATTTTGTCTGTACCAAAGGTTTGCAGTTGATCAGCTTCCCCGCTCACTTGTTTGACACCACTGTTCTGTTCTACTAATTTAAACTGATCATCGAACAATACAAAATTGAGATACGCTTTAGGTTTGCCTTGCGGCTGTTCCGGATTCTTCTTTTTCAGCTGCTGGTAATTATTGTTATAGAAGTTTGTGTTGAATGGCGTTCCGTTATTTCCTGCGTCAAAACCATGCTGACCGCTACGTTCCGTTTGTCCACTGAATGCCTGTACCAATCCGGCTACCATATCTTCTGCAGTGAGTGGCGAGTTTTGGGTAGCGGGGGCCTGCGATTTATAAAAGGCGCGGGCATTTACCTGAATAGTATCTCCGGCCATCACGCGCAACACCAGTGACGGCCCAATTTTATTTCCACCGGGAGTGGCATTTAACTTCGCAACAGCGGCATTCTTACTATCCATCTCATCATTAGGATAGCCTGCCGGTTTGGGTACCCGGGTTTCATTTACATTGCTGAACAATGCAGTCTCAACAGCGGCACGGCCATTCTCCATGGTAGCGGCATACATGGTGAAATCTGTCTGCTCAGTGAGCACCATGCGTATATTACCCAGGTGGTCTTTAACGAAATAGTCATATTTGTAATCAAGCGGTACTCCCGGTTTGATGATGGTACGGATACGTCCCTCTTCATGACTGATAATACGCAGCGTATCATTCATATATTGAAATCCATCGGTATAATCAGTAACGGTAACTTTCCCCGGTCCGGTTTGATCAACCACCTTCTTTCTTAATTTCTTCCCAACAGCATCATAGGTGTAGGTGATGTATCCCTTTCCTGTAACGACAATACTGTCGGGGAGATTCAGGTGGTTATAGTGGATGTCCAACTGTTTGTTTTGATCAAGGATCTGATTACCGTTAACATCATACTGATAATCCGGTGATTCATCATTTTGTTTCTCACGAAAATCACCCAGTTGAGTAAAGGGGTTATTTTGTTTATCCGTAACAAAAGATAATTTGTTACTATTAGAAAGATAGCCATATTTCAAACTGTCAATAAGCTTGATAACACTCCCTTCCATTCCTTTCTGGCTCATAGACAGGATGTTTCCGTTGGCATCATAGGTCAGATTGCTTACCGAGAAATCCATTTGGGATTTTGTCCAGGAAGCGCTTCCCTCCAGTTGATTAAAATCTGCTGCAGTCACACGATTTGCCTGATCATACTGATAACCATATGCCCGTGCAATTCCATCTGATCGACTTTTCCATTTTGCTCCGGCGATATTGCCATTGTATTGCTTGCCGGTAAATCCATAATCATAGCTTAGCTCCTGACCAAACCAGTTACTGTTAACCTGGCCGGCAACAAACTTTCTGTTGATACCTTTCAGCCAACCACGGATATTATACTCATATTCGAGTGTTTCCAATTGACTGGAAGCACCGGTTACACCCAGCCTCTTCGTTTTCAGCTGCCCCAGTTCATCATACGTATTTGCGGCAATCGTACGTTGTAGCGCAGGATCATCATTAAGACGCTTAGTAATTTCATCCAGTCGCCCTGCATGATCGTAGTGCATCATGGTCAGTACTTTGGTTTCAGGAGTTGTACTACTCTGTTTATTCCGATGATGAAGATGGGTACTTAGCACCTTTCCGTTGAAATCGTACATGGTGGTAGCAACATCCTGTCCTCCGCTCACATTATCACTGATAGTCTGTACCAGCCGGTTGTCATCATCGTAATAATTGGTAGTAGTAAGCCAGGTATCTGTGCCTAAAACACGTATGCGCGTTCCCGTTACCATTCCCTCAACAAGAGAAGTGGTTCTAATGGGTTGAGCGTAAAGATTACTCCCTGCCTGTGGTTTGCTGAAATCCTCTGTCACTGCTGCTTTCAGACCATCATAGGAATAATGATCATAATAGGTGAAAGTCAGTGGGGTTAAAGATGCTGATGGTATGCTAGGTAAAGGATTGGTAACTGGCAGATAAATACTTCCATTTGTCAAGGATGGATTAATACGGAAATCAAGCCCATCTCCATTACCAGAGTCAAAGCCCGGTTCTATACTGATGCTCTCTCTGGCTTCATAGAGCTTCCGGTCATTTACCTTAACCGTAAGGTGAGCTATACCCGGGAAATCATATTGTATATTACCCGTACCCGTGGAGGTATTCATCTTCTGCTGCAGCACGGGCCTCGTATAGGTATTTGTATCAGCTGTGTACAAAGCTGTTTCCACTACACGATTCAGACCATCGTAAAAAGACATAAGCCATTGACTTTTGCTCTTCATATTTCCGTCACGTGTGAGCACCAGCCGATCCCGGATATCGTATACCATTTCTATAGGAGCAGCGCCTGGTACCTTTTTCACAATCATCCGGTTGCGCTCATCATACTGGTACTGAAAACAAAGCTCAGCTGCCACAGGTGCGAGGTTCCAGTTTCCATTAACTGCCTGTGCTGCCAGCGGGGGTATCACAAATCTCAGATTACCGGAGTCATCATAAACATAATAAGTGCTGAGCCAATCATTACCCAACTGAACTTTCTTCAGTATCAGACGCCTGTCTTTATCGGTAAAAGTAATAGTTGTCTGCCCTTGTTCATCGTAAGCAATATTCTTATAAAGCTGTCCGGCTTCGTAAGTACCAGGACTAACCGGTATAGCCTGATCATCCGCCATCTTCCAGACACGGATGGCATCTTCCGCGGTATTGGCATCATAGTCCTGCGTAGTCGGGTGATTAGCTCCTCTTTTGGCCCAGCTATTACCAGGACTATAGGTCTTTAATACACGGTTCAGGGGTGATGCTTCAAAATCAATCTCACTGTAATAAATGGTTTCACCTGCTGCTCCCGGATTCAGTGTCTCATTCTGATAAAAGGCCTGTTGTTCGCTGAATGGGTCCAATTTGAATTTACCATCACTGGTATTGCCCTTTTGCGGTACAAAAGGCAGATATTTAATCCTTTCACGCCCGATGTTATCATATACAAACATCGATACAATATCTTTTCCGCTGGCGCTCATCTGCTTGTTGACCGTTTGCAGCGGACGGCCGACAGCATCAAAATATTGGGTGGTTAATTTTACTTCTCCTGCGGTACGTCCTGCATTTGTTACGTCTGCAGGATTTATCAGAGGCATGGAAGGTTCCCAGCTACAGATATAGTTCCGGAGTGTGCTGTCATAAGCACGTTCCGGCGACTGCGGGGTAACAACCGGCTGTTTGTCAGTTGCTACAGGCATATTCTGACCGAAAGCGACCTCACAAACACTAAGTATAGGGATAACCAGTTTTATTATCAGCTTAACTGACTTTCTGAATTTCATATTGTATAGTATGCTACAAATGTTAGTCGAATAAGGGTTTGCTATTATACCGGGCTACTTCGCCAGACAATCGGTGGACTGCCCATAGTAATTATAGCAAAGCATTTTCAGTATTCTGTTGTCTGCATCGCGTACAATCTGCAATCTGCCCAATTTATCATAGGAGTATTTTCTGAGAATATTAACAGGAGAGTTCTCTGACGTTATACCTACCAGTGGAAGGTAACTGTAGGTACTCAGTGCGGCCCCTTTAGGATATATGGTAATATCATCAATAGGCTCGCCTGTACTCAGCGTCGGGTTATCGCTTGTTAGTGTCTGAATAACTTTTTGCCAGCTGCCACCACTATACTTCCAGTATGAGAGCAGGTATTCCTTGTTATCAGGTCTTATAAAATTAACAGACAAAGTGCCCCTGAAAGACTTATTCCCCTGATGAGATACATCTGTGGCCACTCCCGGCAATGCACTATTCTCAAATCCTTCATAGTATATTTCACTGGCTTCTGCATTATCCGCCTTCATTACCGGGTAAGCATCGCCATAGCCCCATACGAAAGAAGAGGTAAAGTTGCTGCCGGCACTCATGGCCCTGATATTACCCAAAGGATCATAGGACTTATAGATAACAGCAGGATACATTGGCTTACCCAGATTGGAAGTAAAAACAGTATCCGGCTTTATAATAAAACCGTTATTATACCAGTCCTTATAGCTTACAGTTGTTTTGCTCCTTTGTATTCCGTTGACTACATTTTCTTCTTCTATCACAGGCAAGATGATATTCCGGTCGATCATTTTCTGATAGATGCCCTTAGGGTCCTGACCAGTCCACACTTTATTGATGGGGTACTTCAGATCGGTAAAAGCCGTCTCGTTTCTGCTATTGGCCCATTCCTCCCTTGAAATCATCTGATTGGAAGCATTATAGGAATATTTTGTGGTAGTGGTTACTCCATCTTTCATCAGTGTTTTGCTTGCCAGTGTTACCCATGGAGAAAGAACGTTGTAATAGCTATATCCGAATTCATATACCCTGCCGGCTATTCTGTCGGCGTCGGTATATGTCATTATACAACACGTTTTCAGAGAGTCTCCCAAACGCACTACCCTGAGATATCTGGATGTGACCAGGTTATCATCATTCGGGTTGTCATTAAGATTGTATTGATTCACCTCCTGCTCTACCAGCTTTTCCTGGCCTGTTGGTGTGATGGCAAAAATATCTTTCTGCAAAAGCAAGCCTCTTGCATAACCACGATCTATTAGCGGAAATTGAAGTCCCCATCCACCTATCACAAAATTAGTGTAACTGTCATGTATATTAGGATTGTTGTACCCATTCTCTGCTTTACTGAAATAATAATCTGTTTTTCCGGTATTGTTCCCGTTGTCCCATACTTTTTCCGTCACTTTTTCATACCCCACATATCCGCCGCTGCCAGTTACGCCCAATACTGTAACAGGCGTAGAACTAAACGTACCTACTCTTACCTGGGAAAAGCTACATGCCTGCTTTCCATCTGCATCAAACAGAGGCCCACAGGACAATGCCCTTCTGCTGATGGAATAGTTATTGGGGGTACTGATCAAGACTCCGGATGACACTTCCTGCGTTTTATTATCCACCAGGGCTGGTTTCGTATAGCTGTACTGCTTCCTGGCAACTACTTTATTATCATGACTGAAGGTGGTCATTTCCTTTATTCTGATACCACCAGCGGTATTGTATTGTGCCTGAGATTCGGTGGTTGGCGGATAGTACTTCATGTATTCATAAGTAGCCGAAATCTGCGGCATCCTTGGAAATACGGGACACCCCCCACCAAATCTTCTGAGACAGACAATCTCGAGTACAAATTTTATTTTTCCATCGGGAAAACTTGGAAAATACCCTTCCGAATTATAGCTGAGATTTTCCGTGCCATCGCTGTTATACGTTGGGTTGCTGATCAATTTATGATCATGGGCATTCCATTCATAGAAAACACTTTCTGTTCCATCGTCCTTTATTGAATAGATGATAAACCTGGGAAGCCAGGCATCTTCTGGTTCCACGCCCCTCATGTAGTTGCTTACACTTATGGTGAGTCTGCATTTTCCTTCCACCCGATCCCTGGAGTTAATAGTATGCTCAACGTGGCGAGTATCCGAGGCTATAAATGACACTCCGCTGGAAAAAGCTCCAGGCCCGGTATAACCCGGTATCTCTTTCGGCGGCTCGGCTGTGCGGTCATAACGGTTTACCTCATAATCAAAAGTAGTATATCCACCAGTCGGGTATTTTATCCTGGTCAGGCTTCCGGCAGTTGCCCCGTAAGAAGCAACTCTATCTGCCTTCGCCAGCGAAAATGGATTTTTATATTTACTCATCGCCGGATGATTCTCTATCAGATTGGTATTGCTCGTGGCTCCATTATAGTATCCCCATTTATCCTGTGCGTCAGAGAACCGGTCAGGCATTGAAAATTTGTCATACTCAAACGAATAATAATCCTGGGTAACATCCGGCGACGGGTGTTGCACAATACTCAACAGGTAAGGCCTGTTGTAGTTGTTATCATACTTAAACTCATATTTTTTTATGATATCCTGTTGATTGTTGCGCACAACAATACTATCCAGCAATACACCTGAAATATCCTTTCTCCTTGTATCCGCGTGGAAATCGATTCTACCGTCTTTCCAGGTAATTGTTCTGAGTTTTGTTTTACCACTGACAGCATTTGTTGCAGCTCCCCGGGAGGCAGTACCATAATAGCCGAATCCGGCATTTTCCAGCATTGTTATTGTGAGAAAATTATCCGGAACATTTTCCGGCAGGACCAGCGCTTGCGTACCTTTTACATCGTAATACTCACTTTTGTCTTCATAGGTAAAGACAATGCTGTCCTGTTTGTTGGGGGATATAATTTTATTCAGATACCAGCCATTCACAGCAGATCTACGCACCATTTTATCATCATCCTGATAGGCAGTTCGCTCCCAGGCCCCATTCAGCCCCAGGAAATAGGTAACACCGTTGTCATCTACAATTTCCCAATAACGCTCATTGATATCCCCCCCATAAAAACCAGGGTAGTGGATCACTTTCAGATTGCTGACCGGCATGGATTTCATAGACCCGTCTTTATCCACAAAGAACTTACCTGACTTCCCGGCGAAGTTAAAGAAGTACCAATCCGGCTCCGTGTCATAGGGTGTTGTACCTGTTTGACTGGCATTGCTCAGAATCTGATAGTCTTTCGGCTGTCTGGCATCAAATACTTTCGGCAGATTATCCAGTTCAGTTCTTGTTCTCATATATCCATTCATCTCATCATCGGGGATACCTTGTACGGTACGGGTAATCATTCCGCCGGCTTCCAGCGCCCAGCCCGTTCCTACCCAGGAGGCCACATCCTCGACTTTAATACCGGAAGCATGATACGACAACTGTACCGGCAGTGACAGATCGCGTTGTGAAATAGTGTAGAACGGAACATTCACATTGGTGGTACCGGTATGTAAGCTCACCGGCCAGTCTCCATAACGTCCCAGTGCTGAAGCTTCCGGAGAGGAAGGAATCACATTCACAGGTTCCTTCAACGAAGGTCGTTGTCCCTGGGCCCAAACAGATAAGTTTCCAAACAATATACAGCAATGCAGCAGTACTCCAAATATTCTTTTCATAGCAAGAGAAGGCCGGTCTGCATATAGGTTTGCAGCGGCTGACATAGCATGGTTCTTTAAAATATAACTTCTAGATTTTCACAAAAAATAGCATGTACTATCTTTTGGGAGCGCAAAGTACCCCCTTTTTTTAACCCAACCAAAACGCAGTGGATGATTAAGTTATACTGTCATGATGTAGTTTAGTATAGTCGGTAACGTTATCCCTTAATGAGTCTTCATCCAACTAATGGCTACATGAACATAGGGTTTATTATGGAACAATAGGGATTTAATGTTATGTTATCCATAACATTAAATCCCTATTGTTATAGCAGACTTGTCTCTCCTGACTTTACTTACTATACGCTGCCACTTCTTCCGCTGTCAGCCCGAACATAGGCGGTGTTTTCACACCGATCATATTGAGGTAAATATATAACTGCGCCCGGTGATGGATTTCATGTTCCACCATGGCCCGCATCCATTTCCAGACGGGCATGGTAGCGTTGCCGGGAGTGGTACATTTACGTTGCAGGTCTTCATCGCTGAGTGCGCGGAAGATAGCCATCGACTCTTCATGCAGGCGGTCAAAATATTCCATGACAGGGCCGTAGCCGTCTGCCAGGTCTTTACCGCAGCCGTTGTAGATGCTAAGCCGGCCGGCTATTGTTTCGGCAAACATATATCTTTCGATGGTGGCGATATGCCGTATTTCATCACCGATGGTGAATTTGCCGGGCATATAGGCCCAGTCCAGCGAATCGGGTGGCACTACGGCCAGCAATCTTTTGGTACGCTCCCTGATTTTGTCGTAATAGGGCAGAAATGTACTGATGGTGGTTATTTCCATTGGTTAACGTTTATTAATTCTCATCATTGTCACCAGCGCGGTGGCCACGTGGGTTTCGCGGTCTCCGGTGCGGGTGTATACATCTGTTTGAACGACGGTCAGGGTGGCACCGGCCTTTACTACTTTACCCTGACCTACCAGCAGGTCACCTTGGGCCTGATTGAGAAAATTGATTTTGAATTCAACGGTTACAAAGTAAGGATCTTCTACCGGTACGGTGGCGGCACTGTAACCAGCCACCACATCGGTCACACCGGCGATGGCACTGCCGTGAAAAATACCGGAAGGCCGCAGGAGGATATCACTGGGCGGCATGCTGATTTCAAAAAATCCTTTGCCAATACCGGTGATGGTGGCGCCATACAGGGCCATCATCTTCTGCCGGCCAAAGCTGTCTCTTACCCTTTGTTCTATTTCCGGTTTCAGTGGTTCTATCGTATGCATAGGAATTAAATTACAGGCCGTTGGAATCAGTAGACAACACTTCACTCATATAATCAAAGAAAGGGCGCATGGCTGCGAAAGTTTTACCTGCCTCTTTCCTGAATTGTTCACTCAGCACTTCTTCATCGGAAAAGCGTCTGATCAGCAAAAACTGCTTATAGCGCAGGAGATCTGCCCCCTCATGTTGTGCATCATAACCGCGGGGCACTTTCTTCAGCTGTTCTCCCTCTAAAGAGCCGAAGGTATTTACAAACGATTTACTGTTGATGATCTTCCGCAATGGGGCCGGGTCAAAGGCAATGTCTTCGCGGATTTTTTTGAGATCATCGGTTACAGGTCCCCAGAAGCCGCCTCCGATAAAGGTGTTGCCGGGTTCTATCTGAAAGTAGTATCCTCCCCGGCGGTATTGGGTAGCTCTTTTAAAGCCGCCGCTCCAGTGTGTTTTATAAGGTGTTTTATCTGAAGAAAACCGGGTATCGCGGTATATTCTGAAGAGGCTTTGTTTTCCGGAAGGCGTTTCAATCACATCATGGGAAGAAAGGTCTGCCAGCAAAGCATCAGCGAATTCCTCCACTTGTTTCAACTCATGAACATAGGTGTCTTTATGAGCATTGAACCATTCTCTGTTATTATTCTTTTTTAAGGCATTCAGGAAGTCAAAACCCGACTGATGGATAAGAGCCCCTCCCCTGGTGTTTTTTGCCATTGCGTTAATTTTTCAAGGATGAAATTGGTGCAGGCAAATATACCAATTGTAGGGTTACAGTTTTACCAATAGTGAAGTCTCCATAAATTCTTGCACTATTCACAAAAAAAACCCAAATTTGACCTGCCAGGCCAATCATTCTTCAAATACGTGCTGGATTTGCTTTATTGGCTGACTTTATGAATATGTGGGATTATAAAGCACTCAGTGACGCCGAATTACTTCTTTTACTGAAGGAAGGACAGGAACCTGCCTTTAACGAGGTTTATGCCCGCTATTTCGGGTTGCTTTTCCGTTATGCCTACAATATTCTGAATGATGAAGAAGAATGCAGTGATGTGATCCAGGAAATATTTGTATGGATATGGGAGAACAGGGAACAACTGGACATCACCACGCTGAAAGGCTATCTGATGGCTGCCGTACGGTACCGGCTGGCCAGGACCATACAAACCTCACAACGGCGTGCCACCATCCTCTCTACCAATATCACCCATCACACCTTCACACTCATTGATGATGATATCGATGTGAAAGCATTACGGAAGGTGATCAACGAATTTACTGCCACCCTGCCCGAACGGGCCCGGGAGATCTTCCAGCTCAGCAGGATGCAGCATTTCAGCAATAAGGAAATCGCCGCCCGTTTGGGCATCTCCGAAAAAACGGTGGAGAACCAGATCACCATCGCCCTCAAAAAATTAAAATCAGACCTGGGCAAAAAAATGCTCACCCTCCTTTTTTTCTAAATTTTTTTTCTCTTCGTTTGGGGGGTACCCCTTTTTGATGTCCCTTAATATACAACAGGGAGATAACAGGCCTTTTTATGGACAAAGAACGCTTAGCCGACATCATAGATCGTATCACCAGCAATACGGCCACAGACGAAGATCTGGCGGTATATAACGCCTGGTGCGACGCCATGCAGGAACAGGAACCGGAGATCAATGACCTCGCCGGCCAGGAATCCCGGACATGGAAAAAAATCCGGCAGCAGACAGGCCTTGCCCCCAAGCCAAAGGTAGTAGGCTGGCGCATCGCTGCAGCCGCCCTGCTCACCGGTGTCATCGCCGGCAGCGTGCTCTTTTTCAGGCATTCCGGCGACAGACAAGTCACACCTGCTGCACCCTCCGCTGTTGCCGCGCTATCACACGATGTTCCCTCCGGAAAAAATACCGCTACCCTCATCTTAGCCAATGGCAAAAAAATACTACTGGCCGACGTACAACAAGGGAAACTGGCAGCACAGACCGGAGCGGAAATCACCAAAACAGCGGATGGCACACTGGAATACCGGCCTGTATCCGCCGGAACAACTGCCGCTCCGCAATACAATACCCTGAGCACTGCAAGGGGAGAACAATACCAGATCACCCTCCCCGATGGCACACGGGTATGGCTAAACGCTTCTACCACACTGACCTTCCCCACCTCCTTTGCCGGCATGAACACCCGCCAGGTAGAAGTGAACGGGGAAGCCTACTTTGAAGTACCTAGTGATCCGGCACATCCCTTTGTGGTACGTACCAACCGGCAGAATATCAAAGTACTGGGTACCCATTTTAATGTCAACAACTACCCGGATGAACCTTTTGCCAAAACCACCCTGCTGGAAGGCGCCATTAAAATAAACGATCAGAAAGTACTGCAACCGGGGCAGCAAGCGATCAGCAGCGCCAACGGAACACTTAACATAACAAAGGTTTCCACGGAAGGCATTGTAGCCTGGAAGAACGGCTACTTCGAATTTAATGATGAAAACATTTATGAGGTGATGCGTAAAATAGCCCGCTGGTATGACGTAGAAGTGATCTATGAAGGTAACATTCCCACCAATGGGATGGAAGGGACTATTTCACGCTTCGAAAATGTATCTAAAGTATTACACACCATACAACAGGCGGGTCTGTTAAAATTCAGGATAGAACAGCAGAAGATATATGTAAGCCAATATTGATATTACAACAGTGACCATTTATTAATCAGTGAACAACTATTATCAGTGAACAATTAAATCCGCGCATTATGAATTAAACAGTCATCATTTTCCCTTACCAAAGAAAAACGTGAAAGTGAGGAAGCACTTCCACGTTACTTGTAAGGCTTCAATCAAAGTCGAGTATCTAATTAAAACCAAAGCCAGTAAAGGTATGAAATTACACCTTCTTTACAAAGGAGGCAGGGCGAACTATTGCCGGTCTTCAAAAATCATGGTTCTCATGCGAATCACCACCACGCTAATGCTTACCGCTTTTATCAGTTTGTGTGCTGCCGCCAGTGCTCAAAAGGTCACACTCTCTGAAAAAAATGCTTCGCTCGTAACTGTCCTCCGCCAACTTAGAAATCAGACAGGATACAATTTCTTTTATGTAAAAGACCATATCAACGCGGCCAACCCCGTGAATGTATCACTGGTGAATGCTCCGCTGAATGATGCTTTAAAAGATATCTTTGAAGGTCAGCCGCTCACTTACCAGATCGAAGGCAAGGAAATCACGATCAGGAGAAAGAGTACATCGGTTGTGACTGCCACCCTGGCCACCGTACACGGAAAAATAACTGATGAAGAAGGTGTTCCCCTGCCTTTCGTCAGCGTAGCGATCAAAGGCACCCAAAAAGGTGCTATCTCCAATGTAGACGGTGCGTTTACCCTGGACCTCAACAAAGGCGACATCATCACCGTTCGCTCCGTTGGTTTTGATTCACAGGAAATCATCTACAACGGCCAGGCTACTATCGAAATCCGGATGAAGAAGTCTACCAACAGCCTGACAGACGTAGTCGTAATCGGTTACGGCACTGTAAAACAAAAGAACCTGACAGGTGCGGTGACCACCGTTAAAGGCAAAGACCTTAACATCAGCGCTGCATCCAGCTTCCAGTCTGCCTTACAGGGTAAAGCCTCCGGCGTACAGGTGGTTCAGCCTACCGGCCAGCCGGGAGCAGGTGTTAAAGTACAGATCAGAAGTAACCCTTCCTTTGCCAATGCAGGTGTACTGTACGTAGTAGACGGTGTGCCTATCAGCGACGCTCCCGTACAGCCCGGAACCGGCACCAAATACGGCGATGGTGGCGCAGATCAGTCTCCACTCAACTTTATCAATCCAAATGATATCGCCTCTATCGAATTCCTGAAGGATGCCAGCGCCGCCTCCATTTACGGTGCCAGAGCTGGTGCCGGCGTGGTGCTCATCACCACCAAAAAAGGAAATTCCGGTAAAGCCAAAGTGGAATATACCGGCAGCTACGGCGCTCAGAACGTGGATAAAATGTATCCGGTGTACGGCGCCGCAGATTACATGCAGCAGCGTAACCTGCTGAAAGAAGAGATGTGGTACCGCGACAATAAAATAGCGCCCTACTATGGTAATACCGACGCTTCTACTATTACACCTTACAAACCGATCTATTCCCAGTCTCAGATAGACTCAGCCTACAACAACAAGGAAAAAGCGACAGACGCCATTACCCGTGCAGGCTACACGCAGCAGCACAACCTCTCCGTTTCCGGTGGCAACGGCAAAACTACCTACTATGCTTCCGGCAACTATTTCAATCAGAAAGGGGTGATCATCGGCAGCGACTTCAAACGCTACAACGGCCGGCTGAGCCTCGACCAGGTTGTATCTGACAAAATTAAGATAGGCGCCAGCGTTATTGTTTCCAATTCTACCTCCAACAATGCCATTACCAAAGGTGTGCTGGAAAACGGCGGTATCATTACTTCCGCTATCTACTGGGCACCAGTACAGCCATTACAGCTGTCCGATGGCAGTTACCCTGTAAGTCCTTATTATCCTAATATCCCTAATCCTTTGTCTTACGCCACTGTCACAGACCAGACCGTTACCAACCGGATACTGAGCAGTGCCTATGGCGAATGGACCATCATTCCAGGACTGAAAGCCAACGCGCGTTTCAGCTTTGATAACTCCAACTCCAAAAGATCTACCTACCTGCCCCGCACTTTCTACTATGGTGCCCAGGTAAACGGATCTGCCAGCATTGCCCAATCAGAAGCCAAGTCCAGCCTGCTGGAATATACCCTTGCCTATAACAAAACATTATCTGACAAACACAGCATCAGTGCAGTAGCTGGCTACAGCTATCAGAAATCAGGCTGGGAACGTTTTAATGCTGCCAACCAGGGTTTCCTCTCCGATGTGTCCGGCTATTATGACCTCAACGCCGGTCAGGCTATCAAACCCTCTGTAGGTTCCAATAAATCAGAAACCATATGGGCTTCCTACTTTGCCAGGGCCATCTACACGTTTAAAGGCAACGTCACTTTACAGGCGTCTATCCGTCGTGATGGCTCCTCTGTTTTCGCTGACAACAAAAAATGGGGCTACTTCCCCGGCGTATCTGCAGGCTGGGTGCTCTCCGATGAACCGTTTATGCGTTCACTCAATGCCCTCTCCTTCCTGAAACTGAGGGCTGGCTACGGAGAAACCGGCAACAGTAACTTCGGTGCAGCCGCCAACAAATTGTACAACACTTCCCAAAGTCCCTACTTTGGTTCCGGCAACCTTAACTCCGGTCTGGTACTGGCACGCGATGAAAACCGTAATCTGACCTGGGAAACCGCCGGGGAGCTGAACACCGGTATTGACTTCGGTTTGTTTAACAACCGGATTACCGGCTCAGTAGACTACTACAATAAGACTATTGGTCATCTCATCTATTACGTGAAATACCCTACCGGTTTTGTAATCGATGGTGTATACCGCAATGCCGGCAAAACAAGATCTACTGGTTATGAGATCAGCCTGCAGACCAGAAACATCGTATCTGACAAAGGTTTCACCTGGTCCACCTCCCTCAATTTCTCCCATTACCTCAACTATTGGGTAGAACGTTCTCCGGAGGCCAGAAGTATACTCAAACCATATGAAATAGCTACTGGTAAAGGCGCCCTGTTCAGCCCTATCTTTGGTTATATCTCCAACGGTATCTATAAAGGCGATAAAGGCTCCGCACCGGCACATATGCCTGGCATGCTGCCCGGAGGCCTTATCCTGGAAGACAGACATGGTTATGATGGCTCCGGCAACCTCGTTGGCCCCGACGGCACCATCACAGAGGCCGACAGGACCTACCTGGGCAACCAGGACCCTCGTTTTAACTTCGGTATCGGTAACCAGTTCTCCTATAAAAATTTTGACCTGAGCATTTTCCTCTCCGGAATGGTACAGAAAAAATGGTCTCCGTATCTGTCCGGCAGGATTACAGAAAATACCATGAATGCCTTTGGCTTTAATGCTATGCCGGTATCTTCCGATCGCTGGAACTTCAAAAACACAAACGGAAACTTCCCTACATCCCTGACAGACGGCTCCTACTCCCAGTTCCAGAATGAAGCCAGCTACTGGTTAGCCAACGCATCATTCCTGCGCTGCCGCAACATCACCCTGGGTTATGCGCTGCCAGGCAAAGTGCTGGAAAAACAAAAAGTGTTTTCTGCTGTCCGTTTCTCATTCGATGTACAGAATCCATTTACCATCACCAAATACCCGGGACTTGATCCTGAGCTGGATCCGGAGAACTTCTATCCGCTCGTAAAAAGTTATGTATTTGGCATCAATGTATCCTTCTAATCAATTAACCGGAGAATCATGAAAAACATATATCATCGACTCGTTTTGCTGGGAGGCCTCGCTGCTTTCAGCGCATGTGAAAAAGATTTGAAAAATACAAGTTATGGTGACCTCTCTTCGGTGGTGAGCACTACCGAAGGCGCCGTGGCTGCTGTTAACGCAGCTTATACAGGACTCGCCGGTGGCGCCGACTGGCAGGGTGGCTGGGATGCCGGCACTTACGGCTGGCGCACTCAGGCCATGATGACTACTGACGAAGGTGTATGCTCCTGGGGCGGCAACTGGATACCACTGCGCGACCTGAACTATACACCCGACTTCGGCTGGGTAACGCATAACTATGAACGCTACACGCCCTACATCTCCCGGATCACCATCAGCCTGGATGAAATGGATAAGATGCAGATCGATACAGACCTGAAGAAAAGATATATCGGAGAGCTGAAAGCGCTGAGAGCTCATTATGCAGAGATGCTGTATTTCAACTACGGTCCTTTCACCATCATCACAGATCCTAAAATAGCGGCAAACCCTAATGCGCCCTATGTGCCAAGACCTACCAAAGATGTAGTGGTAGCACAGATTGAAAAGGATTACAAAGATGCGGCAGCAGTCCTCCCCGACAAATTCACAGGCAAGGATTACGGCCGTTTCTCCAAGGCTGCAGCCCTCACCGGTTTGATGAAGCTGTACATGCACGAGAAAAAATGGAGCGATGCACTCAATACCGGACAGGATATCACCAAAATGGGATATAGCCTGCTGTCCAATTATGAAGACAATTTCAGCACTGCCAGCAAAGGAGGTAGCTCCGCTGAAATGATCCTCGCAGTAGTGTGTTCTTCTTCCGGTGGCGACCAGTATTCCAACATGTGGCTGGCCCATGCCCTTCCTTCCGACTATGTGGATTCAACCGGCATCCCGCTTACCGCATGGGGTGGTTATAAAATGCCCTGGTCTTCCTACGATAAATTTGATAAAAAAGATAAACGTCTCAAAGTGCTGCTGGAGTCTTATCCCTCCGGTAAAACACCGGATGGTAAGGTGATCTACAAAAACGCCAGGACATCCGGCGCGCTGGGAGCTATTCCCATGAAATTTGCGCCAGATCCTTCCAGGGCCAATTCACAGAACAGCAGCGTCGATTTTCCGATCTATCGTTATGCTGATGTATTGCTGATGCTGGCAGAATGTATCAATGAAGTTAATGGTGCTCCTACCCAGCAGGCATATGATGCTATCAATGCTGTGAGGGCCAGAGCGGGCCTCAGCGAGTTGCCGGCCGGTTTGGCTAAAGATCAGTTCCTGGCACGTATTCAGGACGAACGTTTGTTTGAGCTTTGGGGAGAAGGATGGAGAAAAGATGATCTGATCCGCTGGAACCTGTTTATACAAAGGGCCATCAACGACGGCTCTACGACTGCACAGGCTTACAAGGTATTATTACCTTTGCCCAGAACAGTGATTACCCAGAGCAACGGGGTTATCAAACAAAATGAGGGATATAACTAGTGATATGAAGCGACTTTTTTATTTATTACTTTTAACATCATCAGGTTTGTGGGCGCAGGAAATTCCAGCGCCCACAGCCCTGATGACGAAAGGGACACGTAGCTGGATCAAACTGAGCTGGAAAGACAATGCAGACAATGAAACCGGATATCATGTTTACTGGTCTGCCACCAAACAGAAACCCGGTACACCTTCTGTCACTCTGCCGGCTAATGCCAGCCATTTTTATATTCAGCAGGTAAAGGAAAAAACGCTGTACCATGTATGGGTGGAAGCCTTTAATAACCGTGAAAAAAGTAAGGCGTTGCAGGGGTCTGTCATCACCACCACCCAATGGAGCCTGGACACCGCTGCTGCGCGTCATCCGGACATCCCCTGCTCTTCAGCCGTACCTGAAGGTATGACGATCTTCTGGCAGGATGAATTTAATGATGAACTACTTGACAGAAACAAGTGGCATACTACCTACTATTCCAATATCGACTTCTTACGAAAAGATAACCTGCAGGAAATGCGGGCTGGCCTGCTTCCTGAAGCAGCCTATCAGCTGACCGGCCACTCCATCAACATTTTTACCAATGATTCACTGCCGGCAAAAGTCTTCTACCCTTCCAATGGCAGAAAGATCTCTTCTATCCAGACCTATGACTGGCGTACCAATGAAAACCTGCTCGACAACAGCCGTGGCGGCTACTTTGAAGTGAGGGTAAAACGCAGTGCCAGTGGTCAGCCAAAGGGATTAAACACGGCTTACTGGTTCGACTCTCCGGGCCCTGACCTGAAGTATTACCTGCAGGAAGGCACTACCCTGGAAGGCACCAGCGGCGTACGTCCCAAAGGACAGGTATTTGAGATCGATGTATTCGAAAACCTGGATGCCCAGTTTGTACTGCATGGCCATGTTGACAAAAAAGGCCAGTTCGTACATAACCTCGCCACACATATCGCAGAAGGCTTTGAGCATAAAGATAATTGGGTCGTTCACGGCATTCTCTGGACACCCAACAGCATCAAACATTACATCAATGGCAAGCTGATCAAAGCCTATACTGACAAACACCAGATCTATTCACCCAACCACTTTATGAACGTGTTCCTCGGCAGCTACGGCGCAGGCGGTAGCGTTAACATGGAAGTGGATTATATCCGCGGGTACCAGTGGCCACTGGAAGGCAACAATGAACTGCCCAACCCCGGATTTGAAGCCAATACCAGCCTGCTCCCCTGGGAAGGCACCGGTACCCTGGCCACTGATAAAAAAAGAAATGGTTTGCATGGACTGTCTCTTCAACCCGGCCAGGAAATGGAACAATATGTTTACTTAAACAACAACACCGACTACCAGCTCTCCTATTGGCAAAACGGTAACAGTCCGTTATATGCAGCTGTGGAGAATGTAAAACTGGTCACTGGTGAACTGCAACAGGCCGCTGCGCAAACACATGCCGGCAAAGCCCATTTCAGCCAGCAGCAACTCCGTTTCAAAACGGGTAAAGAATATGGCAACAATATGAAAACGGTCCGCATCTACTTCAAAAATACAGGCAAAGAAGCCATTGTACTGGATGATGTGACTATCAGTAAAGCGGGTAAATGATTTACCTTATCAGCAATACACTGCCTTTTTGTGTTATCGGCCCGCAGGAGGTGACTGCCTGGATAACATACACATAAGCACCTGCAGGCAGCTGCTGTCCTTTGTAGCCGCCGTCCCAGCACAGAGCGGGGTTGTTGGAATAAAACACCAGCAGCCCCGCTCTGTTATAGATACTACACTCAAACCTGCTGACATCTTTCCAGTAACGCACCCCGAAACAGTCATTCCTGCCATCTCCGTTAGGTGTAAAAGCATTCGGCACTTCATACCGGACAGGGCTCACCAGCAGTATAATAGCTGCTGTACCTGAACAACCGTTGGCTGCTGTGCCCACCACCGTATAAGTAGTCGTAGCAGCCGGTGCAGCAAACGGATTGTTCGTATCAATATTACTCAATCCCGTAGCCGGTGACCATTGATATTGCAAAGCCCCTGCAGCCATCAGCCTTGCTACATTGCCGGCACAACTGATATCATTGGATTTGGTGGCCGTAATAACAGGCGAGGGCAATATCCGGCAATAAACAGTGTTGGTATAACTGGTCACTCCAGAAGTCGCCACCATACACCGGAGGTATTGGCTGATACGGCCAGTAGTAGCATAATCCGGCATAGTGGCACCGGGAATATCCCTCCAGGTGACACCGTCTCCGCTCCGTTGCCATTGATAGGAAACAGCCAATGTTGAAGGGATAACGGTAACGGACGTACTAAACCGGGCGGTGGCGCCGGCACATATTTCCTGATCTGCGGGCTGCTGTATAATCAGCAGCTGTATATTTTCTACGGTCAATGTACCATTGGTCAGTATCAGATTATAGTTGACAGCAGCTCCACCGGTTAATTGAATCGGATAAGTGCCCGGCGGGCTGCTGATGGTGGCAGTAGTTGCGATGGCAGGTATAGCAATGGCCGTTTCATTATCCCCACTAACAAAGCCGTTATAAGTCATCGTCAATATGGGATTAGCTGTATTGTAAGGTCTTGACAAATCATCAGCCCGAATGGTCAGATCTTTTTTCAGGATGTTCAGGTTGCCATTGTTATAATTTAATGTATAGTTATTGTTTAAGGCAAGTGATCCCTGCAAAATCGTATATACGCCAACGTTTTCTCCCGCTGTACGGATTAGTGTGCCGGTGAATACATCTCCTGCTATTAATGCCGGCGCCACATTAAAGGTCAGTACAGGATCCGGATCCCCATAAGTTTTATTTTGAACAGTAGCTGTAACTGTTACTGTTTTTCTATTGACCTGCAATGTAAAGCTGATATCAGCGGCGGCCAGGTAGTTACCATTACCCGTTTGTGATGCGGTGATAACAGCGGTGCCGGCAGCTAAAATCGTCACTTGTCCGTTGGCTGCTACGGTAGCTACAGCTGTGTTACTGCTGACATACGTTACATTCAATCCGGAAGAAGTTGTTGCGGACCCGTCTGTGGCGGGATCTCCATAAGTAACAATCACAGTACCTCCATTGGTTACGGAGGAGAACTGAAGAACCTGGGGCTTTTTGTTGACCGTTAACACCACTGCAGTGCTGGTAGTAGTCGCGCAGTTATCGGTTACCACACAGCGGTAGCGGTAATTATTCATGCTGGCAGGTGGATTGGTGAGGGTTAGTATAGTGTAGGCAGTGCCACTATATACACCACCATCTGCGAGGTTCACAAATCCGCTGCCCGTATCTTCCTGCCATTGATACACAATGGTGCCACTGCCGGATGCTGTTACGCTAAAGGTGGTGTTGTCGCCAAATGTGATGGTGCTGCTGGCCGGCTGACTTGTAACAGCGGCCCCCATGTTAACAGTCAGGTTGAGAGTAGTAGTACTGTCGCAGCCATTCAGCAAAGAGGCGGTGGTATAGGTGGCAATGGCATTACCACCGGCTGTAATACTTTGTCCATTCCAGGTGTAAGGCAGCTGACTATTGCAGATGGTAATATTTTCAACAGCTGTTTTCTTTTTATTGACCGAAAGCATAACCTCGTTAGTATTAATAGCCGGGCATCCGGTTTTACTATTCACCACGCAACGATAGTTATAGCCATCGAATCCCGCAGGGATGCCTGTCAGTGTAAGAACGGCCGTAGTGGCGCCGCTGTAGTTGGCGTCATCCTGAACATCGGTAAAACCACTGCCGGTGTTTACCTGCCATTGAAAGATGTTGGCATTGGTACCTGCCACGCTGAAGCTGGTGGTTTTGTTTTCGCAAACCGTTTGCGCAGTGGGTTGAGTTGTGATGGTGACAGCAGGACATATTACCACTTCATCTGCCCCGGGGTCTGGTGCAGTAGTGCTGCGCAGCTCTCCGTCAATATCATCGGTAATGCCTGCAAGCGGCGTGCCTTTGTTATCAATGGAAATATTGGCGGTAGTAAGATGCAGGTCATTGGCACCCGCAAATACCGGTTTAACATTGATGGAATGCGTATTTCCGCCCAAACTGGTTTGCAAAGCCGCCAGGCTGGTGACAAGCGACGCGGTGGTGGCGCCCAGATTCCCACTCTCACTGTAATAGTCATTATAATCGATGGTACCGAAAACAGCCGCTCCGGTACTGGCCCGGTTAGCTACAGCCAGCCTGCTGTTTGCATCACCAATGGTTTGCAGGTTGGCAAAGATATTATTCCTGATATTGATACTTCCCGTTGTGTTTACATTACCGGTTATCAGCAAACAGGCTGCTTTGTGCGCACCTGTCGAAGACGGATTGGTGTTCAATGCCACCGTATTAAAATCTATATCATAACCTCCTCCTTTGTCTATCACAATGCCATTCCCGTTATGATTAATCTGAAAACCGTCATAACCCGCTGAAGTAATATCCCATATAAAATTGTTATAAACCCTGGTTGCAGCATCAGCGTTATTGCATACCAACATAATCCCCGACGCACCGGCAATCCCCATATTCTTGTTTTTGATACTGCTGATCCGGTTGTTGCTAATGGTTACCCCCGAAAGTGTACTATACTGGAAAATGCCCATTGGCTGAAAAAAGCCGTTGCTGGTAAGATCCGTAATGGTATTACCTGTAATGGAGATACCTGCATTTAATGTGTTGCAGGAAATAGTAATACCGATGGGCCCATAGGCGGAAGGTCCGGCATAACTCATTCCCGAGATCGTATTATTGGATACGGTGGTGTTCATGGTACCGACATTCAACCATATGCCACGGTCAAACTCATCATTACCGGAATCAAAATTTCCGATACGGTTATTACTGATAGTCAGGCCATTTACACCCAGCGCCATGATACCTCCAAACCGCAGTGCATCCGTGCCAGTGGCATTCAGGTCATTGTTCTCAATCCGTATGTTGCTGTTTGATGTATTGCTGGCACTGTTCAGATAAATACCTGTGTAAGCACGGCGTATATCGTTATTATACAGGAAGATGTCATTAAAATAGCCGGGGTTGGAAATAACAGTGGCATCTGCTGCAATAACGGCCGTGGCAGCCAGACTACCATTGACAATTGTAGTATTGGCCACTGTCACATTTTTAACAGGCGTAGTACCAACAGAGCCTATCACCAGTACATTGGGGGACATTATACCGTTATTGACCAACATCAGTGCACGACCCGGTGCTCCATTAGATCCATCCATCGATATGTTACAAGCTCCGTTCAGCTTTATGAGCGGAGCGTTGTTGATGATTCCGGAAACAACCGGTGTTGTTCCTGTTGCCGGTTTTATACTGATATCGGAATAATTTGCACCACCGGTACCACTTGCATTCAGTGTAGCCGTTGCCGTTTCAGTGGTATTGCCTGTTATAGTCAAGTTAAGCTGGCCCTGATGGGTGCCGGTATTGACCGCGTCGAATGCTGCTTTCAGGGTTGGGTAGGTGGTAGGCCCCAATGTTCCCTGGGTGGCTGTCACCACTACCTGTGCGTTTGTTTTTACAGGTTGTAGCACTGCTGACAGCAACAGTATTATCAGACCTATGCCTCTAAACAGTTTTACCACGCTGTTAACTTCCGGTGAAGCCGGATGTTTTGGCTGTTTCATAAATATCGTTGACGAACAGGGTTAGGGGTATCAGATGGCGAAAGAAGAGGATTTACACCCTCTTCCTTCGCCTGAAATTGCATATTAACCGATAAATATATGATTTTTTAGTAGAATGTTATTGTTAAATATTTGTCTAAGGGAGATTACTCTCATTGCGATTAGGCTAGCGAGATCACGATCTTACCCACATGCTGACCGGATTCCAGCCGCCGGTAAGCATCCTGTACCTGATTTAAAGTATAGGTTTTATCAATTACAGGATGAATATTGTTGATGGTGATGGCGCGGTTCATGGCATTGAAACTTTCTGCACTACCTACAGCAAGGCCCTGGATACGGATGAAGTTCATGTTGATCCGATGCTGATGGATATCGAGTGGCAGCGCTGTTCCGGATATAAAACCCGCTGTGCCTACATAGCCGTGTTCCTTTACCGATAACAGTGACTGGCCGATTGTTTGCTCTCCGGCCACATCCAATGTAATATCTACACCTTCCCCGCCTGTCAGCGCTTTCACCTGCTGATGCCATTCCGGATACTGACGGTAGTTGATCACCTCATCAGCACCAAGCGCTTTGAGTTTCGCAGCCTTTTCATCACTGCTGGTAGTAGCAATCACCCTGGCCCCCGCTGCTTTGGCTATCTGCAGGGCAAACAATGATACGCCTCCCGTGCCCTGGGTAAGGACAGTCTGGCCCAGCCGCAGACCAGCCTGGTCTATCAAGGCATACCACGCGGTAAGCGCTGCAATGGGCAGTGTGGCCGTTTCTTCAAAACTGAGGTTCTCCGGTGCCTTCACCAGCCCATGTTCCGGAATACTGACAAATTCAGCCATTACACCGGGTATCTGCCAGCCTACCCGCACCGCATTACTTTCTGCATCTATCCTGCCCTTTGTCCAGTTCTGCACATATTGAATCACCACACGGTCTCCCGGTTTCCATCTGGTAACGCCGGCTCCTACTGCCGTTACCACGCCCGCTCCGTCTGATGCTGGTGTATAGGGGAAAGACACGTTTTTGTTAAAACTGCCATTTACCATGATCAGGTCGAGATAATTTAAAGACACGGCTTTAATATTCACCAATACTTCATTGGCCTGAAGTGCAGGTATGTCGCGCTCTTCCACCACCAACTGATCTATCCCGAAACTTTTTAATTGAACTGCTTTCATCTGTTTATCATTTTTGTTTTTAATGATACAAAGGTGAAACAGCGAAGAAAAAACATGCAGTACAATGATTTGAAAAAACAGTAACATTCCTGGATGGACTGTAAAGCAGTAAAAAATAGCTGTATTTTTATACCATGGATTTTTTACATGATTCTTTTGCTGTGGAAATAGCAGCATACGACGAATGGCAGGAAAGAAGCCGGAAAAACAACTTCTTTGAGCTGGTATACATCCTGGATGGAGAAGGGCACCAACGGGTGAACAATATTCTCCACCCTTATCATAAAAACGGTATTTTTCTTTTACCGGCCGCTAAATGCCATTATTACCAGGTAGACAGACCTACCCGTTTTCTGTTTGTTCGTTTTACCGGTACCTACTTTGTACCTGGCCCGAATGATTATGTAGATTACAGCAGCTGGTTCAGCCGGCTGAATTTTATTCTGGGCAATAACAACTATCATTCAGGAGAAGTGGTGAAAGACCCGGAAGATAAAGCACAGTTAAAACGCCTGTTGGACAGCATTCTCTATGAATATGAGAAAAAGGATATCTGTTCAGCCTTTATCATACAGAATACTTTGGTGGCTGTGTTGGCGATTATTTGCCGCAATATGCAGAAAAGGATGTTGAGCGGACGTATGTTTAGTGATGATCGCTTTGCCGAACTGCTGAACTTTATCAGCTTTAATATCCTGGATGTAGAGAAACTTTCTGTACCTCATCTGTCACAACGGTTTCATATTGCAGAAACCTACTTCAGTGAATATTTCAGACGTAATGCCGACGAACGCTTTCAGGATTACGTGATGAAGCTCCGGTTAAAAATTGCCGAATCACGCGCTGTTTATACGGATGCATCCTTACAGAATATTGCATTGGAGCTGGGTTTTACAGACAGCAGTCATATGAACCGGATGATGAAAAAATACTATGGCAAAGGCATGCGGCAGATCCGGAACGGACAGAAACAGGAGGCTTGAGGATAATAAGCCTATGTACTGCATAAATATAATATTGTTTGAAAATTGAAGCAGCGTCTATTCTTTTCCTGATTTAAAGGTAGCGGCATATGCGATCAGAACAACACCCTCCCATTTTAACTTTAGGTTAAATGCAAGCGAATAGACCTTGTTAATCTGATCTGTAACATTTTTCAACAAAAAAACCATGCTTAAACCCATCAGCATTTTCCTTTTCTGCTGTTGCTGGATGCAGCAAGCCCGCGCCCAGATAAACTGGGGCGCCAGTGTAGAAACCTCCATCTACGAAGGTGGCTGGACGAAACATATCCCTACCAGGGATTTTAAGGGATTTGACCATAAGTTTACCCTGAAAGCGGGCCTGGCACTGGAAAAAAAACTGAATAAAAACACCAGCCTGCACCTCAATCCTTCATTCCTATGGGGCTCCTATCGTTTCGACTCACATGTCACCGTCAACAACTTGCAGGCTGAACTTCCGCTATTGCTGATGAAAAGCCTTCCGGTACGGCATGATACTCGTTGGTTATACGGTATCGGTCTCTCAGCTGATTTTAACCTTACCAAGGATCGCAAACCGATCAGTGATCGATATTTCTCAGATCCCATCACAGGAGAAGTCACCGATTCCTACATCGGGCAATATCACAGAGAATTGATTGTGCCTGCAGTCGTGCTGGAATCCGGTTTTGATATCGGGATCACTCCCCGTAGTGCGCTATACATAGGACTGCTGGGACATATTCAGCTGCTTAATTCCAACTATCTTTCCAGCAGTGTTTATTCCTTCAAAGACGGGTATAGCCAAACTTTTAAAGGGGATGACTTTAATACCTCCTATCTCTCCCTGAAGCTGGCATACAAATTCATGAAAGGTAATGGCGGTAAAAAATAACATGTTTTTTATCCAGATATTAAATGAATTAAGCACTCAACATCAAAAAGGCCAGCCTGACGGCCAGCCTTTCTATTATTTATTTTTTAGGATAAAACTTATTTCGCGATCAGGGATACTTTAGCATTTACAGGGTCCCATACATATTGTTTCTCTCCTTTTTCTGTAGTAGCCATAATGTTGTTGCCATCCTTATCCAGGTTGTCTGTCGCCTCTTCTGTGGTCATATTCCAGACGATCATATCTGGTTTTCCATTCTTTTCGTTGGGGAAGGTAAATGTTTCGGAATGATAATAAGCACCGGCGTCACCCACATTGGTTTTATCAGGGAAGCGGACCAGTTTTCCTTCTTTTGTCCAGCCAAAATAATAGTCATAGGTAGGAATACCACAGGCTTCACCACTAAAGGTAAGGGTGATGATATTTTGTACGCCGGTGAGCCCCATTCCACTCATCACTTTGGCGGTGCTATAGCTGGCGCTTTCATCATCAGGTGTGATAAGGGAGCCGGAAGCCAGTATTTTTCCTTTCTGTACTACTTTTAATCTGATCAGAAAACGTTTGCTGATTTCCTTGGTGCCTTCCAGTACATAACTGCTGTCAGCACGACGGTCTACTGCATAGATAAACTTTACATCGCCACGTCGCATGGGAGAGCAACCTATCAGGCCTTGCCAGATGTATCCATCTTTAGCGATGCCGTCTTTTATATACCTCACCTGTAACCACGGACCTTTGAGGCCTTTCAGCGTAAGGCTTTTATCAGTTATCTGTGTAATGGTGACATCGTCGCCGGCCAATAAGGTATCAATGGGGAGCTGGCGGGTATCCGGACTGATTCTTATAAAAGCGGTATCGGCAAAAATATGGCGGACCGAATCCTCTCCATTTAACGACCATACACGCATGTCTTCAAAATAAGGGGCTTCCTGTGCCAATACTACCTGGCTGAAGCAGGCAAACAAAACAAATAATAATCTTTTCATGATATCTATTCTAAAAAGGGAGAGCAAATATCAGTAAAAAAATGATGATATGAAATGGCACCATCTTTCCTCACTTTCTTTCAGTCAGATCTCTTCATGTTTCAGCGCATCCAACATTTTTACTTCTCATGTGAGATACCTACCGATTTAGCTTACTAAAAAGAGAGACCGGGAAAATTCCCGGTCAGTATTGAATATATTGCTCAAACATGATATAAATATTTAATTTTCAATTAAATATAAATTATAAATCTCAATCAGTTATAAATTAATTTATATGTGTTAATAATGTTTTATTATAGTTTACATATATATATTTGCGCTCAATTCAATTAGCAGATTTTTTATTCATACTACTACCACATAATGAGCGGTCTCCTTCGTAGCATCGCACTGGCATTGCTTTGCCTGCCAGCGACATATGCTTTAGCCCAAAACTGTACTATCAACGCAGGCGTAACAACGTCTGTTTGTCCCAACAACAAATTTATTCTTGCCGGCTCCAGCAGTGGACTCATCGCCGTCAATCCCGTGTGGACTCAGGTTGGCGGCCCTGCCGTCACCATCAAAAACCCTGGAAGCCTCACATCGGAAATATTGGGATACACACCCGGAAACACCTATAAATTCAGGCTTTCAGCCAAATGTGTAGATGGCTCTCTGATATTTGATGAAGTAATCTACAATACCTATCCGGCCACTATCGCCAACGCCGGCGCAGACATCAGCGTTTGCCCGCCAGGCGGTACACTGCAGGCTAATGCTGCAGGTACCGGCGAAAGCGGCATCTGGACACTGGATGGTAGCCCTCAGGGCATCACCATGATCAGCAGCCCAACTAATCCTGTACTCAATATCAAAACAGATGCGGATAAAGCAGGAACTGCCACCTTCCACTGGACTATCACCAGTAATAACTCCTGCCGCTCTTCCGATGATATCGTTGTTACCTATCCCGGTGGCGTAATGCCCGTGACAGCCGGGGCTGACCAGGTACTCGGCAACTGTTATACCACCACACAGTCAGCCGTCATGAACGCCTCTTTTGGTGGTACCAATATCAACGGGCAACAGGGCACCTGGTCTGTACTCAGCGGTCCTACCGTTCCGGTATTCAGCAATATACATGATCATAAAGCTACCGTTTCCAACCTGACTACGGGCACGTATAAACTCCGTTGGACAGTACAAGGTCCCTGTGCTAATGGCACTGCAGACGTTACCCTCACTGTACCGGTAGGCACACAGTCTGTCACCGTTGCCAGGGATGCAGAAGCTACCTATTGCGATGGCCGCACCAGCACCATCATCACCGGGCTTACACCCGCCTATGCCGGCGAAACCATCACCTGGACCAACGTTTCAGGAGCAGGTACCATCGTTTCTCCCAACAGTCCTTCTACAGAAGTAAAAAATCTTAACGGACAAAACAGCGCGTTCCGTTATACGATCAGTAATCCTAACACCGGTTGTAATACCTCCGGGGTCTACACTGTCAAATACACCGTGCCTCCTACTATTACAGCACCATCACCGGTAGTGGCTCCCTGCAATGCTTCGTTCGTGACAGTCAATTACAGCTATACCGGCGGAGACAAAACACAATGGTCACTGATCAGTGCTCCGGCAGGTGTACCGACCACAGGTTTTGCAGATGCCGCCTACCCGCTGCTTTTACCACAGTATACCATCCCCGGCACTTATCTTGTTCGTCTGAGAAGAACCACCAACAACGGTTCCGGCGGATGCCAGGACCAGTATGCAGATGTATATGTACAGATCTCCCAGTCTCCTACTGCTGCCAACGCCGGCACACGGCAGGTACTGGCCTGTAGTATCACCGAAACACATCTCGCCGGCAACACACCAGCAATAGGTACCGGCAGCTGGTCGCAGGTAAGTGGTCCGGGCATCGCTCAGATAGCAGACAGGAAAGACCCTACCACACTGATTTCACAACTGCTCAATGGTACCTATACCTTCCGCTGGATCATCACCGGCAACATGGGCTGCCCCAACCAGCAGGCCGATGTACAGGTAGTAGTGTCCGACAGAAATCCTACTGCCGCAGCAGCCGGACAAGACCAGACTATTTGTAACAGTACTCCCTATAAATTACAAGGCAACAAACCCGGTGTCAATGAAAACGGTTTGTGGAGTGCAACACCCGCCACCGGTGTGATATTCTCTGATCCCGCAGACCCGCTGGCCACTGTTACCGGCATGGCTCCTAACACGGCCTATACCTTTACCTGGACTGTCAAAAACAGCTGTGGCCAGAACTCCGCCAACGTGCATATCACCACTTCGGCTGTAGCTGGCCCTAAACAGGCTGTGGCCGGGCCAGACAAATGCCTCCCCGCAGGAACCACTGCCCTCACGCTGGCCGGCAATACACCTGCCAACGGCGAATCCGGTAAATGGACCGTCATCGGCAGCAGCAATGGCCTGACCTTTACCGATGACACCCAGCCTAATACCGGTGTAACCGGCGCCGGCAATGGCACCTATCAGCTGGAATGGAGCCTTTCCCGCAACGGCTGTCCTGCTACCCGCGATACTGTATTGTACACCATCGCGACTCCTGCCACCACCGCCAACGCCGGCACCAACCAGCGCCTCTGTGGCAGCCCCAGCATCACCCTGCAGGGTAATGATCCTGCTGTCGGCACCGGCAAATGGAGCCAGCAACAAGGGCCTGGTGGCATCACCATCGTCAACCCTTCTCAATATAATACCAGTGTCAATAATCTCTCAGACGGCCGTTACATTTTCCGCTGGACCATCAGCAACGGCGCCTGTGATGTCAATTACAGCGAAGTGACCTACACCATCACCACACCTCCCAGTGATCCTAATGCAGGACCAGACCAGGTTGTATGCGATGGTGCCATGGCTACACTGAATGCCAACACTATCACCAACGGTATCGGTACCTGGAGTGTATTGAGTGGCCCTTCCAATCCGCAGTTTGATAATCCGTCTGATCCTAAAACCACGATCTCCAAATTAAAGACCGGTACATATAAGCTGCAATGGGCTGCCAGCAGCGGTCCTGATTGTGCATTAAAAACAGATGAGGTAATACTGACAGTGAAAGAAAGTGCAAAGATTCAAACGACTACCCAGCAACTCTGTAATGCAACTACCGCGATGATCACCGGTAATGAAGGCAGCACCGGCACCTGGAGCCAAACCGGAGGCCCTGCAGGTCCCACTATAAAACCTAATGCCAGCAATGCTGCGGTGATCACCAACATGACTCCTGGCAACACTTATAAATTTACTTATACCATCGCAGCTGATGCAGGTTGCAACAGCACCAGCGCAGAAGCGACCATTATCACCAGCGCCCTGCCTTCCACCGCAGCCGCCGGGCCAGACCAGCAATTCTGTCTTCCTAAAACAACCAGCAGTATATCTACTACCCTGCAGGCAACCACACCATCCTACGGCACCGGCATATGGACGGTAGACAGCAAGCCGGATGGTGCCACCGATCCGGTTATACAAAACACAGCCTTACCCAATACTGCAGTAGACAACCTGCTGCCAGGTATATATGTGTTCAAATGGACCGTCTCCAACGGCTACTGCACCAGCAACTCCGATATCATGCGGATCGTTGTTTCTGCTGAACCCTCCGATCCACAGCCCGGAGCCGATCAAAACAATGCCTGCATCAATAATATTCAGCTTAATGCTATCACACCCACTTCCGGTATCGGAACCTGGAGCTTTGAAACAGTGCCTGCTGGCAATACTGCTGTGATTGAAGGCATCAACGCACCTTCCACCAAAGTACTGGGAACAATAGTAGGACAGTATGCTTTCCGCTGGACTATCAGCAGCGGCGTATGTCCTTCCAAATCAGCGTTGGTAAATGTAAAGGTCACCTCCGTGCCACCTAACCCGGCCGATGCCAACGTAGGCAAGACTGTTCCGGATGCTCACTGTATTCTCAGCGGTACCAGCACCGCTATTACCCTGCATGCCAATGCACCGCAGGCTGGTGAAACCGGTAAATGGACCATCGAAAAAGCAGATGGGTCTCCTGCACCGTTTACCTTTACAGCAGATGATCCGCAGACGACGGTGTCTAACGTCACCGCAGGTGAATATCTGCTGCGCTGGACCATCAACTCCGGCAGCTGTGCCAGCACCAGCGAATTCCCTGTCAAAGTATATGATAAGCCATCACCCGCTAATGCTGGTGTTACACAGAATATCTGTCTCTATAGCCCGTTAACATTAAACGCCCAGGCGCCTGCCATAGGAACAGGTATCTGGTCTGTAATCAGTAGTGCTGCAGGTACACCGGTATTCGATGTACCCAACAATCCTGCTTCCGGCGTCAATGGCCTCGCACCGGGTACCTACACTTTCCGCTGGACCACCACCAACGGTGTATGCCCTGCCAGCAGTGCTGATGTACAGGTGAATGTAGATGATTGTGGTATCAAGGTTACCAAAGCAGCTACGCAGCCCACACAAAACAGCGATGGCTCCTATAATATTCAGTTTACCTTCACCCTGCATAACCCTGCCACGGCTGTTACCATCAACAATGTGCAGGTGACAGATTATATACCGGCATCTTTACCTCCTGCCGCCACCTATACTGTTACCAGCCATTCCCTCACGGGTATCAACGGATACAATAACGCCTTCGACGGTAAAACCGACATCAATCTGCTGCAACCCGGCCAGGCCTCTCTTGCGCCAGGAGCTACTGCTAGCATTACCCTCACTATCAACGTAAAATTTTTCTAGCAGTTCAACAATAAACCTATGACCAAGAAAACATTCCTTGCCGTAAAATACCGGTTGACTGCTCTACTCCTGCTGGCCTTTCTGGCCGGAGCAAAGGCCCAGACCGGAACCTATAAAAACACTACCGGCGCCAGCGGAACGGCTTCCGTAGGCGCTACTCCGGTGAGTGATATTGCTTCCGCCACTTTCCAGTTCCCTGCAATAGGCATTGCCGTTGCAGCAGGAGCCCCGGATTTACAGGCCGATGGCAGCTATAATATCACCTACACCTATACGATTCAGAATATAGGTGGTATAGCGCTTACACAGGTACAGACTGTGGCAGACCTGTCTGCCACTTTTCCGGCACCTATGGCGTTTACGATAAAGTCAGTATCAGCCAATGGAGTCACAGCTAATGGCTCTTTTACAGGGGCAGGCGGCAACACCAATCTTCTAACGGGCACGAATACACTGGCTGCCGGCTCCTCCGCTACTGTGACGGTCATCGTCAACCTTAAAAACAATGGCCAGTATGGTACCTTCAATACACAGGCTACTGCCACCGGCAATGCCGGCGGCTCTGCTGTATCAGACATATCCGTCAATGGTCTTGAGCCCGATGCCAATCATAATGGCACCGCCTTCGATGATAATTCACCTACACCCGTGAAAATTGAAAGGCCGGATATACAGATCACTAAAACCGTTTCAAACCTAACACCTTATGTAGGCACCACCGTAGTATTTACCATCACCGCCACCAACATAGGTGCGGGTGATGCTATAGGCGTTACCGTGCCCGAAGCACCCGGAGACGGCTTTACGATCCAGAGTTCCAATGTTCCGGGAGGCACCAGCTACGACAATACGGTATGGACAATCGGCAAACTAAAAGCCGGTGAACAAAGAGTGCTCACCATCACCGCATTCGTAAAAGCAAGCGGAAATTTCTCGAATACCGCTTCTTGTAATATTCCGGAAGATATTAATACCGGCAACAACAGTGCGACCGTTACGCTCACACCCAAACCCGCTGCCGATGTACAGATCACCAAAACTGTTGATAATCCTAAACCTAATGTAGGAGATGCTATCCTCTACACGCTGACCGCTAAAAATGCCGGCCTTAGCGACGCTACCGGCGTAGTGGTTACCGATAAACTGCCTTCCGGTCTTGAGCCTACCGGCACATTGCCATCCGGTGTAACCTATGATCCCGGGCTCCGGCAATACACCTGGACCATCGGCAATATGGCTGCCAACACCACCCTGACACAAACTATTGCAACTACCGTAACAGCAGATATTGACCGGTCCAATTTTACCAATACCGCCAGCATCGTACTGAACGAAGATGATCCGGTACCGGGTAATAACGTGGCTACCGTAACGATTGTACCGAGAGAAAAAGTTGACCTGGGTGTTACCAAACAAATCGTAACCACCACCAACCCGATATATCCGGGAGATCCTACGACCTTCATCATCAAAGTGAGGAACTATGGACCTAACAACTGTTATGATGCCAATGTAACCGATGTGCTTCCGAATGGATATACCAACTGGAATGCAACTCCCGGCAAAGGAACATTTGATGCCGCCACTGGTTTGTGGAAGATTGGTACTATGTTGAAAGATGAAGTAGTGACGCTTACGCTGACAGCCAACTTCAAACCTACCGGCAGCTATGGCAACACTGCCACCATCATCACTACAGACAACGACACCAATCCGGCCAATGATGTAGCCACCGTTCCCGCACCAACGGTTAAGCCACGTACCGACCTGCAGGTGACCATCGCCACTATAGGTACACCGGACGTAGGTAATAACCTTACGTTTAATGTCAACATTAAAAATAATGGTCCCAGTGATGCTACCGGCGTAACAGTAGAGAACCTTCAGCTCCCGATTGGATATACGTTTGTATCTAAAGACAAAGCCAGCTATAATCCGGCAACCGGTATCTGGACCATTGGTAATCTCACTGCAGGGTCCACCATCACACTGAAAATAGTAGCTACACTGCTGCCGGATGCTATTTACAATTTCGGAGCACATGTATATGGCATTGAAGATGAAACCACACTGGCAAACAACAATGCCAATACCAATGTAGTAGTGGCCCAGGTGGCCGATCTGGCAGTCAATAAAACCATTGACAATGCTACTCCCGAAGTAGGTTCCACTGTCAACTTCACCATTACTGTCACCAACAACGGCCCAAGCAAGGCTACCAACGTAAAGGTAACCGATGCTATCCCCAACGGCTACACGGTGATCGCCACCACTCCTTCTGCCGGCACCTATTCCGCTGGCATATGGAATGTAGGCACCATGCTCAAAGGCCAGACAGAAACGCTGAAATTATCGGTGACTGTAAATGCAAGCGGTAATTACACCAACACCGCTACTGTTATTGCTACCGAAAAAGATAAAGTACCAGGTAATAATACTTCTTCCGTAACGCCGGCTGTGGTATACATTGCAGATCTGGCAGTGACTAAAACAGTTAACAATTTCGCTCCCGATGCCGGTTCTACGGTGATATTTACCGTCAGCGTCATTAATAACGGCCCTAACCAGGCCAACAATGTTGTGGTGACTGATTTGCTGCCAGGCGGGTATCAGTTTATATCTGCTACTCCTAGCAAAGGCACCTATGATCCGGCTACTGGTCAGTGGAAAATGCTTCAGATGGCACCAGGTATTCCGGAAAATCTGATGATTACGGCTAAAGTAAAGCCTACCGGTAGCTACAGCAATACCGCCACTGCTAAGGCTGATGAGAAAGATTCCAATCCGGCCAACAACACTGCAACTGTTACACCAACAGTAAGACAGATAACAGACCTGGCCATCACCAAACAGGTAGATAAACCAGTGGCAGATGCAGGCAGCGATGTGAAGTTTACATTAACCGTCACCAACAATGGTGTCAGCGATGCTACCAATGTGAAAGTAAATGATCTCCTGCCCGGCGGCTTCACCTTCAAAGCAGCCTCCCTGGCTACTTACAGCAATGGTGTATGGACAATCGGCAACATGCCTGCCAACAGCAGCCTGCAACTGGATATTACTGCCACCGTCAACCCGGAGGGAGATTATACCAATACTGCAACCGTTGCAGGTGACGAATACGATCCACAGCCCAACAATAACAGCAGCAGCATTACGGTTACCCGCACACCTGTTACTGATCTGGAAGTAATAAAAACCGTGAGTGATAATACACCGGATGCCGGCCGGACCATCACCTTCACGATCAAAGCCATCAATCATGGTCCCAGCAAGGCCACCGGCGTAAAAGTAACTGATGTATTACCCACTGGTTATACCTTCGTTAGCGCCACACCGGGCCAGGGTGCCTTCAACAGTGGCAGCGGTATCTGGAACATCGGAGCGATGGATGCAAATGCTATCGTCAACATGACCATCAGCGCTACTGTAAAAGCTACCGGCAACTACAGCAATACTGCTACTATCAGCGGAACAGAAGCAGACCGCATCCCTACCAACAACAGCAGTACAGTAACACCGGTACCCGTTACGGTGGCCAATCTTAAAGTGACCAAAACCATCAGCAACGATAAACCCGATGCCGGTTCTACTGTCACCTTTACAATTACCGCCACCAACAACGGTCCCAGTGCAGCAACCGGTGTAACGGTAACGGACCTACTGAAAAATGGTTACCAGTTCACCGCTAAAACAACAACTGCCGGCGCTTATGATGAAACTACCGGTATCTGGACTATCGGCAACATGGCCAACGGAGATGTTCAAACGCTGACCATCACCGCCAAAGTGCTGCCCACCGGTGATTACAACAATACAGCCACCATCAGTTCACCAGTAAAAGACAACGATAACAGCGATAATACCGCTACCATTCCTGCTCCACAGGTAAGACCCGTGACAGACCTGGTAGTGCTGAAAACAGTTGACAAAACCACTGCAGATGCAGCCAGTAACGTAACCTTCACGCTGACAGCCACCAACAACGGGCCCAGCACCGCCACCAACGTAGTAGTGACAGACCTGCTCCCGACCGGCTTCAGCTTCGTAAGCGCTAATCCGGCTGCAGGTTACGACAATGTCTCCGGCAAATGGAACATTGGTACCATGAACAGTGGTGCCAGCCAGATCCTGCAAATCACAGCGACCGTTAATCCGGAAGGCAATTACACCAATACCGCCACTATCGCCGGTACAGAATATGATCCTAACCTGACCAACAATCAACAGGATGCTTCTGTAACCCGTATTCCGGTGAGTGATCTGGCAGTAACTAAAACAGTAGACAACAGCACACCTGATGTTGGTGAGATCGTGACCTTCACCATCCAGGCCACTAACCACGGACCCAGCAAGGCCACCGGCGTTATCGTAACAGACGTACTGCCAGCCGGCTATTCACTGGTAACCAGCAATACCGCTACCGGCACCTACACTGCCGGCAGCTGGAATATTGGTACACTGACACAAAACGCAACTGCTACCCTCACCATACAAGCTACGGTGCTCGCGGGCGGCAGCTACAGCAACACTGCCACTATCGCCGGCAATGAAGTTGACCGCGTACCTGCCAATAACACCAGCACTGTAACGCCAACGCCTACACCGGTGGCCAACCTCAGCGTAGTAAAAACGATCAGCAACAGCACGCCGGATGTAAGCAGCCAGGTAACCTTTACCATCACCGCCAGCAATAACGGTCCTTCCAATGCTACCGGTGTAACGGTGACGGACATACTGCAATCCGGCTACCGCTTTGATCAGGCTGTACCTTCAACTGGTACTTATGATAATGCTTCCGGCAAATGGACCATTGGCAATCTTTCCAACGGACAGTCTGCTACCCTTCAGATAAAAGCCACTGTACTGCCTTCCGGCGACTACAACAACAAAGCGATCATAAAAGGAAATGAAAAAGATAAAACACCTGCTGATGATGAAAGCGCCATTACCGCACCCGTACCGGTGCCGGTTGCGGACCTGCAGGTGAATAAAACCGTCAGCCCGCTGGTGCCTGGCACCGGCGATCCGGTAACCTTCACCATCACTGTAAAAAATAACGGTGCCAGCAATGCCACCAATGTACAGGTTACAGATATTATCCAGAGCGGCTTCAGCTTCCAGCAGGCTACCACGGCAAAAGGCAGCTATAACAGCAGCACCGGTCTGTGGACTATTGGTGATATGAACGCCGGAGAAACAGTAACGCTGAAAATAGATGCGTTGGTGAATACTACTGGTATCTATACCAATACCGCCACCGTTAAAGGCAGTGAGAAAGATCCCAACGCCAGCAATAACAGCAGCACGGTGACCATCACCCCTGATCCGGTTGCAGACCTGAAAGTGACCAAGACAGTGTCCAATATGGCACCTCCGCATGGTTCCGATGTGACCTTCACCATTGTTGCCGGCAACAACGGTCCCAGTGGTGCAACAGGTATCATCGTAACAGATATACTGCCAACCGGATACACCTTCAAGTCCGCGAATCCTTCTACCGGCACCTATTCCGCCGCTACCGGTTCATGGACCATCGGCCAGCTCGCCAATCAGGCTACCGCTCAGCTGACCATCACTGCTACTGTCAATAAAACCGGCAGCTACGCCAACACCGCCACCATCAAGGGCAACGAAACAGATCGCGTAGCCACCAATAACAGCAGCACGGTCACACCGGTACCAGTACCGCTGCGTACCAACGATGATGCCGCTTCTACCGAAGAACCAGACCCGGTGACTATCAATGTGATCAAAAACGATATCTATGGCAATACCGGTCATACCGTCTACATTAAAGACCTACCCAAACATGGTACCGTAAAAGACAACCAGGATGGCACGGTAACGTATACACCGGAACCCGGCTTCGGCGGCACAGATCAGTTTACCTACTATATCCAGGACCAGTCAGGATTTATATCCAATGTATCTATAGTTACGGTAGATGTCACCAAACGCCTGGTAGACCTGGCTATTAAAAAGGTACTGGTTACCCAGCCGGCAGAAATCGCCGTAGGCAAAAACATCGTGTTTGAGCTGACGGTTACCAACAACAGCAGCAAAGGCGCCAGTCGTGTAGTCGTGACCGATATACTGGCTCAGAATATCGGTGACACCGAAATCAAAACTGAAACAGCAACAGGTAAAGCCAGCTATGAACCGGTATCCAAAACCATGACCTGGAAACTGGACTCCCTGGCTCCTCAGCAAACCGCCAGACTGCTGGTGACCGCCAAACTGATCAGCGGAGGCCAGGTAGAGAATACAGCCACGGTGGCTGGTGCCAACGATGATCCGGATATGACCAATAATACCGCTACCGCCGGCTCGGCGATAAAAGGGGCTGACATATTTGTGCCTACCGCCTTTACACCTAACGGAGATGGTATCAACGACAAGTTCATTATCCTCGGCATAGACAAGTACCCCGGATCAAGCCTGGTGATATTCAACCGCTGGGGCAACGTAGTATACCGTTCCAACGATTACCGCAATGAATGGGATGGTTCTCAGCTCCATGAAGGTACCTATTACTATGAACTGGTTTGTCCTACTTCCAACGGCAAAGTATCGCTGAAAGGATGGGTACAGCTGGTACGATGATCACCGTGAAATCAATGAACTATCATGCAACATTTTATGCTGAAAAGATTATCTATGAATAAAGCCCTATCTGTTCTGATCTTCATCCTGTGCGGAGTTACCGCCTCCGCACAGCAGGATGCGCAGTTTAGTCAGTATATGTTTAACGGCATATACGTTAACCCGGCCTACGCCGGCTACAGGGAGCAATGGAACATCCATGCGTTTTACCGCAACCAGTGGACCAATTACCCCGGCGCACCCAAAACATTCTCAGTGGCAGTAGACGGCAGTGCCAATAATGACCGTGTGGGACTGGGCTTACAGGCGATGAGTGATAAACTGGGTGCCTCCAGTACAACCTCCGTATATGCTACCTATGCTTATCGTATACCCATGAATGAAGACGGCTCTTCCAGGCTGTCATTAGGTATCAGCGCAGGTTTCCTCCAGCAGCGGCTGGACGTTTCACTGCTGACCACCTCTTCTTCCGTAACCGATCCTGCACTGATGAGCGGAGAAAACAACAGAACGCTGCCGGATGCCCGCTTTGGTATTTTCTATCACCGGGAAAAATTCTATGCGGGCATCTCCGCCAGCAACCTGCTGGCGCAGTCCTTCCAGAAATCCGCTGCCATGAAAGAATACCTTCCGCTGAAGCCACATCTGTATTTTACCATGGGCGGGCTTGTTCCGCTGTCAGAACAACTGTTGCTGAAGCCCAGCGTATTGTTTAAGGAAGATCTGGCAGGACCTACCAGCATAGACCTGAATACCTTTCTGCTGATCAGTGAGAAGCTGTGGATAGGTGCTTCTTACCGCACAGCCTTCCTGCGCAAATCCAACCTGCAGGAAAGCCTGAAGAAGCCAGCCGCGCTGGTATTCATGGCCGAGGTATTTGTTAACGACAAACTTCGTGTAGGCTATGCCTACGATATGACCATGAATGGAACGGTAGCCACCAACTACCCCACCCATGAGTTTTCCATCGGTTATTTCTTTAAACGGAGAAACGCCAGAATGATGTCTCCCCGTTATTTCTAACCCTGTATAATGATCGTTGTATGAAATTAACCGGACAAAGCAAGTTTGTTCCTTACCTGCTCCTGCTGATGGCAGGTGCAGGTTTCAGCCGGCAGGCGAAAGCACAGTATGCCTACAGGGAAGCTTTAAACGCCTATCAGCTCTATAATTTCGAAAAAGCCAAACCACTTTTCGAAAAAGCCTTTCGTAAAAAGCCCAGTGCCAAAGCCGCACAGGGGGCTGCAGACAGTTACCGCCTGACGAAAGACTATCAGCAGGCAGAAATATGGTACGCCCATCTCTGGGAAACCCAGGGATATACACCCGCCGATGAACTGCATTACGCCGCCATCCTGATGAACAACGGCAAATACGAGGCTGCGGCCAGTCATCTGCAACACTATCTTCAAGCTGATCCCAACAACAAGCTGGCCCTCCATATGCAGGAAGGTTGCCGTATGGCCGCCACCTGGCTGGGCCAACCTGTTAAAGGCACCCTGGAAAACATGCAGGCCCTCAATTCGCCCTATTCCGACTGGAGCATTACCCGCTACCACAACAAATACATCTTCGCTTCTGACCGCCCGGTCCGGGAGGTGCTGAAATCCGCTTTCTTCGAAAACGAGAACATCAAAAAGAAGATGTACACCTGGACCGGCAACAGTTACCTGCATCTGTACGAAAGCAATGGAGACAGCACAGATATAAAGCCGCTCGAAAAGAAAACCATCAACGGGGCCTATCACAGCTCCAACGCCTCCTATAACGGCAACGGCAACACGATGTATCTGGCTGTGACCACCCTGAAAAAAAGACCAGGTTCTGCACTGGGCAAGGATTCTATCCTGACCATGAACATCAGCGTTAAAGAGATCACCCTGAATGATCAGCAGCAATGGGTGGTTTCTCCGGAACTGCCCTTTAATGCTACCCTGCAGTATTCTGTAGGCGATCCCTGGATCAACCCTGCCGGAGATACCCTGTACTTTGTTTCCAATACCGGCCCGGGCCAGCAGGGAGGCACCGATATTTATTATGCGGTTAAAACCGGTAATAGCTGGAGCAGTCCTGTGAATATGGGCCCACAGATCAATACCCCTGGTAATGAGCGGACGCCCGCCTTTGATGCAGCAGGCAGCCTTTACTTCGCCAGTGATGGCCATCCGGGACTGGGCGGACTGGATATCTTTAAAGCCACCCAACAAGCAGGAGGATGGAACATCATTCAACTCGGAGTACCCGTCAACAGCCGCCACGACGACTTTGCGCCGGCACTGCTGGACAGCACGCTATATTTCGCATCCAACCGTGATGGCGGCAAAGGTAGTGACGATATTTACCGGTTCATTAAAGCTACCCCGCCTGCTCCCAAACCGGTGCCAGCACCACAATTCAGCATCAGTGGCATTGTCACCGACCGGACCGCCAATATGCCATTAATAGCGGTAACCGTTACCCTCACCCATAAAGTGACAGGCGTTATTGTACAGACATCTACAAATGATGATGGCCAATACCAGTTCCCTGCCGACAGTGGTGGCGTATATGAACTAAGTTATGTAAAATCAAAATATACCGCCATCACCCACGATACCCTTTCGCTGAAAGGATATACAACATCGGTCAACATCAAAAGGGACAAACAGATGGAACAAACACCGCTGCATGTGCCTTTCAAGCTGGATAACATATACTTCGATCTGGGTAAATCCGATATCCGTCCGGATGCAGCCAGAGAACTGGACAAACTGGTAACCCTCCTGCAGGAAAATCCCACCTGGGAGATAGAACTGGGTGCCCATACCGATTCCAGGGCTAACGATGCGTTTAACCTCGCCTTGTCGCAACGTCGTGCAGCCGCCACCGTAGCATACCTGGTTAAAAAAGGTATCAATGCCCAACGCCTGACAGCTAAAGGATATGGAGAGACCAAACTGGTTAACCGTTGTGCCAACGGCATAAAATGCACGGAAGCAGAACACCTCGCTAACCGCAGAACAGAGTTTATCATTCTGAAATTATAATATCACGCGACGACTATTACAGCAGAGGCACTTCGGTATCGAAGTGCCTCTTTTTTGTCCTTTACCCTGAATATCCCCTGAAATCAATACCTTCATCCGGTGAATAAAAAATCGTTATGGAACAACCACCTATCTGGCATTCGGAAGTAAACATCCATGAATTGAATGCAAAAGGCCGCTCCACTATGAATGAACACCTGGGTATGGAGTTCACGGAGGCAGGCAATAATTATCTCCGTATACGCATGCCCGTAGACCACCGCACCGTACAAACCTATGGTATTCTGCACGGAGGAGCTTCTGTAGCATTGGCGGAAACAGTAGGCAGTATTGCCTCTACGCTGGTGATAGATCCTGCCAAAGAGATCTGTGTAGGCATGGAGATCAATGCCAATCATATAAGAAGCGCCAGAGAAGGATATGTACATGGCACCGCCTCCCCTATTCATCTGGGCCGCAGGAGTCATATCTGGGAAATAAAAATCACCGACGATCAGCAGCGGCTGATCTGTATCTGCCGCCATACCGTAGCGGTGATGGAAAAAGAATCGTTTATGGCGGGAGCTAAATAGTTAAATGTGGCGTCAGCAAAAATAGAAGAGGCGTCTCATTATGTTGAGACGCCTCTTTTACTTCGTTAAATTTAGCTTATTTACTTCTGATAAATCTGTAAACGCGCTCCCCCATGGGTTTGTCATTTTCAGTAAACTGTTGTTTGCTTAACAAGCCAGTTTTTTCATCAAAAATATTCGTGATTTTATAAGTATCCGTTGATTTACCAGATGAACTTGAAGTTGACTCAACCACCAATTTTGTCAGGTTGTTTCTGCCGGTTGAAAACAGGTTGCCTTCTTCCCAGCCGAGTAAAAATGCAATATATGGATTGACAGCGAAGAAATACTGTAAGGTGTTCACTTTGTCATCATAGGAATAGGTAGCCTCTCCTTTAACTGAATTGGAGAAACCGCTATTCTTATAATAATAACTATGAAGATGCCCCATGAGGTTACCATTAGCATAGGTAAACTCTGTATAATCCATTGATTCAAAGTCACTGGTCCTCAATGTGTCCTTTGTTCCGTACAGGGTGACCATATTCCGGTTATCCAGGGTCAGAAAAGCGGAGTCTTTTCTGCCGCCCTCATAGGTAATATAATTAGTTACTTTGTTTCCCTTATACACCAGGACATCTGTCTGAGACTTCACATCATTTTCCGTCCTTTCCATGCCCACACATTTCCCATTAACGTATTTAAACGCTACAGTTTGAGCATATTTTTTGGTGGCCTTGTCATAATAATAATACAGTTTAGCCACGGTGTTATCATCATTATATACAAAACTATCCGCAGGCATACCATCTTCATAAACGGTGGCCGGCAGATAAAAAACTACAGGAGGATCAACAGGTATCGGAGGCTCAGTGGTATCATTTTTTTTACAGGATACAGCAGCCAGTACAAATAAGGCAACTCCTGCTTTCAGCAGAATGGCGTGTTTCATTTTCATAAACTATAGGATATATTTTGTCCAGCAAGGTTGATGGCTAAGTACATGACAGGTATATAATTACACGCTGAAAAAACGGGTCTTGCAATTTCAGATATTCAAACTTACAAAATATGTGGCAGTTAAATATTTATATAATTTAACATGAAAACTTTATCATGCATTAACCAATCTGCTTTTCATACAAATTATTTAAGGAATGCGGCATCTTTACCTCCCCTACTTTCTTAAATCCCTGCTGCTCATAATAGCTGCAAAGCCAGGCATTGCCTGCATTACAGTCCAGCCGGAACAAACGACATCCTTCAGCAAGCAGTTTATCTTCAATCATGTTCAATATGACTGTTCCCAATTGCTGGCCGGCAAACTGCTTTCTGACTACCAGTGAATGAACATAACCTGCCGCTGCGTCTTGTTCCCCCCAATAAAGAAGATCTTTATCAGCCAGGCGAAACATGCCTGCCAGTTCATTGTCCTGATTCCCTACTGCAAAAAACTCTTTCTGCTCCAATCCCTCTTCTATCCAGCTGATTTTTTCTTTTGGAGGATCAAGCCATACATGCCATTGGTCCAGTCCTTTAGCCTGAATTGCAATGGCTGCTTCCTTCAGCAGCTGCAGCACCAACGGTAATTCCTCCGGTTGGATAAGTCTTAATTTCAATGTGTCTGTCATCGCAATAAATATTGCAACAAAAGTAGGGGAAAACATTTGTCTCATAAAAACAGGCGTCTCAAACAATCATGAGACGCCTGTTTTAAAACTGTATTTATTACCGGGGTTTCCGGACTTATTTAGCCTTTACATAGTAATAAACACGCTCTATTGATACTACGGGATTGCTCCATGCTACCTCCTGTTTACGCAATAATCCTGTTTCACTGTCAAACGTGTTCGTTATTTTGTGTGTAACAGAGAGGCCGGGGGCTCCATCCTTCTGCGATTCATATGATATCTGCACAATATTATTTTTACCCATTGAGTACTGAGTACCGCCCACTAACGAGAAGAAAACAGTGAGATATGGGTTTTTACTGAAGAAGTATTGCAAAGAATTCTCCTTGTCATCGTAGATATAGCTATAGCTGATTTCAGTATTGGTAATACCGGTACCTCCTTTAATGTATGTATGTTTCAATGCTTTCGCGAGATTACCATTCGTATAATTGAATTCCCAGTATTTTACATTTTCGCCCGATTGGTCACGCATCGTATCTTTTGTATTGATCGGCGCAAGATATAAAATTAACAGGGATATCCAGGGTCCATTGTACAACATAAAACGACCCTTTAAATAATTCAGATTGAGTGAAATAATATCTACCTTGTATCTGAATGTACGATTTGATTCCCAATAATGTTAACTGGTGAATATTTTCGTTTACAACGCCAGAACAATATGAGCAATACACTAAAGCCTATACCAGTGAGCCAACTGCTGGTACAAGTTAACGACCAGCCGGAATATCGTTTTTTTATTCCCTCTTTCCAGCGTGGATTTCGCTGGGATGAAGACCAGGTGACCGACTTACTGGAAGATCTCAGGGAATTTATTTATTCACCGCCTGTTACTACCGGCAAATACTGTCTGCAACCTATTGTTGTAAAAAAAGAACAGGATAACAGCTATGCAGTACTGGATGGGCAACAACGCCTCACTACCCTATTTATTCTGATATCCAGGCTTAGAAAAAAAGGGCTTTCCCTTCCACTCTACACTTTATCTTATAGAACAAGGCCTGACAGCGCCACTTTCCTGGGAAATCTCCAGGCAGTTGCCAACAGTACCAACCCGGACTATCACTATATCAGCAAGGCCTATATCACCATTGATAACTGGCTTAATAAGGAATCTCTCACACAGAAGGATATTGAGCATAAATTTGCTGACGCACTACAATCATCTGTAGAGTTTATCTGGTATGAAGTAGGCCAGGACGCCGATCCCATTGACATCTTTACCCGTATTAATATCGGTAAAATTGCATTGACTAATGCAGAACTGGTTAAAGCTGTATTTCTCAGCAAAAACAATCTTGAGGGCTTTGCTGATACCACTAATCATCAACAGGCACTGACACTAAAACAAAGCATCCTCGCGCTGGAGTGGGAGCAAATAGAGAAGGCACTGCAAGACCCTTCCTTCTGGGGATTCATATACCAAGGAGCTCATGAATTTGAGACAAGGATGGACTACCTGTTAGACCTCCATACTGATAAAAAAGCAGGAGACAAAAACAAATACCATGCTTTCAGACATTTCTACAAGCAGGTCAATCGTATACGGCAAGACAAGGGAAAACAGCAGAATCATGCTAATAAAGGCCAGTCTTTCATGGAAGAACAATGGGATAAACTGAAAAACCTCTTCGATACCCTGTATGAATGGTACCATGATAAAACCTTCAATCACCTGATTGGATTCCTGATTCATGAAAAAACAGATATCCCGCAGCTGCAAAAGGAATTCAAAAAGACAGACCGGAGTGCTTTCCTCCAAATGATCAGGGAAAAGATCGCCCTCAAAATAATCTCCGCAGATATCAGTATCCTAAGATATACCGACAGCAACCATAAAAACAAACTGAATAAGTTACTGCTGCTTCATAATATTACCAATAGCCTCCTTACTCCGGGAGGGAAAAGCTATTTTCCATTTGAAGCCTTAAACCAGCAAGACTGGAGCCTGGAACACATCTTCGCGCAAAATTCGGAAGAACTGCGGGAAAAAGATTACCATCATTGGTTAAAAGAGCACTTACCTTATTTCAAATCTTTCAAAGATGAAACTGCAGATAAGATTGCGGATAACATTAAAAATTTACTGATGCAGGATGACACCAGCATTAACAAGGAAACCATGCAGGCTTGCTTCTCCGATGCTGCGAAATATATCCAGGAGAGAATAAACAATGACGATAAAACTAACGCAGCAGATGCGCAGATAGCGCCAGATGAATACGACTGGCTGAACGATGACCACTCGATCGCCAATCTTGCCCTGCTGGATGGCTCCACCAATTCCGCCATAAAAAATTCACTGTTCGATATTAAACGTAAAATGATCCTCGACAAGGACAAAAAAGGACTGTTTATCCCACATGAAACCAAAAAGGTTTTTTTGAAATATTACACCGAGTCTCCTCAACATCTTGCCTACTGGACTTTTCAGGACAGAAAAGCTTATGTAGACAATATTACCACCACGTTATCTTACTTTCTTAAAACCAACCTATGAGCATTTCTACTTTGTGGCAATTACTAAAGAACAGCATGCCTGACATACATATTCCTGAAGGAATCGTCATTCCTATAATTCAACGGGATTACGCTCAGGGTAGAACCAACAATAAAGCTGCTGAAATAAGAAAAGTTTTTATACATAAAATAAAATCAAGTATCCGTCAAACCATCCATTGCCAGGCCAGGCCACTGGAATTTGATTTTATTTATGGTAATATTGAGAATGATGCATTCATCCCTCTGGATGGGCAGCAGCGACTGACTACCCTTTTCTTATTACACTGGTATTTTGCTTTTAAAGAACAGCTACTGAGCACTTACGCCAGCACATTTTCCAGATTCAAATATGCCACCCGAAGATCTTCCGGCGATTTCTTCCGTCATATCATTCATGATCTCAACAAGAATGACCATGATAAGATCTTCAACAAACATCAGGATTTTCATCAGGTCCTCGCAGACAAAAGCTGGTATTTCCTTCATTGGAAGCATGATGTGACCATACAGGGTATCGTCACAATGCTGAATGAGATCCATCATGCGTTTTCGGCCGAGACAATTTCATTTGAACAGTTAACCTCTTTAAATCAGCCATTAATAGTATTTCATATTCTTGACATCCGTTCAATGGGCCTGTCAGATGACCTATACATTAAGATGAATGCCCGCGGACGGCCACTTACCAGTTTTGAAAACCTGAAAGCTGAATTAGGCAGATTGATTGAATTTGCTGACTGGAATAAAAAATACAATAATTACAGTATTGATAACACAGTTGTAAGCTTGGACATGTATTTTGCCACCAAAGTAGACACCACCTGGATAGATTATTTCTGGAAGATCCGGGCTACCGAAACCAATGTGTTTGATGATAAAATGCTGAACCTGCTGGCTTTTGTAGCACTCAACGAAATTGCTAAAATAAGTCCTGATGAATTTAACGACTCCATACATAAACTGGAACCAATAAAAGATGAGGTTTCCTTTTACACGCTGTCAAATCTATCCCTACTACAGGAAGAGACGATCATCGCGTATATTACCACACTCGATCTGCTCACCTCCGATTCCACACTTATCAAAAATTATCTCGCCAATACAGACGGGATCAGTAAATCAACCTGCATTCAGGCCGCATTTTCAAACAACTTCGCTGCCCGATATGCAGAACGTTTATATTTCTATGCCATTACCCGTATGGCTATTGAAAAGCAGTATTTTATTAATGAATCGGAATTAAAATATTGGGACCGTCTCATAAAAAACCTGGTAACCTATACTACTTATAATGATGCTAAGGATTTTCAGGCCAGCCTCCTTTCCATTACACAAATCATAGAGCAGTATAACGGTGAAATATATACGCAGTTTGAACAAAGCGATATAAAAGGCTTCGACACCCAGCAAATCCTGGAAGAAAAACTGAAAATCGCCCTGATACAGCGCTCTGATAAATGGGCCACACTTATTAATAAAGCGGAAAACCATGGATACCTGGACGGGCAGCTGGCGTTTCTACTCTCCTTCAGTGGTATCAAAGAGTATTATGTTAATCAACAACTTAATGAGGCCAGCATAGCAGCCTGTTATACACAGGCTGCTCATTATTACCATCTTTTCATTCAACTATTTTCAAACGATGGCCTGATTGACTTTAAAGAGGAACTCTTCAGAAGAGCATTACTGGCAAAAGGAGATTATCTGCTCTACTCCATCAACTGGTCTTTCCTTATCAATCGCGATCGTGATATCAGCTGGAAAAGGCTGCTGCGCGACCAATGGAGCAAACCTCTACAAGATTCCAATCCACTGTATGCATTATTCACTACGTTGGACATTCACAATATTTCCGGATCTATGCAACAAATTATAGATACCCATCAGGTAACCGACTGGCGCAAGGACTTTATTGAACACCCTATCTTACTATCTATGTGTAAACAACACCGGATTAAATTTTATAATGACAATAACATCTACTTGTTAAGAAATAAAAAATATTTTTACAGAGAAGATCCCGAGGTAAAATCAGTGTTGATACAACAAAACCTCCTGGCTGCAGGCTTTATCGAAGAAGAAATTGGGATGGGCTATATTGATGAACTGAAACAATATGGCATTACCCACATCCGTGATAAACAGATTAAAATAGCATATTTGAATAATGATGGTGTACACTTCCTTATCAGGCAGGATGATCAACCTGATGATATCAGGATGCATACACGCGAGGAGGTTGAAAATGAAATCCTTAAGCGAACTATGCACTAGCCTCGAATTATACCATCTCCCATCCTTCTGAAAAAGATGGGAGATGTTAATGAATGCCACAGCCCACACACATCAGGGCTTTTAGTCACTACAGATGATCGTGGACAGGAATTATTTTATCAAAGTTCCGGTTGGCTATAAATGCCGGCCTGGGCTTTTCTACCGCTTCCAGTTGATTGTTTACGCTGTTGTAGGTAACCAAAAAAGAATATCTGTCCCAGGGAGAAAGATTATTGGAGGAAGCATGAAACACATTACCGTGAAAGAATAAAACAGATCCTGCCGGTCCCTTGGCGGATTCGATTCCTCTCTGCCTTGCCCATCTGGCAATCTCCTCCTGCTTTAATGTATACTTAAGATCAGCGGTGAGGGCTGTCATATAAAAGGTACTGGTTTTATATTCTTCAAACCAGCCGTTCCCATTTTCTCCGTCACCGGATATATTTTCTCCTTCATCAACCGTACCGATTTTATGCGAGCCTGGTATCAGTAACATCGGCCCGTTGAATTCGTTGACATCATTCAGATAAATCATCGCAGTCAGCACATCAGCCGCAGGCATCCCGTCATCCTTCTTCCAGTAGGTATAGTCCTGATGCCATTCCCACCAGTCGCCGGTCATAGCCGACTTGGAATTGATTTTTGTCTGATGCGCATATACATCAGTCCCTATCAATTGTGCAGCAGGTATTACCAGCCGCTTCAGCTTCACAATCTTTTCGAATATTTCATTGCTATGGTCGGGGGCAAAAAAGGACCGTACACTTCCGTTTTTTTCGAGTATGCGCCGCGGACAGTCTTCAGCAATCACCTGCAACATCTCTGTCCGTATTAACTCCACCTCTTTCTCATCAAACAGATTTTCAATTAACAGATATCCTTTCTCCTTGAACTGCTCAATTTGCATGGTAGCCAGATACATAACAAAACAATTTAATAATGAAAAAATAGGGTAAAAGTTGGGTTACACTTTTTTATTTATTGTATATCAGTTCGGATATGCTTCCATCATCGAACCGGGTTAATGGTTAATGGGTAATGGTTAGTTACCAAAAATATGGTCTCTCCTCTGTTAACACTGAAGTTAACAGGCACTAAGGGTTTTCCATGCCTGAAATCATAGTGATGAAAAACAACGTTCTCAAACAGGATATTCCTGCATTCATTTCCTCCTGCAACATTAGCAATATTGCCTGCGATAAGCAATGCATTGGGAAGTAATTACAATAATGCTTCAAATGCATATTTTGCTGTACTCCAATATTCATCCAGGGCTACAATCCTTTCTTTAAGGAAAGATATCAGTGCCGGCCAGTCTTCTGTACGAAGTATGGATATGCCGTCAATCCGCTTACTGATCCTGCTGATGTTCCTGCCGTAGTCATCCGTAATATCCTGTTCCCATTCCCAGTCAATTTCTCCCAATGCGCTTTCCAGCATTTTTTTCTGCATTTCAAAAAGTTCATAGAAAGCTGTATGCAGCTGCGGGTCCGTCTGTGTAATCAGGATAGAGATACACACATATCGGTTTTCTGCATCCAGTTTAAAGAATAAACCGGGTATGCCTGTTTTGTAATTAGCCCAGCTAATGATCTCACCATCTGCTGATAATACTGGTTTCATATAGCGGCCAAATGCAGTCCAGAATGCCTGCTTTTGTTTGGATACTTCCTCTTTGGAATACATGGTCTCTCTTAAATTCTTCCCGCAAAAATACAATACAGGAACATCGTTGCATAATGATATCAGCAAACAAAATTATTATTAAAATGATAATGTTTCAAAAAAGATACACCTGCAGGGAGTTTCCTGCAGGTGTATATACATAATGAAGTTACCTTCTTTTGATTACTCCTGAATATCAATTGTAAGTGTCTGCGTATTCACCATTAACGTATCCTTGTCAATCACCAATACCTTTAACACCTGTTTTCCGGCCTTAACCGTATCAAAAACCAGGACAGTATCTTCTTCTGAAATGAGACGCAATCCGTTTCCTTCTTCCAGCTCGAAATCAAGCCGTGAGTTCTCTCCGGAGGAAAGGGAAACATAAAAACGATCTCCCTTTTTGGGCTGCAGACTGGAATAATGGAGATGTACAGCAGGCAGGTGGCTGCTGATATCTGCTACATGGCTTCTGGTCATCTGCTGGAAGCACCATTTTGCCAGGCCTCCCAAATCCACGGATGGATCACTGGAAGCAATATGAAGTACCATGTTATCCTGCATCACCAATAACAATGGATAATGCTTGTTAACACTTACAGCTGAATACTCTCCCAGGTTCTCAGGACCAGCTTCATAGGATGGCTCCACACCTTGTGTGGTAGCGCCTATCGCGAGGAAGCGGTTATGTGCCAGTTCTTTGCTGCCGGAAATCACATGCAATTTGATGGTGATCAGTTGATCGCCATCATTCAGCATCCATATTTTTAATACTTCTTCGCTACCAGGGATCACTTCCTCGTAACTGGTTTTCCATTTTCCATGGAGCAGCGGACATTCGGCAGGTTCAGGAAATTTACCGGCGATGCCGCTTTTATCATTTCTCAAAGTTTTTATTTCTTTATATTTCAATAATTTTTTAAAGGCTTCCAGATGTGGAAGATCATTTATCGTGTATGCACTGGACATCCTGTTAACATACTTAAGACCCAGATAGCTTGTAATATCACCAACCGTTCCAGGCCTTACCCGCGGAGGATTAGGATACTGATTATCCACAGCAGACGAAACATATTGCTGTGCTGTTTCAGTACCCTGATGCGGACCGGCACATCCATCTGCCACCCTGGCAATATTGGTAATATTTATAAATGCATGATTCCCAAAAGCAGTACGTCTGCTATCATTCACTGCAATTACCGGTGGTGTATTATTAGCTGCATAAAACGGGTTATTGCACTGTCCCCTGCCGATAAGGTTGGTCAAACGCAGATAACCGAATGGCTGCATAAACAGCCAGGCTGTAGGATAACCGGCACCAATCAGATAATATTGTAACACGGTGGCCGTGTCATAACAGTTCAATATAGAATTGGGCTGATAGTTATGAGCATACGTATATGCGTTATAGTTCAACGTAATACTATTCTTGTCATAACTGTTGGTAAAATAGGGAGCTCCACTCCACACATCATACCGGGGCGGCAGAAAGTTAAAAACCTGATTCACATAATAGTAAATCGGCTGTGCATTTGCTCTCAGCAGTTTTGTATTTTCATCATATGGGAATGTAGTGATAGCTTTGGAAGCTTCTGCTATCATATGCAGGCCTTCAAGAATTACTCCCTTCTGATGGAGCGCAGGTGGTACATGCGTGGTATCTATCCAGAATATTTCAATCCAGGTAGTACCCAGCGGAATCGTTTCCTGCTTATCAGCGGTAAGCTGCCAGTGAAGTGAGTGATTCCTCAGTGTGGCAAATTCATCCGGGGTTTTGATGGACTTCGCCACGAAGGTGTTATCATCCGTTACCTTACCGGCAAACAACACTTCTCCACCGTCGGCATACGCTTCCAGTGTGTAGTGCCCCGCCAGTGTTTTACTGGAAGAAACGGTAACCTCGAATGCATTGTCTGCCTGCTGACTGATATCAAACACAACAGGATGCGCTTTTTTATGGCCGCTTCCCCTGTTGGTCCACAACAGCTGATGGGGGTTCAATAACTTGTTTTTCCTGGATACCGGCAGATTGTTTTGCGCACGGATAGAATGAAGTGTAACAACTTCAACAGCTGCTAGCGTTGTTGATTCGGCTTTCATGAGTGGATTTTTGAGGTGTTATAATTATAGTTACTTACATTGGAGCGATACCAACATGACAATAAAGGACGGTACGAATTTAAATTTATGTCATTTTCATCAACATACCATCACATGCTATAAATAAAACCTCAAAATATATGCAATCCTAACTATCAACATAAAAAACGCAATACAATGCAACTTTTCACCTTCCTGCATTGAAGCACTTCCAGCTGTATATTCAGGTCATGATCTTATCTTTCATCCTGTTCATGAAGGCCTCCCTATAGCTGGAACCTATCGGGATCATTTCTTTGGTATGCGCCATGTACACCACATTGTGGTGGATCATGGTAATATACTGGATAGCGAGTACGAAAGATTTGTGTACCCGGATGAATTTACCTACCGGCAGGCGGGCTTCCAATTCTTTAAGGGTAAGCCTGGAGAGATATTTTCTTCCCTCGCGGGTGAAAAAACAAACATACTGTCTTTGTCCCTCCACGTAAATGATGTCTTCTATATTGATCCGTAGCAGTTTTCCTTTTGAGTCGGCACTCACGAAAATATAGTCATTGCCTGGCTCCTCGACATTCCTTCTCATATCCAGCAGCTTACGGGTGCTTTTAAGAAAGCGCGGGAATGTTACGGGTTTAAGTAAATAATCAACAACGTCATTATCAAAACCCTGTATGGCATAATCTTTATAAGCTGTTACCAATATCACTTTACATCTTCCGTTCAGTAATTGCATAAACTCGATACCGGACATTTCCGGCATTTGTACATCCAGGAAAACCACATCTATCTTTTGTTCAAATACCAGTTGCAAGGCTTTTACCGGGCTTGTGGCTGTGTCCACCAGCTCCAGGAAACTGGTTTGTTCAATATGCATGGACAACAGCTCAATCGCATGCGCCTCATCGTCTACAATAATACACCGGATCATCATTTATGATTTATAGTTAGTTCGGCCACATAATACTGTTCATCTTCCATTGTCTGAAAGTGGTGTCTGGGGCCATACACCAGCTGCAGCCGTTGTCTTACATTCGCCAGACCAATGCCGCTGGATAATTCTTTTACGCTTTTCTTTTTTTTATTCTGGGTATAGAACCACAATTTTTCCCCGATTACTTCGATTTTTATGTCGAGGGGATTATGTTCATCGTTCAGATCTCCGTGTTTGAACGCATTCTCGACCAATGTAATCAGCACCAGTGGCGGAATGCGAATGTTCAGATTATCAATTTTTTCCGTGAATCGGATCTTTAGATTATTATTGAAACGCATCTGATTGATCTCAATCACGTTTTTCATGTGGTCCATTTCGGCGGCCAGTAACACCACACCCTCTTTATCGTCATTCTGTTCCAGCGCATAACGCATGATCTCCGACAGCAGGTTAACGGCGTGCGCCACTTCTGTATTATGCCGGACTGACTTGGTATAGATGAAATTCAGACAATTAAACAGAAAATGAGGATTGATCTGGTATTTAATAGCAGAAAGCTCCGCCATCAGCTTACCTTTTTCCATTTCGCGCAGATGGACCGCTCTGGCTCGCAGCTCAATGAATATGGCCACTATCAGGCTTACCAACAGCATGACTAACCCGATAGAGAATTCCCAGAAACTATAGTCATACATGCCGGGATGCTGACGGCCGCTCCTGGCACTTCCTATTCCAAACATCCTGTAAAATTCATAGGTGGTCAATACAGTCGCAAAAAGTATTAAGTGCACCAGTTTAGGTAAGATCACCCGGAAGGTGATCCTTCTTGTTTGTATGATGGGCAGAAATATCCAGTAGATAAGGAAATAATAGATGATCGTACATTTGATGATATCATGCAGGATATTGAGGACCCACATACCCGCGGGGCCGTAGTTCCTGTAAAGTGCTTCTTTTTGAGTCAGATATATAATGCAGAACACCAGCGATGTATAGGCGGTATAACAAAGCAGAATAGCCAGCCATCTTACCTTGTATTTACGGGGAATAGAAAAGTTACCTTGGATCAATCCCATTGACTTATATGTTTTTCAGGCGGTTATTAAAAAGAAGTACCCAGGCCGGCGAAGAAGCCAAAATCTCCTTTGCTGGTCCAGGCTGCATCCATCCGTAACAACAAATGATTCTTAGGATACAGCTGCTGGCGGAACCCCAATCCATACACTAGCTTTATATCGGGTTTATATTCATGAAAATAGTCAGCCGCTCCATCTGCAGCCCCTGCAAATATAGCATATCCAAATCGGGGGTCTGCTACACTGAAGCGGGACCTGTATTCCGCCTGCACAAAGGCCACTTGTTTATCAAGATAAAGATTCCTGTATATGCCACGAAACGCTTTGTCGCCTGTAAAATACGGTAACAGATAAAAGGGAGGCTGGCCGCCCCAGGTAAGATCGGCAGCCCCCTGTAAGGCCAGCTGGCGGCCGTTCGAAGGATTGCCTAAAGGGAAGTATTTCCGGAGATCGGCTTTTATTTCATTATACCGGTAATCTCCCACATCCGCCAGACCATAGCGCAAATAGATCAGTTGAAGGAACGCGCCGCGGGAAGGAGCGAGTACATTATCCCGGTTATCCAGTCTGAGTCCTGCTCCTAGCCCCGCAGCCAGTCCGCCTTCGGCGCCGGCCGGCAGGTCAGTTACCTCATGTTCAAACCTGGCGCGTTTATTATGCCGGATGTCGTACACAAGGCCCAGACCCAGCTGCTGGCCTAACAACCGGTATACTCCTCCGCTGAAAAGGAAATTATTGGAGATGTAAGGTTGCTTGTTTTTGCTGTCGGCATCTTTAGCGATACCGAAATAAAAGCTCCTGGCATGTATATTATATTGCAGATCAACCGCCAGATACCAACGATCTTTTAGATATCTGCTTAGAGAGAACCCCAGCAGCCACTGGTTACCATAAAAACCATGGGAAGCTGATGCAGTCAACAACGACGGCCTGTAATACCGGCTGTTGTGCGTGGGTTGGACGATGGCCGTAAAGCCCAATCCCAGTATAAAACCAGCTTCCGGAATATAACCAATAATAGGAGAAGGAAACATCTCAAACATTGGCGCCATGTAGTGACGAAAGCGGAGATTGCCACCAGGCATGGTTTGCAGGGCAACTACCTGCGGTGCTTTTTGCGAAATGCTGTCACCAGCTGTATTAACAATACGCAGCTCTCCATCCTTGTCCCAGTATGGGACTCCCTGTATATGATCCAGTTCGGCCAGCTGTATTTTTTCAGCAGGAGACCATACACATAGTGTCCCTTTTTTATCAAGACTGAAGAGATATTTACCATCGGGCCGGTAGCTCAACGTTTGGATGGGCGCATCATGCTTATATATTTCGATGAGAATGCTGTCATTGCGCAGATCCCTTATCTGTATGATGTTTTTAGAAGTGGCGCTGGCGCATATCGTTGGCGAAACGGGATCAAATTCGATCAGTTTTTGTGGAGCGCGTTCCCACAGCACCTGTTCTATTTTCAGGTTTTGGGCATTGAGTACTTTAATCTTCCCCATCACAGACACAGCGATCAGGGAATCATTGGCATTGAGCGAGAGATGATGGGAAGCGGCTGTCAGCTTTTTTTGCCGGCGTTTTTTCCAGGTGTGTGCATCATAAACCACCAGATTAGATTCAATAAATGATTTGCGCTGCAACAGGTAGGCGTTTGTTCCTGCACGATCAAATCCGGCAGCAACTGATCTGAAAGGCATTTTTGCAACTTGCTGAAAGGAAGGCTGATCAAGATGGTAGACAACTGTAGATGGCCATTTGCCGGATAACAGCAATCGCGTTCCTGATGAATCGAAGGCCAGTAACGTTAACCCCTGCGGCGCCGGAAGGGACAGCTGTCCCAGCGAGCGGCCAGCGTTCAGCTCTCTGAGCGTTACGCTATCTTTCACCGGGTAAGCAATCAGCCTGGCAGCAGGTGTAATGGCTGTTGGCGGTGTCACTATACGCTGGCCACAGACGGTGCTGGCCCAGCATAAAACAGTCAGCAGGCTAAACGACACTTTAGTCCTGTCCGATAAACATTTGTTGAGCATATGGATACAATTAACGGGATATCTATTGTACTGGTGTCTGGAAATGCCACGCCACACTTTACTACTGCACAAGAATCAATTTTGACGGTGGCGCAAAACTACCTGGCAGGAATGTGCTGTACAAAAGAATTGAACAAACGGGGGTATAAATGGAACAAACAAGTAGTTTACCTGAATGAAAAAATATCAGGCATATGAGAGGTCAATTCAGGATTGCATGCTTTTGTTTAATCGGATTAAGACGAATGTCGATATAGCAAAGGCCACTATGCCGGCTATCAGTACCGGATGTAGGTGACCCAGCACATACAGCATCCAGCCATTGAGCAGCAGCAGTATGGCCAGGATGATTTTGCCAGGCCATTCTTCTTTTTTATACATCGCGCTATAATTTCGTTTATAGCTTCGTACCGTCATCTCCGTTAATCGGGCCGATAATCCTTCCGGGCAGGTGTCCAGCCCTTTTTCTTGCATGATAGGGAAAAGCGGATCGGCAGATATTTTTCTGCGTGTATTCATAACAAGTCTTTTACTTCTTTAGGTAGTAGTAATTCCAATGCGGCCTTCATGCTTTTCCGGCCTCTCAGCAGCCGCATCTTAACGGCTGACTTTTTCAATGCAAGTATCGCCGCGATTTCCGTAATATCTTTTTCGCCCAGATAATAGAGGGTGATCACTACACGTTCATCTTCCGTCAACTGGCGAAGCGCCAGGTCGATGTAGCGTTTACGATCTGCCTGCGTTAAAGAACCGGTGCTCACGGTTTCTGTAGGCCACCAGGCTCCATCATCAACAGGAATAGTCACCGCTTTCCGGGCATGCCCTTTTGTAAGAGCGGTATTGTATACAATGCGGTATAGCCAGGTGGAAAATTTAGCCGCTTTCCGGAAATTTCCCAATGCGCTGAAAGCCTTTACAAAGGCATCTTGTACCACTTCTTCCGCATCTTCCTTATTCAACACAATATTCCTGGCAATCGTATATGCCAGATCTTTATAGGTGGTCACCAGGTATTCAAACCCTTTCCTGTTACCCTGAATGGCCTGTTGTAAATAATAGTCTTCCTCCTTGTGTTTGCGGTCAAATAACATGCTCTGTTGGGCTTTGCTTGGCTGATAGTTCTAACTTAGACTATTTTTTCAGAAACAGGTCACAAAATGTGACCACTTTTCTTTTGAGCGAGTCTTACATTCGATTAACAAATATCACGCACTATGCAAACCACATCTGCCGCATTTTTCATAGCCCTGTCACTGGCGATTTTTGGTATTAGCTACTATTATTTTACTACTCGTCACAAGGAAAGAATGGCCATTATTGAAAAAGGTCTACCAGCAGACTTTTTTAAAGGAACTGTCGACTTTAAGCCACTGATATTAACCCTGGGAATAGTGTGTATCAGTATTCCGCTGGGATTCGTAGCAGGCCTTTTCAGTCTGCCGATGTTTCCGACGCTGGGAGGTTTTGTTTTCATATTTTTCATGTTTCTGTTCACCGGACTGGGCTTACTGTTATCGTATTCGCTGCTGAAGAAGTTGCACGAACGGGAATAAAGTAAACCGGCCTTTTCTTTCATCTCCTAAAATTTATATAAATGAAGATCTCATTTACGGGTTTCCTATGCCTGGTCATGGCAATTAGTGACCCAAGAGGCTGTCAATTGCTGGCATTAACACTTCCTGAAAGAGTTTGGAGCTTGCAGTAGAATCAGAACTTCCCCCTGCACTCACCAGAACAATGGCTCCGGTTGAATCCAACAGGATGTTAGTTGGGAAGCCGTTCTGTAAATTCATTTTAACGCATGATTCCTTCGAAATATGCATGGGAGTAAAAGGAAGGCTATATTTCCTTTGAAAGGAGCTAATTATGGAGTCATTTTCATAGGTCAATGATATAATATGAAAATTACTATTATTGAAAAATCTATTTCCTAGCTTAACCAGATCAAGAAATTCAACTATGCAGGGAGGGCAGTTTGCGAACCAAAAATTGAGAATGTTCACACCTTTAACTTTATCAATTCCAATATCCTTAAGAATGCTATCTGCGTTTGTCAACTTAAAATAATTCTGACCAATAAACGCTTTAAGTCGGGCATTCCGGCGTTCATTCAGCATTGCCGATAAATCGTTCGAACGTGAACTCTTCTTAATATTACTTTGAGCGTAAACAGTTGACACAAAGAGGAAATACAAAACAATAAATTGAATAATTTTCATAACGTAAGGGGTGATAAGGTTTTGGTCAATCGCACAAATTTTCAGGAGACATATACAAGGCATTCATGCTACTAACATACATCCGTTTATGCTTAAATCAAGTTTCAGATTTAAAAAAATCGAACATGATAATTATGTGAACCTTTGATGATGCGCTGAAATGATGCTGAATAAAGGAGAAAAACAGGGGCACTGATCTGTGTTTCAGGGAGCGTAAGTGTAAACATCCATTTTAATCATCCAAAAAAATATTCTAACGATGACGGCTATACTAATCATTAAACATAAATGATCATTTACAGAAAAAAATAATAATATCTTGTGAAGGAAAAATTCACACCTCAAAGCAATGGAAAGACCTGTTACTGTACCCGAAGGCGCCGTCTATAATGATGCGGACAAAGAATGGCTGCTTGGCGAAACCAATGAAAACAACCAACGTGTTGGGCTTTGGAAAAAATGGCATATAGAAGGCTACCTCTGGGTAACCATCGATTACCGTGATGGTACCCCTCCCTACCCTACTCAAAGTTTTCACCCCGATGGCACTGTATCACAGGATGGTGAATGGTATGGCGGCGATAAATATGTAGGCCCGGTGCGCCTGATAAAAAGTGACCATCCTACTCCTGAATATTTTCCGCCCAACAACGGCGCTAATGTGTGGGCCGCGGAGTTTGACTATGTAGATGAATTCATTTACAATGCCCAGCGTTATTTCGACAGAGATAATAATGAGGTGAGTTCTGATGGAGATCCGTTGCCTGCAAGGCCCGCCAATGTTCCTGCACGCGCGCATTTTGTCAGATTACCCTATTCAGCGACCAACTGGGTAATGGGCACGGTCGATACCCGTATTGGCAATTATATTGGTGAATATTTTGAATGGGATCTGGACGGCAACACGGTGGTACAAAGACTTTACAGCACTTCCAGTCGCGTACTGGAAGACTACAGGTATGAATCAGGCGCGTTAAGCATCTCCTATCTGTATGATAAAGACGATCCAAACGACTACGAGAACAGCTACTACTACAGGGGTACAGCCACGCCTGTAGCAAAAGTCCGGATGGTTCATCGCAACCAGAAAAAGGACGTAACCAACACGTATTTTGATAAAACGGGCCGCGAGCTTTATTCCGTACGCCGGGAAGAGTTGTCAGCTGTTCATAAGCGAAGATATTTTAACGGCGAACTGGTTTGTGAAGGGCATCTCTCCCCCGATAAACACAGCTTTCCCCAAAGTGCTGTCTACTACGCTTCCGGGGGTGGCACACTCATTGACTTCACCAATAATAATGATGGCACTGGCACCTGGCGCCTATACGACCTGGCTGGGCAAGTATTACGGCAACTTACCGTAACGGAAGAACTGGATGATCATTTCCGGTTGATAAGATGGGATGCCTTTATACCGTCCTGGGGTGGTTATGATGTTAATACTACCCGCACCGATTGGGAAAGTGTGGAGGTCCTGTTCAACCGGCACTATGAGGAGTTGAATGCCAAACATAAACTGTATGCGCTGGAAGTACCCGTATACCTTCAAAAGGAGCTGGATGCCATCGACTGGGAAACCATCGACGCCTACCATAGCGATGGCGGTGCCGAGCTGCCAATCGGTATCAATGGCATGCTTTCGGAAGACGAAACAGTAGCCAGCCTTGCCAACGAAATGCTCTGGAAGGAGGTAGAACAACAAGGCACCGTGTATGCATCGACATACAAAGTAGCAGCGATACTGGCGCGCATGATTCCCCACTATCAACACTTGTCGGCCGTGCAACTGCGATTGGGAAAATTCCTGTATACCATCCTCGACTTAACTGATATCAGTGAGCTGGGTGATTTATATACGGAGCTGATCGGGGCTATTGCTCCTTTGGAACCTACGCTTCTGCAGTGGGCTATTAGCGATGATACGGACGTTGCTCGTATGGCGCAATACATACTGGTATATGCTGGCAATGATGCTACGGAGCAATTCCTGCTAAATGAGTGGCAAAACACGGAGCACAGCAGTACCAGAAGAGGATACGCCATCTATTCACTGACGGATTTTTATGCCATCAGGGATCAAAGCAATAAACTGCTTGCAACTTATTCTATTGCGCTTGCTACTGAAGCAGATGCATTTGTCCGTTTTGTGATGGCCGTACAGCTGGTGCTACTCACCCAGGCAGACGCCCAGGATGCCTGGCTGACGGAGTTATTACATGCATTAGCCAATCATGAAGCACTCGATGATGACTACGGTAACATGATGCCTTTCATTGGCGACATCGATAACGTACACGAATATATTTTAGTGGTGCTGCGTAAATCCAGACCAGATGTATTGGAAAAGAATATGGAGCCACTCATCGACGCACTACCTGCTATGCACTCATTGAAACAGGTCAGTTACCTCCGTACAATTTTGGATGTATTGTTCAATGATGAAACTGCGTTGGAAGATATTACGCCGATCAGGAAGAAAGCCTTGTTGGCAGCAGCGGATCTAACAGCAAAGGATCCTGGCTTTGTCAATCTTATTGAGATATTTAAGCCGTATGACTTACCGCATGAGGCATATGCATTAAGGCAATTAGCGGAAGCATAACTACCGCTTCTTCGATCTGTGGTTCTATTCTGTTTTTCAGAATAGCCTTTTTACGGCTTATCTCCTGCAGGGCTGATTCTTCTCCTTCGTCGTATAATTCTTTGAATCTGTAGAAACTGTCTCTGCTATAGCTAAACAGTTTACAGGCCTGGGAGACATTACCCAATTCTTCGGCTAATTTTAATAGCCCTACCTTGTTTTTAATTAACTTTACTACTGTATTCATTTCTGACGGTTTATGGGTTAATGAATAAGTGTGGTTACTTAAAATTAACCCTAACTGTCAGATTAAAGCGGAACTATTCCAATATATGTGATGAAGCTGATTTAAATACAATTTATTCCTTTGTACGCTTCTTGTACCGGCATTCGCTAAAAGATACAACTGTTGATAAGATTCTCCAGCCACTCCTGCTTTCCACTGATCTGTACCGGTGCTCCTCCCGCGAAGGCCAGGTGGCGGAGGTCTTCGAGTGAAAGCTTCCCTTCTTCAAATTCCCGGCCTTTGCCTGTATCAAATGAGGCGTAGCGGTCCCGGCGAAATTTTTTATAGGACGTTTGTGTCAATATTTTTTCTGCAATTACGGCGGCCCGCGCAAAAGTATCTATGCCTCCGATATGCGCATGGAATATATCTTCCAGGTCTGTCGAATTACGCCGGGTTTTGGCGTCAAAGTTCACGCCTCCGCCGGAGAATCCTCCGGCTTCCAGGATGATGAGCATACTTTCGATGAGTTCATTCAGGTTTGTCGGAAACTGGTCCGTATCCCAGCCATTCTGCGCATCGCCGCGGTTGGCATCGATGCTGCCCAGCATACCGGCATCTGCTGCCACCTGCAGTTCATGCTGGAAAGTATGACCCGCCAGCGTAGCGTGGTTTACTTCAATATTCAATTTAAAGTCCTTTTCCAGCCCATACTGGCGCAGGAAACCGATTACAGTGGCGCTGTCAAAATCGTACTGGTGCTTGGTAGGTTCGCAGGGTTTAGGTTCAATAAAGAATGTTCCTTTGAAGCCCTGCTTCCGCGCGTAGTCACGGGCCATGGACAGGAAGCGCGCCAGATGCTCCTGCTCCCGTTTCATGTCCGTATTCAGCAATGTCATGTATCCTTCACGGCCTCCCCAGAAAACATAATTCTCTCCACCCAATGCTATGGTGGCATCCAATGCATTTTTCACCTGTGTGCCGGCGTAGGTCACTACGGTGAAGTCAGGATTGGTGGCAGCACCGTTCATATACCTTGGATGGCTGAATACGTTGGCCGTACCCCAGAGCAGCTTAACGCCACTGGCTGCCTGCTTCTGGCGGGCATAGTCTACTATCAGCTGCATACGTTTTTCGTAGGTAGCAAGATCTGCGCCTTCATCAATCAGATCTACATCATGAAAGCAGTAGTAGGGCAATCCCAATTTGGTGATAAACTCAAACGCGGCGTCCATCTTGTCTTTTGCGCTTTGTTCAGCATCCGTGGATGCAAGCCAGGGGAAATTTTTGGTGCCCGGTCCGAAGGGATCAGCGCCGGTACCACAGAAGGTGTGCCAGTAACTGACTGCAAAGCGGAAAAGTTCCTTCATGGATTTTCCTGCAATGATCCGGTTTTCATCATACCACTTATAGGCGAGTGGATTGTCAGACTGCGGTCCTTCGTAGCTGATCTTTCCTATACCTTTAAAATATTCGTGATTTCCAAGTGTGATGCTCATAAAAGGTGGATTTTAAAATGATATATTGTACATATGAACAGTATTATAATTTTGAACGCAACTCGGTGAGCCATTTACCGTAGACTTCACGGTACTGTACCTGAAGGGTTGCTTCCGGTTCAACAACCATCAGGCGTTCCATTCCCCGGAATGCTTCTTCCATGTTCACATATCCCGCGCCTATAGCTGCTCCGCGCGCTGCTCCCTGCGCGCCGTCAGTATTATACAGTTCTATCACAGTGTTGGCCGTATTGGCAAATATTTCACGGAATAGCGGACTGAGAAACATATTGGCATTGCCTGCTCTCACCCGATGAATTTTAAGATCCATAGCGGACATGATCTCTAAACCATAGTTAAGGCCAAAAACGATCCCTTCCTGCACAGCCCGCAACAGTTGTCTCCGGCCATGCCTGTTGAAATCCAGGTATCTGACGGAAGCGCCTATATGCCTGCTGCCCAGTATCCTCTCTGCACCGTTGCCAAATGGATATACCAGCAGGCCATCTGCGCCGGGAGCGCATGCAGCAGCTTCGCTGTTCATAGCAGCGTAATCAATATCACCCAGCATATTTTTCAACCAGCTATTGGCGATCCCTGTCCCGTTGAGGCACATCAATACGCCGTCACGGAGATGCTGTTCATCATTGCTGACGTGTACGAAGGTGTTAACACGGCTTTGCAGGTCAGATGCATGTTTATCATGCACGGCATACACTACGCCCGAAGTGCCTGCCGTAGCTGCGGCTTCCCCGGGTTTCAGCACATTGAGCGACAAAGCATTGTTGGGTTGATCACCTGCACGGTAAGTAACGGGTATGCCTGCTGGCAGCTGTAACGCCGCTGCAGCAGCGGCAGTAAGTGCCCCTTGTACGCCGAAGGCAGGCACTACAGCAGGTATCAGGCTTTCATCTATATTATAATAGTCCAATAGTTTCCTGCTGATGGCATTGGCTTTGAAATCCCATAAGACCCCTTCTGAAAGACCGGAAACAGTTGTACATATATCGCCTGTAAGCTTCATGGCAATGAAATCTCCAGGCAGCATGACCTTATCAATGCGTTCATAGATATGTGGTTCATTTTCATATATCCATCGCAATTTGGAAGCCGTAAAATTTCCAGGGGAATTAAGCAGATGATCGAGACAATATTGTTTTCCCAATGCATTGAATGCCCTATTGCCTATATGCACAGCACGACTGTCGCACCAGATAATAGCCGGGCGCAGCACCTGCTGTTGTTTATCTACACATACCAGCCCATGCATCTGATAGGCAATACCGATGCCACCAATGGCGGAGGAATCAATCCGGACTTGTTGCCTTAATAAATCTGTGGCGGCGATTATCTCCCGCCACCAGCTTTCCGGCTCCTGCTCCGCCCATCCTTTATAGGGTACCTGTATGGGCATCTCCCTGGAAGGACTGATGGCAGATGCCATACATCTGCCACTATCCGCATCGAGTAATGCAGCTTTTATGGAGGAGGAACCAATATCGTAACCAATAAAATACATACCCATTAATTTGATTCAATTAGATAAAAATGCCATACAGACAGATAACAGCAACGTGCATTGCCAACCAACAAGTGCTAAAGACAGGACGTTATCTGATAAAATATGATGCAATAAAGGTACGTGGCGGCACCACCCGTGACTACTCCTATTATCTACAAAACATAAACTATTATATACGATAGGCTTAGAAAATCCTGCTCCCTCTGAAAGGCATGCCAGCTCCGGCAAATTCCGGTATACTTTTTAATTTGCTCTCCAATTGTGCTATCCATTCCTTATTTTCTCCACCTTGATGAACATAACTTACTGAGAATTCATATCTTAGTTTTCTGACAATGTCGGTTTGGAAACGAAATAAATTATTTCCCCGAGCATCGCCGGCGCCGCCACTAATACATTATAATATTTACACTCATGAATATCATGAAGCCGCTAATAGAGAAACTCACGTTATCAGAAAATACATCCTTTGTAGCCAGAACTTATCGTACGCCCAACTTTGAAGTACCCTGGCATCAACACAATGAATATGAACTCATTTTGATTTTGGAAGGTGAAGGCTCTGCTTTTGTTGGAGATTATATTGGAGATTTCAGACCGGGAGATATCTTCTTCCTTGCGCCCAATCTGCCTCATACCTTTCAGAAGTCCGGCGATATAATTACCAGCGCAGTAGTTATTCAATTTCCTGATAACTTTTTGGGGAGCGATCTGATTAATTTACCGGAAGGAATATATTTGAAGAAGCTTTTGCTAGCTGCTACGCAGGGGTTGAAGATAATCGGTAATTATAGAGAAAAAATGGCCTGCATAATCCGGGATCTGGAAAATCAGCAACGATTTGCGCGCATCATCAGCCTCTTCCAGTGCCTGAATATGATGGCTGAATCAGAAGATCACATAGCACTATCCTCACAGGCACCAGACGCTACCTATAGTTTAAAACAGGAAGAAATCGATTTGATACTTCAATATACCAACAATAACTTCCGGAACAAAATCAGCCTCCGGGAAGTATCGACGGTAGTAAGCATGAGCATACCTGCATTCTGTAAGTATTTCCGCAGAAGCACCAAAAAGACCTATGTCGACTATCTGAACGAAATCAGGATAGGTTATGCCTGTAAACTCCTAAAGGACACTAACAAAAGTGTGATTGAAATATGTTTCGAAAGCGGTTTCAATACGCTTCCAAACTTTAATAAACAGTTTCTGAAATATAAGTCTATCCCTCCCTCAACTTTCAGAAAAATGATAAAATATCCATCAATCCATTTTTCAGTAGACTATGATGATAGAATATTGTCTGAACAATAAAAGCTTCAATTTGAATATCAGATTTCAATCATCATAAGTCCGTATGCTGTAGATTACTGCAGGTATTTACCAGGCAGGTTAACCCGGGGTAAATAATTGCAATCGGGAAGATTGAGCTACTGCCATCGCAGGGATACCAACAGAAAGACAAGTAAGTTTTTCATATATGCACGCGAAATAATTGTCAAATCAACATTTAAATCTTATCTGCACAAGTGTTGAACAAATTACAATCTCTCTTCAATATATATATTCTTATGTCATGAGGCAATTGTTAAACTACTTTCCTGACGTCGTGTCGTCATATTCGGAAAAGGACGCCAAAAGGACTGTAGAGGGTTTAGTTATAGTCGAGTAACCGCTTTACCACTTCGGTGTATCTTGGGCCATATTGCAGCTGGATTCGGTTCAGGCAAGCGTCTATGATATACAGGGGGTTCTGCCGGTCATAACTAACCACTACTGAAGGCTCTGACAGGAATTGAATTTTTGACGGAAGCTTATCCGGATACAAAACATGAAGCTCATCCGGATGGAATTTATCCAAACTGGCGGTTGGCAGTAAAGTGAGTCCATAGCCTGTGGTTATGCTGCTACTTGTCAATGTTACACTTTCCAGTGATTTAGGAAAGGTCCGGTTATACGTATCTAATACCGCAGCCAGCTCCAACTCATTGGCACCATCCTGCAATAATACCCCGATCTGCCTGTTTTTTCCGAACAATACTTTTTTGCCGATGGCTATTTTATCACCGAAACCAATGGGAGTACTCTTATGTGCTGTTTGTTGGGGAGAAGCCGTATAGTTGATCAACTTGCTTACCCCTAACATCGTTTGATGCCCCCAAAGGGTATCAATGATAAAAAGTGCCCCATCCGTGGCATTTGAAACGCCTGCGGTGCTATACAGGCTTCCACTGCGGGTTACGCGTATGTTATCAACCCATTGTGGCTTATTATATTGCTTCCGGATGGCTGCGTAATCAGACGCATGGGCAGTAAGCGGCCTGCCATCATAGATACCAGTCGCCGCTGCTGTCAGCGCGCCGTCACAAACGGAAAGCATAACAGTAGAATCATGATAATGTTTTTTAATCCAATTTACGATCTTTGGATTTTGGTGACGTGCATCCATCGCCGACAAATTAGGAATAACGATCACCTTGGCATTGATACCAGTGGAATCGAATTCATCGAAAGAAAAATGCGGCAGCAGGAAAAGCCCCTTTCGTATGATAACGGGTTCTTTTTTCTCTGCAACCACATACACATTTGCCTTTCCGGTAGCGCTGAACAGGTAATACGGCGCCATCAGGTCGAAAATCTCAGTTCCCTCATTATCTGCAACAAGTATCACCGTCTCTTTGGTGGAGTCAAAACCCGGGCGTTGGTAGCTGAAAGTGGAATGACCCTCAAATGTTTTCCATCTCATAAACTCCCGGACAGGGGCACAGGCATAAAAAAACCAGATCATTGTCATACCAGTAATCAGAAGGATGCCGTAGGTCACTTTACTATTTTTCACTTTTGCTATATTTTTTTAGTATTCTTTGTAATTGCCGGGCGGACTTGAACCCGCACTCCGAAGCTATTTTAGTGATTGTGTATTCAGGATTATTACGCAGCGTTCCCGCTTTTTCCACCCTAAGACGGGTGAGATATTCGTTGATCGTTATGCCTGTGGCTTCTTTAAAAATCCTGGTGAGGTTTCTTGAGCTGCTATTGAAAAGTTCAGACAACGTTTCCACCGTCAAGGACAGCTCCAGATGGCTGATCATATAATCCTGCACCTGGTGGATCTTTGGGTTGATGTGATTCCTATAATCCAGGTAGATATGCTGTTGGCTATGTTTACCGCCCCTGCGGTGGTATATCACCAGTCCCCTGGAAACCTGGTTGGCCACTAATGGCCCCAGCCATTCTTCCAAGATGGATAAGGCCATATCAATTCCGGAGCTAATGCCTGCACTGGTATAGACATTCCCACTCTTTACGAACAATACATCGGTAAGTACGCGGGCTGCGGGGAACATGCTTTGCAGGAGATCAGTACTCCTCCAGTGGGTGGTACACTCACGGCCGTCCAGCAGACCAGCGCTGCCCAGGATAAAGGCTGCATTGCATACCGAGCAGATATTAATTTTACGGGCTGAACAATCGCCCAGCCAGCGAAAAAATGAGTATTCAATACCAGGACGTCTTTTCAGGCCTTCAAAATAGAAACCAGGAATAAAGATAAAATCGCCTTCGCTCAAGGTTGCTTTCCGGTAATTCCTGATTTTTCCCAAAGGTAGTCCCACAGCACTGGCAGGTTGCTGCTCCACAGCATAGAATGCTATATCAAGTTCAATACCCATCAGGCTTGCTTCCCTGAATACCTGGGCCGGCCCTGCCAGGTCCAACAGCTCCACAAGCGGAGGCAGGATAAAGGCAATTTTTCTGGTCATCCTGCAAAATTAGCCTTTGCTACACTTCCTGTAAAGGACAATAATGCGTCATATTCAGCCATTAATACAAAACCGAGTCTATTCCAAGTGCCAATGGCATTAATGCGAGTATGGCAGATGGCCATTTTCATTTTGGACAATACCTTAATAGGGCTTACATATTATGTATAGTTCATGTTATATTATATCATTTTGCAAAAAGAAAAATTATGTCCTACCTTCGCGACCGAAATGAATAGAAAAAATACATCATCAGCGGTTACTCCACCATGACTAACAGGCACTTCCTGTAGGCTACACCTCGTTTTGTGGGTATAGCATGACTATTCATTTTATCGATCCGCATTATTCTCTTTTATAATAAACCATCAGTAAATGAAGGCTTACCTTAATTTATTTGATTTTAAGCAAAAAGTCAACTACAAGAATGAGGTCCTGGCGGGCTTAACAGTAGCGATGACTATGATGCCAGAATCATTATCCTTTGCCATTTTTGCTGGTTTCCCACCACTAGTTGGCTTATATGCGGCTTTTATCATGGGGTTAATTACTTCTGTTTTTGGTGGCAGACCTGGTTTAATATCAGGTGGTGCGGGTGCTACTGTTGTTGTGCTGATTGCCTTAATGAAATCACATGGCATCGAATACGTGTTTGCAGCAGTCGCTTTGGCGGGAGTGATACAGATTCTAATAGGTTTATTTAAGTTGGGGAAATTTGTAAGACTTGTTCCTCAGCCGGTGATGTATGGGTTCGTAAACGGACTTGCAGTAATTATATTTATGGCACAGTTGGAGCAGTTTAAAACAATTGTTAATGGTCATAGCGTATGGCTTAGCGGTACACCGCTATTTATTATGGGCGGTTTGGTATTGTTGACTATAGCCATAGTTATACTGTTACCGAAAGTGACCAAGGCGATACCTCCATCCCTCGTTGCTATCCTTATTGTTTTCTTACTTGTATGGGGATTGAATATTGACACCAAAACAGTTAAGGATATTGCATCAGTAAGTGGTGGTTTCCCACCCTTCCACATACCAATGATTCCATTTAAATTGGAAACCTTAAGAGTTATTTTCCCTTATGCCTTAGTCATGGCTTGTGTTGGGTTAACCGAAGGTTTGCTGACAGTAAATCTCGTGGATGAAATGACAGGGACTAAAGGGAATGGTAATAGGGAGTGTATTGCACAAGGCACAGCTAATATTGCAAATGGGTTTTTCTTTGGAATGGGCGGTTGCCCGATGATCGCTCAAACACTGGTCAATTTATCAGCTGGAGCCAGAGCTAGATTATCCGGTATAATTGCCTCCTTTACAATATTAATAATTATACTATTTGGAGCGCCAATAATAGAACGCCTCCCCATGGCAGCCCTTACAGGTGTGATGATTATGGTAGCAATAGGTACCTTTGAATGGGGAAGTTTCCGCATTATCAATAAAATGCCTAAACAAGACGTGTTTGTAGGAATGCTTGTCGCTCTCATAACTATTTTGCTGCATAACCTGGCATTAGCAGTATTGATTGGAGTAATCATATCTGCATTAGTTTTCGCCTGGGAAAGCGCCAAACGAATCCGGGCAAAAAAATATCTGGATGAACAAGGAGTAAAACATTACGAGATATACGGACCTCTATTTTTTGGATCAGTTACTGCATTCAACGAGAAATTTGATGTTATCGGAGATCCGGCAGATGTAGTTATTGATTTTAAAGAAAGCAGAGTTGCAGACATGAGTGGTATTGAAGCGTTAAATAAACTAACTGAACGCTATGCAAAGGCGGGAAAAAAATTACACTTACGCCATCTAAGCGGTGACTGCAGGGTATTACTGAAGAATGCCGAATCTGTCATTGAGGTAAATATATTAGAAGACCCTTTTTATAGAGTTGCCTCGGATAAAATTTGATATATTTTCCCTTTGGATTGGATTAGAAATTAAGAGGGAACTAATCGAAGGTTTTGACGAAATCAATTATCTTATCAATTCTGCATCCGGTATTCATTTGGTGTGATGCCAACACGTTGTTTAAACAAACGGGTAAAGTGTGCCGGATACTTAAACCCTAATTCGCCGGCCACCTGGCTAACAGATTTATTCAGATCAAATATTCTTTCCTTGGCGATGTTTATTATTTTGGTCTGGATGTATTCCTGCGCTGTCTTTCCTGTTTCCTTCTTCACAAGATCACCAAAGTAATTGGCTGACAGATTCAATTCACTGGCACAATATGCGACTGACGGTAATCCCAGATTTTGGGACTTGTCGGATTCAAAATAATCATTCAACAGCTGCTCAAACCGTTCCAGTACGCCCTTATAAACATGTTCCCGTGTAATGAACTGCCGATCATAGAACCTCACACAATAATCCAGCAGCAGTTCAATGTTGGAGGCGATCAGTTTTTTACTGTGCTTATCAATCGCATGTTGTAGTTCGTAGCTGATTTTTGAGAAACAGTCCATCACGATCTGACGCTCCCGTTCAGATAAATGCAGCGCTTCCCGCGTATCATACGTGAAGAAGGTATAATCATGGATGCGGCGTCCCAGCGCTGTACCATGTATTAAATCCGGATGGAATACCAGTGCGTACCCTTTGGGCTGGTACATCTCTCCGTTGCTGTTAACGCCTGCTACCTGTCCGGGAGCCAGAAAGACCAGCGTACCTTCCTGATAGTCGTAGGTATTCCGGCCATAGGTGATGTCGCCACATTTCACCTCCTTCAGGAAAATGGTGTAAAACCCAAAGTACATGCGGGAACCGCTTCTGGGATCAGCCTTTGAGAGGTCCACCACGCTGACCAAAGGGTGCAGTGTTTCGTTATTATTAAAGGAGTTATAATCGCTAATTGTATTGAATTTCAACATATTATCCATAAACAACCATAGGTATTTACTTGTTAAAATTACTGAATAATCGCACTGCGCCCCGGCTGAGTCCCCCACTTCGGTAATAATGGTAAAAAGACCCGTAATAGGTATAAGAACGATGCAGAAAATGTGAGTCACCTTTGTAAAGTCAAAGTAAACTACATACACTAAAGTATGAAAAACGTAACGCTGAACAACGGAGTACAAATGCCTATTCTTGGATATGGCGTTTTTCAGGTGACAGACCTGGCAGAGTGCGAGAGAGGCGTGCTGGATGCGATTGCCACCGGATACAGGCTTATTGATACTGCTGCCTCCTATGGTAATGAAGAAGCGGTAGGCGCCGCCATAAAGAAATCTGGTGTAGCCAGGGAGGAGCTGTTTATTACGACTAAGTTATGGATACAATCTGATGGCTATACCAGTACTAAAAAGGCTTTTGAGAATTCTCTAAAAAGACTGCAGCTGGATTACCTCGACCTGTACCTGATACACCAGCCTTATGGCGATGTTTACGGCGAATGGAGGGCAATGGAGGAACTGTATAAAGAAGGCCGTATAAGGGCCATTGGTGTCAGTAATTTTCATCCTGACCGACTGATGGACCTGCTCATCCATAATGAGGTGGTACCCGCCGTAAACCAGGTAGAAACCCACCCTTTTCACCAGCAAACTGCTGCGCAGCAATTCCTGCTGGAAAATCATATACAAATTGAATCCTGGGGACCGTTCGCAGAAGGAAAGAATAATATTTTCCATAATGACCTGCTGGGTGGTATTGCTGATAAATACAAAAAATCAATTGCGCAGGTGATTCTAAGATGGCTTACTCAACGCGGTGTGATCGCTATTCCTAAATCTGTCCGGAAAGAACGAATGGAAGAAAATTTCAACATTTTCGACTTTGAACTTAGTGACCAGGACTTGGATGCCATAAAAGCCCTGGACTCTGCCACCAGCAGTTTCTTCGATCACCGCGACCCTGCGATGGTAAAATGGTTGGGGGAAAGGCAAATGAATATATAACTCATTAACCCGATCATCATATGAAAAAAAGAATATTGGGAAAATCCGTCTGGAAGTATCTGCTTTGGGGCTTGGTTGTATGGGATTAAGTTATGGATACGGGCAGGCGCTGAATAAAGCGGATGGCTGACCGCCAGGTGGATTCTCTGGGATGCGCTGTTCAATGAAAAAGCTGTTTTCGTTCACATGGGTGATACAATGGCGAAGGCGCAGGAACTAAATGTTATTAGATCAGGATCCATCCAGTATAAGCAGGCCGATATTCAGGAAACATCTGTACAATTGATTGGGAACACTGCTATTCTATTGAATAAAATCCGGTTGCTGGCCGTTGTTGGCGGCAATGAAGTCACTAATCCATTTGTTGTGACAGAAGTGTATGTAAAGCAGGAAAACGGCTGGTCGTTAGGTTCTATGTCATTCACCCGGCTGTTAACACAATAACATTTCAGCAGACGCTTTTCTCATGCAGATTCAAATTATCGTATATGCTTATCAGTAAGATATCAAGGAAAATATATTTTTCGTTGTTGATCGCCCCTATATTCATCACGGGCTGTGCTTCCAACAAGGCAAGCATCGATACAGGACAGTTAGTACTGCGGCAGCAAGGCAGCTTTGCAGTAGGTGGCACTGTTGTAACCAACCCAGGGACCTTTGACCCGATCAAAGACGGGGCTTACAATCCTGTCAATCCCAGCAGCGCAGGGCAAACACTCCATGTAGATCATGCCTACGTTTTCTACCAGGTGCCGGAGCGTCCCAGAAAACTGCCGCTGGTATTCTGGCACGGGCATGGACAGTTCACGAAAACATGGGAAACGACACCCGATGGGCGGGAAGGGTTTCAAACGATCTTTCTGCGGCGCAGGTTTCCGGTGTACCTGATCGATCAGCCCAGACGTGGACATGGCGGCAAAAGCCCTCAGCCTATCAACCTTGCACCTACTGCCGACGATCAACTTTGGTTTGGAATATTTCGTTTAGGTGTGTGGCCCGACTTTTATCCTGGTGTTCAGTTCTCCAAAGACCCGGAAGCATTGAATCAGTTTTTCCGTCAGACGGCCTCCAATATTGGGCCTTATAATCCGGAAGTAAATACGAATGCGGTATCTGAACTGTTTAATAAGATTGGCGCCGGAATTCTGGTGACGCACTCGCAAAGCGGCGGCTTGGGATGGCGTACTGCACTAAAAAATCCTCGTATCAAGGCTGTAGTTTCCTATGAACCGGGCGGTGACTTTGTATTTCCGGAAGGGGAAGCCCCGCACTCCATCGTATTAGGCAGTCGTGTTATCAAGCCGGCTACTATTCCGCTGCCGGAGTTCCAGCAGCTCACAAAGATTCCCATAGCCATTTACTATGGTGACAATATTCCCGACAGCCCTAGTACGAACCCCGGACAGGAACAATGGCGGGTATTCCTGGACATTGCCCGAAAATGGAGGGATGTGGTCAATAAACACGGTGGCGATGTAACACTGATTCACTTACCTGAAATAGGCATTCATGGTAACACCCATTTCCCTTTTTCAGACTTAAACAATGTCCAGATTGCCGACCTGCTATCGAAATTTTTAAAGGAGAAGGGACTTGATTAAACTTTTTGTTCAATGAAAATAATAGCCACCTGGTTACTAGGTATGTCGATTCTGTTGCTGTCCGGTTGCTCTAAAGCGCAGCAGGCTGTAACCAGTCAAAGACCCTTCCAATTATCAGGCAACGGTGCAGCAGGTATCGTCTGAAAATGAGAAGGGCTACCTGCCAGCGCTAAAAACGAAGATTGACAATATTGAGAACTACGATGTAGTTTTTATTGGCTTTCCTACCTGGGGGATGCAGTTACCACCGCCGATAAAGAGTTTTTTACACCAATATGATTTAAGCGGCAAAACAGTTATTCCTTTTAATACTAATGGCGGGTATGGTATAGGTAGCAGTTTTGATACGGTAAAGCAGCTTTGCCCGAAAAGTAAAATACTGAAAGGATTTTCCATCAGAGGTGGTTCCGAAAGAGATGGGAAACTGCTCGTCATTAAAGAAAAAGAAGCTGCGGAGGCGGAAGCGAAAGTAGTAGAATGGCTACGCAGCATCAATTTGTTGAAATAAAAAAGATGAGATGAAACTATTCAAAAATATTTCTGTGATGGCATTGTTCACTACGTTTGTCGGAATGTGTGGATCTGCGAATGCCCAACAGCCGGCAGATACAGGTAAAGTACTTACAGATAAGCAGGAAAGCATCATTCCTATTGCTGCTCATGCGGCAACCGGTAATCAGGCGTTTTTGAATCAGGCGCTGAACAACGGATTAGATGCAGGATTGAGCATTAATGAGGTAAAGGAAATACTGGTACAATTGTATGCCTATGCCGGTTTTCCCCGCAGCCTGAACGCTATAGGCACACTGGAGAACGTTGTGAGCGGCAGGAAACAAAGAGGAATAAATGATGCTGTCGGGAACACACCTGCAGCCGTCAATTTCATACCGTCAAAGTTTGTATTTGGGAAGAGGGTACAAACTAAGTTAACCGGCACAACGAACATTGGCGCCCCTCAAAAATATGTTCCTGTTATAGATACTTTTTTAAAGGAACACTTATTTGCAGATATTTTCGGCAGAGACAACCTGGATTATCAAAACCGGGAGATTGCCACGATTTCAGCGCTGGCGAGTATGAGCGGTACAGCGGCACAATTACGGGCGCATCTGAATGTAGGCAGGAATGTTGGATTTACGGAACAGCAGCTGCGACGTATGGCGTTCCTGATTTCTACCAAAGTGGGATGGCGGGAAGGCAATACTGCTACAGATATGCTGAATGAGATGTTCAATACGGCATCCGCTGATATGATAAAAACAGAAAATGGCGTTGCTATGGAAAAGGTGACTTTCCCCAATCAGAATATTACTGTTGTCGGCAATCTGTTCCTTCCTAAGAACTTCGACCGGCATAAACAGTATCCGGCCATACTGGTGGGACACCCTGCTGGTGGTGTGAAGGAACAAACAGCCGGATTGTATGCGCAGAAACTTGCGGAGCAGGGATATGTTACTCTGGCGTTTGACGCATCCTATCAGGGAGAAAGTGGCGGCGAGCCCAGATTTCTGGAGGACCCAGCGGTACGTACAGAGGACTATCGTGCAGCAACAGATTATCTGAGCAACCATCCATCGATTAATCCGGACCGCATTGGTGTACTGGGCATCTGTGCCGGTGGCGGCTTCGCCATAAAGGCGGCACAGACGGAACACCGTTTAAAAGCTGTGGCTACTGTTAGCATGGTGGATCTTGGTCAGCTTCGCCGCGAGGGACTGAATGGTGTGTTAAAACCGCAGATGCAGCAACGCCTGGATGAAGTAGGTAAACAACGGACACGGGAAGCGCATGGGGAGCCGATAAAGTACGTGAACTATGTATTTAACTCCCGTGAAGAAATTCCCGCCGGCGCTACTGGCATGTACAGAGAAGGATATGAGTATTACCGTACTCCCAGAGGACAGCATCCGAATTCGCAGAACAAGTATGTATTTACCAGTCTGGATAAGCTGATGGCATTTACAGCACTGGACCATGTGGAAATGATCTCACCTCGTCCCTTGCTGCTGATTATTGGTAAAGAGGCAGACTCCCGCTATTTCAGCGATGATGCCTTTGCCAGGGCGGCAGCTCCGAAAGAACTGTTCGAGGTTCCCGGTGCGTCCCATATTGATATGTACGACAGGCCGGAATATGTACCGCAGGCGGTGAAAAAATTGGATAATTTCTTTAAGCATTATCTGAAATGAAAATGAAGCATATTTTTAGCATCAGCTTTCCAATGTTGGCAATATTAGTTGCCTCCTGTGGCTCACTTCCTGGACAGCATTCAGAGAATACACAGCTTATTTTTCCCAAAGGAGAAAGAATCACCAATGATAATTTCGAGGGAAACGTCTACCTGCAACAATTGGTAAGCCCCGATAGCCTTAATAGTACGCAGGTGGGAAACGTGACCTTTGCGCCTGGTGCCAGGACCAAATGGCATTATCATCCCGGTGGTCAAATACTGTTGGCTACCGGAGGTGTGGGATATTATCAGGAAAAAGGACGGCCAAAAGTTATTCTCCGCAAAGGTGATGTAATAAAGTGCCCGCCTAATGTTCCTCATTGGCATGGAGCAAGCGCTGATACCGGGTTTATTCAGGTCGCTATCACCAACACACAAAATGGACCTACCATATGGCTTCAGGCTGTTACCGATAAAGAATATAGAGCAGAGGCGAAGAAATGATATAGATTCTATCACATTAAGCTATTTGCTATTCGTGTTTTGTTGAAAATTTTATTTAGGCAGTTTCAAAATCGCTTCATTCTGATCTTTAGGTCGATATCTCTTGTAAGTCAAGTTAACATATTTCGTTGTTGTATGTCCCAAAAGCAAAGACACTGTTGCAGCATCAACATTTGCATCATGAAGTAAAATACTAAAGCTCAGTCTTGCACAATTCCAGATAATATGTTTTTCTATGGCTGCGGATTTACACCAAACGCCAGGTACTTTATTCGCTCCATTTGCTGTTGGTAGGTTAAAAACAAGGCGATGGTCATCTAGAACATGGCCTAACAGGGACTTTTGGAATTTAGTGCAAAGTTCTTCCGTAAGATCTTTAGGAGATAAATAATTAGAACTAAAAAATCGTCGAAACTGATTGTAACTGCATACAAGATGCCTATTGCCGAAAGTTTTGTTATGCCCTACATAGTTTTCGTAGTAATCTAGAAAATTACGTTCAAATCTATACGAAGCGGTAAAATCAGAACCGACTGAAACTCCATCCAGGATTAACTAAGACTTCTTAATCTCCAACAATTTAAGCGTTTCGCTATTATATTTCTTTTGAATTGCATTCTCAGGATGCGCATAGGTAAATACGCCAGTGGCTATACGTTGTCCTGCTTTCTTACCCCACTCAAAAGAGTAGAATACCTTGCTGTGATCACGTGATACAAGCGGAGTTACTATGACTTTCATTTTCCTTTATGTGCGCCAAATGATGTACCATGTAAGTGCCGGCATGTGTGTCAGAAAAACGGGAGTAAGTGATTGAAAGTGAATAAAAGTGGCAGGATTGAAAGTTGCGGAAAACAAAAAAGCCTTCATAATCTACTGATTATGAAGGCTTTATCTTGTGCCCAGAACAGGAATCGAACCTGCACTCCGTTGCCGAAACAAGATTTTGAGTCTAGCGCGTCTACCAATTCCGCCATCTGGGCAATCTTTTACAAGACCTTTCCGCGTCAATTGCGGGATGCAAATGTAGAAAATCTTTTTTTAATCTGCAAAATAAATTTCAACTATCTGCAAAAAATTCTTGCGTAAGAATTTACAGTAAATTGAAGTATGGAAAAAAAGATCTCAATAGGACTTATCAGGGAAGAAAAACAACCACACGATAACCGCGTGGCTTTTGCGCCCAAACAATGCCAATGGATCATGCACCATTTTCCGCAGGTGGAAATACTGGTACAACCCTCCGCCCATCGCTGTTTTAAGGATGAAGAATACCAAAGGGCAGGCATCACGCTGCAGGAAGATCTCAGCCAGTGCCAGCTGCTGCTGGGTATCAAGGAAGTACCGCCGGAATATCTCATTCCCAATAAAACCTACCTTTTCTTTAGCCACACCAAAAAGAAACAACCGCATAACCAGCATATGCTGCAGGTGATCCTGGAAAAAAATATCACGCTGATAGATTATGAATGCCTCGTACACCCTGACGGACAGCGGATCCTGGGCTTCGGCTTCTTTGCGGGAGTAGTGGGCGCGCATAACGGCCTGCAGGCTTTAGGCCGGAAAACCGGCACCTTCTCTTTTAAACCAGTGCATACCTGCCACGACTTTCAGGAACTGATCTCACACTATTTCGGCATCAAGCTGCCACCGATGAAAATCGTCCTCACCGGCTCCGGTCGCGTGGCTGCAGGCGTGCTGGAGATCATGGGACTGCTGGGTATCAAATACATCCCGCCGGAAGAATATCTGGTTAATCAATACGCCTATCCCGTTTATACCCAGCTGAAAGCAGGAGAACTTTATCTGCGTAAAAACGATAAAACATACAGCCGGGCCGACTTCCACGCCCACCCGGAAAACTACGAATGCCGCTTCCGCCCGTATCTAACGGTCAGCGATATACTAATGAACGGTATTTACTGGGACCACAACATCCCTCCTCTGTTCTCTCCGGAAGACCTGAAAAAGGAAAACTTCCGCATCCGGGTGATCGCCGACATTACAGACGATACCAACGGCTCCGTGCCCTGCAACCTGGGCGACAGCACCATCGAAGACCCTGTATATGGCATTGTAAAAACCACCATGCAACAAACAGCCCCCTATCTCCCTGATACAGTGGATATGATGTGCGTGAGCAACCTGCCCAACGAACTGCCCCGGGACGCCTCCCAGTACTTCGGTGACCAGATCATGAAATATGTTTTTGAAGAATTACTGAAGGAACAAAGCCCCATGATAGCCCAGGCTACCATCGCAGCCAACGGAATGCTTACCGAGCCGTTCGCCTATCTGGAAGACTATGTACATCCCTTATAACTTCAGGTAATAAGGCCGCAGCAAGGCCTCAAAGGCAGGAGTATAACGGTTGTTTTCATCATAAATGGCCAACTCCTCTGTGTCAGTATGGCCCGGGGTTTTGCTGAAGATACCGGTGGCCCGGAAATACCCGTGTTTTACACTTTGTTTTACACGTAATACTTTCCGGGGATGATAACCTTTTGTTGATGCCAATGCCGTGAACACTTCAAACTGCACATAGGGCAATAACACCGAAAACTCACCACCCTCCCGGAGATTACGGCCGATAGCGTCCAGCAGGTCGGCATAACTGAGATTGGTGGCATGCATCGCCTGGTCTTTCTGCGCATGCCCGCTCTTCAGAGCGGCTTCATAAAACGGTGGGTTGGTGATAATAAAATCAAAAGGCTGCGGGGCTGTCATTTTTCGTATATCCTCCTGCGTTAGCACCAGACGGTCCGCCCACGGCGAAGCCTGAAAATTGGCCGCAGCCTGCATGGCAGCTGCCGGGTCCAGTTCCACAGCCGTTACGGGTACAGACACCTCCTGTGCCAACATCAGACTAAGCAGACCGGTGCCGGCTCCTATATCCAGTATAGCCGACACCGTTATATCGGAGGCAGATAGGTACTGCGCAGTGAAAGCACCCTGTATACAGGCGTCTGTACATACTTTCATCGCGCAATGCGCCTGATCTACCTTAAACTGCTTGAATTGAAAAAATGTATTGCCCATTCTTATTTTTGCTCCATCTCAATTGACAAATTAGGCATCCGCAGATTACGGTGCACAGACACCGGCCTCGCCTGCCTTACCTCCAGGGCTTGTATATCCTCGCTACCGGCTACCTGCTGTGGCAATGGCTGTATATACATTACCTGCGGCACATTACGGTGAATAGCCCATACTGACTGCTTCGCAAAACGGCTGTAAAACTTCACCACCAGCTGGTTTTTACCTGCTTTTAAAGGCAACAGCAGCACTTCCGTTTGTTTACCACCCCTTTCAGGATTGTTATATACTACCTGTTCTTCTCCGTTCAAATATACGGCGATACCATCTCCGCTGGTAAATCCTACCAGGTAGCTGCCCGCCACCGGAGCGGTAATTTCCTGTAATATGTACCAGCCCAGGTTACGGTCACCCGGCGTGGTTTGTAATTCATCATTTTTCCAGTCAGCACGCAATGTCCATGGCTTACCGGCTTTGGCAGACAATGGCTTCGACACATCAATATGCCGTAAATCCCCGTGTACACCGTCAATACCTGACCAGTAAGGACCGGAATAATACATCGGGCCCCATTGCAGCTGTTCCGGATGGTTGTTCAGTTTTTTGGGCACTCCTTTGTTAAGGGTAATTTCACGCGCCATACCATTGAGTGTGAAACGCACTGCCCTGTCCTGTTCTGCGGCACTGTACACCACGCTGAGGCGTGCAGGTTTACCGGCGGTGAAAGTCCAGCGGTCACCTACCTGGCTGCGATAGTAACTGTCGTAATCAATACCAGAGAAGCTGTATAAAGGAGTAGCATTAGCCCTGCTCAGTACAGCCGGGTTTTTCAACAGGTGCACCGGCACAATGTCTACCCTATCCTTACAGCTGAGCGTCAGCACCTGAACGGTTTTGTCTGGTACCTGGAATCCGGCAGGCAGCTGGATAACAGTCGCACCGTTTTTAACGGACACTTTACACTGCAGCTTTTTATTACCATCCAGCAGGCTCACCTGCGTCACCTGGCTGGTCAGCCCCGGCAACGTGATAATCCCGCCTGCAGGCGCTTGTAGCAGGTGCAGATATAATTTTCCAGGTTTGGTTGTGATCTCTCCCCAGGCAAACGTAGTATCAAAGGGGTTAGCCTGCGCGCCATAAATGGCCTCCCCGTTATGTTTCAGCCACTCGCCGTTGGCCAGCAGCACTTCTTTTTCAAAGTCCACTACTGATCCATCTCCGCGTGGGCCAATGTTCAGCAGGTAGTTGCCGCCACGACTCACCACTTTGATAAGTCCTGCCAGCTTCTCATGCGCCTTGTCTGCCACAGGACCGTGTTGTTGCCAGGAGCGGTATCCCCAGGTCTCATCATATACAGAAGCCGGTGTTTGCCAGGCAGAAGCAATTTTATAGTCCGGATACTGGTTGTCGCCCATTACACAAAAATCACCGGCATCATTGCCCAGCCGGCCGCTTACCATACAACCAGGCTGCAGATGATGGACGATTTCTGCCAGGTCCTCACTCTGGGCAGATGTCAAAGAGCCCATATCAAACCATATCTCAGATACAGGACCGTAGTTGGTCATCAGCTCCGTCACCTGTTTTTTATTGAACTCATGATGTTCGGGAGTGATAGGATCACTGTTACTGCTGGAGATAGGATAAGCCTGCGGGAAATGCCAGTCTATCAGGGAAAAATACATCCCGAATTTCAGGCCATGCCGCCGGCAGGCATCTGACAGTTCCTTCAGCACATCCCGCTTAAACGGGGTGGCATCTACCACGTTATAATCGGTGTAGGCGGAATGGAACATACAAAAACCATCATGATGTTTGGAGGTCATCACTACCGACTTCATTCCAGCCGCTTTGGCCAGCAGCACAATAGAGTCGGCATTCCAGTACTGCGGATTAAACTGTTTGGCCACATCACCATACACATCGCTGTAAATCCCGGCATGTGACTGTATCTGCTCACTGTAGCCACGGGTAACAGGCTTCCCCTCCCATACGCCACCCAGGGTGGAATAAATAGCTCCCCAGTGGATGAACATGGAATACTTCTGGTTCTTCCAGCTGTTCTGCAATACCGTGTCTTGTGCCAGGGCCGCAGTGGAGACAGACAACCCCCATAAAAAAATGATGATCTTCTTCATAATACAAACAAGTCCTTTTGATATGCCTACAGATCCTGTAGGAAAGGGTTAAAGCTAAATCGTTAAACTAAAAGAAAGGGATAGCATCTTCTCTTTTAGTAGTGGTAAATTGCCTGCCACAGCCCATAACGTGCTGGCATTCCTCACCTTACATCCACAGTATCTGTCGGTTATATTAAAATGCAGCCCTGGCCGTAGGTACGGCATCCAGCGGGGAAAACTCACCGGCCAGGTACTTGTAATACGCTGTAATGCCGATCATACCGGCATTATCAGTACAGTACTCAAATTTAGGGATAAAGGTGCGCCAGTTATATTTTTCACCATACTCCTGCAAAGCGGCCCTCAGTCCACTGTTGGCACTCACCCCGCCGGCGATGGCCACATCCCGCACTCCCGTTTCCTTGGTGGCTTTCAGCACCTTGTTGAGCAGGATGCTGATGATACGCCCCTGGATGGAAGCACAGATATCAGGCAGGTTTTTGCTGATGAAATCCGGGTCCTTCTGCAGATTCTCCTGCAGGAAATACAGAATGGCTGTTTTCAGACCGCTGAAACTGAAGTTCAGCTCAGGGATACGCGGCTCCGGAAACTTAAAACGGTTAGGGTCTCCTGTTTTGGCATATTTATCGATCAACGGACCGCCGGGATAAGGCAGGCCCAGGATTTTGGCACTTTTATCAAAGGCTTCGCCGGCTGCGTCATCCAGGGTTTCCCCGATAACCCGCATTTTAAGCGGACTCTCACACAACACAATCTGGGTATGTCCTCCGGACACCGTCAGGCAAAGAAAAGGGAAGGAAGGTTTGGGATCGTCAATAAAATTAGCCAGTACATGTGCCTGCATATGGTGCACCCCTATCAACGGAATATCCAGGGCCATAGCCATGGATTTGGCAAAACAACTGCCTACCAGCAGAGAGCCTATCAGGCCCGGAGACTGGGTAAACGCAATGGCACTCAGCTCCTCCGCTTTCACCCCCGCTGTACGCAGGGCAATATCCACTACCGGCACGATGTTCTCCTGATGAGCCCGGGAGGCCAGCTCAGGAATCACACCTCCGTACTGTTCATGTACTTTCTGGTTCGCTATATGGTTGGAAAGGATCTTTCCGTCTACCAGCACTGCCGCACCGGTGTCGTCACAGGAAGATTCAATCGCTAGTATTTTCACTGACATAAGCGGCAAAAATAAACAAAAAAGGCGGGAAAACTCCCGCCTCTTCTATATACTTACTATCCATTATTTCGTTTCCTGTATGCAATCTATCCGCACCACCCGGCCTCCCATGCAGTTCGACATCCGGTCTTTCAACTCCATAAAATCAAACTTTATCACCTGACCCGCCTTCAGGGTAAACCCCGGATTGGCAAACTCTACCGGTTCCAGTGTGGTGCCGTCTTTCATGGCTATCACCAACCCGCAGCCGTCAATACCACTCATATCCTTTACCTCGCCCGTATATCGGCATGTACTGATCGGCGGTGACGTCTTGCACGCTGCAAATATAATCAGAACAGTTAATAGCCGCACTGTTTTCATAACAGATTATTTGAGGGATGATCATTAATTGCTCCTGATGGCCACTACCGGATCCAGTTTGCTGGCAAAATATGCAGGTATAAAGCCCGCCAGGATACCCACCACCGCAGAAAAAACCAATCCCAGCACAATGTTGTTCAGGGAAAGGAACATCTCGAAGGGGCTGACCAAATTTATGACAACTGTACAGACATATACCAGCACCAGCCCAAAAGCTCCCCCGATAAGACATAAAAGCACCGCTTCCATCAGAAATTCCGCCAGGATAATACCCCTTTTGGCTCCTATGGCTTTTTTCAGGCCAATAATGCTTGTTCTCTCCTTCACCGTCACAAACATAATATTGGCTATCCCGAAAGCTCCTACGATCAGGGCGAAGATCCCAATAAAAAAACCTCCTGCGTTGATCGCACTAAAGATGGAATTAAGGCTGTCACTGGCAGAACTGATCTCATTCAAGGCAAAATCATCGTCCTCCCTGGGTTTCAACCGGTGGGCTGCCCGCAAAACCCCTTTCAGCTCATCTTTCAGCTGGGACATAGATGCACCGGGCCTGGCCTTCACCAGAATATACGGGTCCGCATTACGACGCTCATCCACCAGGGTGCGGGCAAAACGGTATGGCACCATAATCCCGTTATCATAATTCAGCCCGCCTATCATACTCTCTCCCTTTTTCTTCAACACCCCTACAATCTTCACATCCCGGCCCATCACCCGCACGGTTTTACCCAATGCCTGCTCCGCAGAAGGGAAAAGTCCATCCCAGACGGTTGCGCCCAGGATGCCCACATTAACACCGCTGTTGCACTCCGTATTGGCGAAAAAACGCCCATGAGAGATCTGCAGCTGCTGAATCCGGTCAAAATCATTGCTCACCGCCATCAGGGACACACCCTCCATATAATCATTCCCATATTCCACCTTTTTGCCAGCTACATCAAAGTTGAAAGAGGAAAAACTGGCGCTCTGCACCTTATCCTGTATTATCCGGAAATCTTTGTACTCCGGCACCGGCCGGTTCATATATTTCCACCAGGGATAATCTCCGTTACCCCCCCAGGGCCATTTCTGGACGTATATAACATCATCTCCCAACTGGGCAAGGTCTGTACGGATATTCCTTTCGAGGCTGTTGGTGAGCGTAAAAACAGCAATAATACAGAAGATACCGATCGTGATACCCAGCAGCGACAAAAAAGTACGCAACTTATTCACCCGCAGCTCCTGTATAGCCATCTTCAAACTAGTCACTAATATTTTTAGGGTTGCTATCATATTCCAAATTTAACGGATTTATCTACTCACTTCAAGCCAATAAACACGAAATATAGCCGGAAAAAAAATTTAGTTACCTTTGCAGCCATTTTTTGGTTCTATATGAAGTACGCTAACGAAATAAATAAAAGAAAATCCTTTGCTATCATCGCCCACCCGGACGCCGGTAAAACCACCCTCACAGAGAAATTCCTCCTGTTTGGCGGCGCCATTCAGACTGCCGGCGCGGTGAAATCCAACAAAATCAAGAAGCACACCACTTCCGACTTCATGGAAATAGAACGGCAAAGAGGTATCTCCGTAGCTACTTCCGTAATGACCTTCGAATATCGCGATATCCTGGTCAACCTGCTGGATACCCCCGGTCACAAAGACTTTGCGGAAGATACCTACCGCACCCTCACCGCAGTAGACAGCGTAGTGCTGGTAATCGACTGCGTAAAAGGGGTGGAAGCACAAACCGAAAGACTGATGGAAGTCTGCCGCATGCGCGATACTCCGGTAATCATCTTCGTCAATAAAATGGACCGCGATGGTAAGTATCCCTTCGACCTGCTCGATGAACTGGAAGAAAAACTGAGTATCCGCGTAAGGCCCCTCAGCTGGCCCATCAATATGGGTAAGGACTTCAAAGGTGTATACAACCTGTACGACAAAAGCTTCGTCGCTTTCCAGCCCAATAAAAAAGCTACCGACGAAGATGTGGTGGCACTCCCCGACCTCAGCAGCAGCTTTGTAGATGAGCACTTCGACAAGATCGATGCCGCTCAGCTCCGTGGCGATGTGGAACTGATAGAAGGCGTGTACGACACCTTCAACAAGGAAGAATACCTCGAAGGCAAACTAGCACCCGTATTCTTCGGTAGTGCCGTTAACAACTTCGGTGTAAAGGACCTCCTGGACACCTTCGTGGAAATTGCCCCCATCCCCCGCAACCGGGAATCCTCCACCCGCGAAATCGATGTTCACGAAGAAAAATTCAGCGGATTTATATTTAAAATCCACGCCAACCTGGACCCTCGTCACCGCGACCGTATCGCCTTCCTCCGCGTTTGCTCCGGCAAATTCGAAAGAAATAAATTCTATCATCACGTTCGCCTCGACAAAGACGTGCGCTTCAGCAACCCTTACAGCTTCCTGGCCCGTGAAAAAAATATTGTGGACGATGCCTTCCCTGGCGACGTAGTAGGTCTGTTCGATACCGGCAACTTCAAAATCGGTGATACCCTCACCGAAGGCGAAAACTTCTACATCACCGGTATCCCCAGCTTCTCACCCGAACTGTTTAAGGAACTGGTCAATAAAGACCCGATGAAAACCAAACAGCTCGAAAAAGGTATCCGTCAGCTCACAGATGAAGGAGTTGCCCAGCTGTTCACCCAACATGGTGGCAACCGCAAAATCATCGGCTGCGTAGGCGACCTCCAGTTTGAAGTTATCCAGTACCGTCTCCTGCAGGAATATGGTGCCGCAGCCCAGTTCAATACCCTGCCTTTTTATAAGGCCTGCTGGATCACCGGACCTAAAAACAAAATCGAGGACTTCATCCGCTTCAAATCTTCCAATATCGTGGAAGACAAAGATGGCCACCTCGTTTATCTCGCCCAGTCCGAATGGTACCTCAACACTGAAAGAACCAACAACCCGGACATTCAGTTCAACTTCACTTCCGAAATACATAAATAATTCTATCTAATAATAAAAAGAGAGAGGGTGTATCACTAGTGATACACCCTCTCTCTTTTTATTAGCATAAGCTTATTCTGCTCTTTGGTACGGGAAAATATACTCTTCCGTAGTCCCGTCCCTCTTCCCTATTACCCTGGCTTCCAGATGATCTTCATCTTTAAACCGGTAGGTCACCTTCTGCGGGAAATCATTCTCCAGGTCTTCTGCCACAAAACCGATCACTTTCAACACCCGTAGTTTCAACCGTATGGGCAACGGAGAAGTCAGGCCCACATAGGCTGGAATAAAGAAGATATCATTGCCGTGGCGCACCAGCTGAACAGATTGCTGCAGGGCACTATCAGCCCCTGCGACCCGCCAGGTCTTGCCGGCCCAGGTAGAGTCGTTGGCCCGGCTCCAGGTCTCCACTACCGTGCCTCTCCGGGTTTTGTATACCCAGGTGCCGGCGAGTTTATTGAGCATCCCGAAATCAGCAGGACGTACCTGCGCAGCAGTGGTCACACTGCCTGCCAGCAGGAGGAGCAGCACAAGGCTACTGCTCCACCACAGCTTCTTCTCCATAGATCTGATGTTTATATTTAAGGGAAGGTGAAGCCACAAAGGGGCCTATCTGCAGGTCCTTCCAGATGGCATCCACCTTACGGATAGTAGCGTCATCAGCCACAATGATGTTAGGCCAGTCACGTTCGAAATTATCGAGCAGCCTGGTTTTCAACGTCCCGTCCATACCAATGGCGCCAATATAGCGGCCAGCCTGGCCTGCAGGTTTGTTGATCACAAAACTGTCGCGTTTAGGGTCCATGTTATTACAGAAACGCCACAGGGCGGATGCCAGGTCGGTCACGTCTACTGTATGCTCCACATACAGCACCATTTTCACACCTGCCAGCACCGGCAGGGCATACAGCTGCTCATTCAGTTCCCGTACATGGAAAGGACGGTTTTTCTGTACAGCAACAAGGATACAGGGGATATCCATGGCCAGCAGGCTGCTGTTGATATCCTTTATCTCCGGAAACTGCTGCATGATAGAAGCTTTGTCTATATCACGCGGGGCGGCTGCCTCCAGGTAGGTATTATCTGTTTCTTCCTCGTATTTACGGGTACCGTCGATGCACATTTTACCACCAAAGCCCATTTTGGAACAAGAGTGGTCCAATACGTCCATTGGGCCCTGGCTCAGGTAGATGTCTGTAGCAGGATTGAGATGACGGAACACGTACTGCGCCAGCTTTTTATAATCCGTTATATCTTCACCTTCATCAGAAACGACCAGTATTTTGTTAAACATCATTTGTCCGGCGCCCCACATGGCATTCATCACTTTCTGTGCCTGGCCGGCATAGTCTTTTTTGATCTGGGCGATTACCAGGTTATGGAATACACCTTCCACCGGCATTTCCATGTTGATGATCTCGGGTACCAGCGTCATTTTGATAGGTGCCAGGAAAATACGCTCGGTGGCTTTACCAATCCAGGCGTCTTCCTGTGGTGGGATACCTACTATCGTAGACGGATATACGGCATCTTTACGATGGGTGATGGCGGTTACATGGAAGCGGGGGTACCAGTCGGCCAGTGAATAATAACCGGTATGGTCACCAAACGGGCCTTCCCATATCAGGTCTTCCCCAGGGTCTACATATCCTTCGATCACAAAGTCTGCATCTGCCGGCACTTCTATCTCCGGCTGGGTGATACATTTTACCAGTTCTACCTTCTTTTTACGGAGGAAGCCTGCCAGCATGTATTCATCCACGTTTTCGGGGAGTGGTGCGGTGGCCGAATAAGTATATACCGGATCGCCGCCCAGCACTACTGCTACCGGCATCCGTTTATTCAGCTTTTTATATTCCATGAAGTGTTTGGCCGATACCTTGTGTTTGTGCCAGTGCATGCCGGTCATATCTTTTTCGAAGACCTGCATGCGGTACATGCCTACGTTGCGGCTGCCGGTGAGAGGATCTTTGGTATGTATCACGGGCAGGGTGATAAAGGGGCCGCCGTCTTTGGGCCAGCAGGTGAGTACGGGCAGCTTTCCTAAATCGGGGTTAGCCATTACTACTTCCTGGCAGCTGCCTTTGCCGCTGACTACCTTGGGCATCCAGGAGGCAAACTGTCCCAGCTTGGGCAGCATGGCCAGTTTGTCGAGGATGCTCTCCTTGGGTTTGGACAGCATTTTAAAGAGATCTTCTATTTCCCTGGTCACATCATCCAGTTCCTGTACGCCCAGAGCCATGCACATACGTTTATAGCTGCCCATGGAGTTGATCAGTACCGGGAAATCATAGCCGGTATTTTCAAACAGCAGGGCTTTGCCCCCGCCGGGCATTTTACTTACCCTGTCGGTAATTTCCGCTATTTCGAGCTTTGGGTCTACAAATGTGCTGATGCGCAACAGTTCACCTTCCTGTTCCAGTTTCTCTATAAAATGCCTGAGATTTTTATATGCCATGTTAAATATTCTAATAAACCAGTCAACAAAAGTAAAGATCCCGCGCCGCAATAAAAAATGCCCCCTGGTATTATACCAGGAGGCATCCCATTTATCTGTCCTCAGTTATCAATTGGCAATGGTCACACCTGCGTGGAAAACCGCTCTGGGTCTTGGTGCGTAGTATGGTCTTGGAGGTGGTGGCGGAACCGGTACCGGTACTGCTACCGGGTAATAGGCTGGTTCTGCATATACCACCCTTCTTCTCGGGCGATAACAATCGTCGTCTTCCCAGCGGCGGCAGTCCCTGTCTCTTTCCTTCCAGTATTTACGTTCCCATTTGTCGCAATGTTTTTCATGTCCATAGCCGTGGCCCCAGCCTCTTTGGGCATAAGTAGTTGCTACTGTGCCACCCAGGAGCAGCATGAGGAGGAATACTTTTTTCATGTTTTTGGTTTTTTTTAAGATCGGTTGGCAAATAAATGTTGTAGTGTGTTGTTCTTACAGGTTATACAGTGTAACGACGGTATTGGAAGCGTAATAAGCGCCCGGATATCCGGCGTAGCTATACCTGTATTTGTGATGATGGTGTTTGTGTTTTTTGTAGTGTTTGCGGTGTCCTGGTGGAATTGGTCTCGGTGGCCGGTGCAGATGCGGTGGTCTCAGAGGCCTTGGCGGAAACGGCGGTCTTGGTGGCAGCGGCGGATGCGGAAGATGCCTTGGGACCGGAGGCGCTGGCGGCAGTGGTGGTGCCGGTGGGCGATGCTGTGCAAATAAGCTGACAGTACCAACCAACAACATCAGCACAGCTAAATATATGATCTTCTTCATGGCACTACTCATTTTTAATAAATACAGGTGAATGCATACCAGCTTATTTTACAGTCATCTTGTTTCATTACTCTCTCCGCGATTTGTGAACCATTCTCCGGCTACTTTAAGCTGGTGGCTGCGATTCTTTACCTGTTTAAACAAATAAATTCAACAACTATGCCAATAAAAAAATCCCGGCTCAACAGGGCCGGGATACAGTTTATAAATGGACTTTATTGGGGGTTGAAAGTCAGGTCGAGTTTGTCAAACATTATGCCAACTGTGATGGATGATTCTTCTGATGTTCCTGATATCGAAGATAAAAGCGAAGCCCTCATTGGTGTCAATGAGGGCTTCGCTTTTATCTTCGATATTAATCTTCTACATTAATCTCCCTATCAGGAGTATCAGAAAAATCAGTATTCGTCACCGTTACAGTCTGACCGGGCATCTGGTGGCTTTCACCTTACCCCATCCGCCACTTCCGCCACCGAGGCGATAGGTAATGGTAATGCCAGAGAAGGCATACCAGTCTTTATGTTTGGCAGAGCCACGTTGACTACCATCTGACGGATATACGCCGGGGGTTTGTTTGCCGGTAAGTTCGTCGCCACGGAAGGCCATGTCTACCGCTTTCTGACCACGGTAGGCCAACAGCGTGTTCTGGTCTACGTAGTTAGTACTTACATCATCCAGGTAATCCGTGGTGGTAGGCCTTAAACCTATTTCAAAACCCAATGTCCAGTTGTCGTTGAGCATTGCTTTAAAACCGGCTCCCATCGGGAAGGAGAAAGCAAAAAGATCGTAGGGCTGACGCTGAGGATACTGCGGAAGGCCCTGTCCTTCGGTGCCCAGCGGGCGTAAACGCACCCTGTTACCGGATATGTCTTTGGCCGTAGGATCAAAACCAAAGCCTCCCACACCTATGAACACGTAAGGGGTAAATCCTTTTTCATCTAAATCAAGAAAATTAACTTCCGCAATCAGGCTGCCTTCAAAAATATTGGATTTAAAACTGAGGTTACGGGCTTTGAGCGCATCTGATGCGTTGGTACTGTCGGCACCAGTGGCAATGCCCCAGGTAAATCCGGCACGAAGGGTGAGGTAAGGGTTGATGTCTTTTCTGACAAGCAGGCCAAGCGCCGGACGGGTATACCGCATGTCTACCTTTTGCTGTACAAGATCTCCACTGTAATTACTAATACCGGCAAAAGCACCTATATGCCAATCCTGCGCAAAGCTGAAAATGGGTAAAGCCATGGACAACAACAGTGTTCCGGTAAATTTTCTCAATTTCAAAGTATTTGGTTTTAAGAGGTTAGTCCTAATTAACTGCTTAATTTAACGTCTCTGGTAACAGTTTTATTTGGTTCGGCCTTTTACAAAAGTTTCAGCCCCAACAAAAAGCCGTTAAAGATGTAAAAATAAACTAATAAACCAATTAAGTAATACGCAGATCAAACAAATAAGGAGAAAAACCCATCAACAACGGATATACGACCATCCTTCAGCCTGTCTTTCTACCAGGTGGGCTACCGCTGCCGGCACTACCTGCACAAAGGAAAGCAGCTGGTCCATCTGCAGCTGTTTACCATTGATTGTGTTCTGGCAGATCAGCCAGCTGACGGCCCTGTCGTAAAGATCCTCCACCCTGCCGGCCAGGGGATTGCCGGCAGCAAACAACAGTCCATAGGCATCTCCATGCACTACTACTTCCACGGTTATACGCACCTGCCGGTCATGATAATACTGGAGCAGGTTGTTTAACTGTCCCAACATGGCTTTCTGGGCCTCCGGGGTGGAAGAAGTGATCTGGAAAACTACTTTCATGGGAACAAACCTACTGAAATACAGGTAATACAAGAAAAAAAATACTGGTGGATGTTACCCCTGATCTTCAGGTAATCCGCCGGCATCCCGTGCCGGTCCGTTGGGGTCTTTATGATTCTGCAACTGCAGGCTGTTCAGCCTTTCCTGCAACTCCTTATACTTTCGGGTAGCTTCCCTCAACTGGAATACCAGGGAAGCCGACCGGATCTCCTGCTGGTGAAGATTCACCTCTGCCGCCAACAATGATTTCCGCTGATGGACCAGTACCCTCCAGCATAGATAGAGCACTGTCCCCAGCAGTAACAACAAGGGCACCAGTATATACAATACCGTGGCAAGACTGCTGCCGGACTCCTGTAACGGCACAACCCCGTCCTGTACAGTATCACTGCTGGCACATCCCCCTAAGAGTAATGGCAGGACTAAATATCGGATGTAAGATGAAAGTTGCAATGTCTTTTAATGGCGTTCCTGGTTAAATAACCCTATGGCTAAAATTATTGAATCAGACAGAGAAAAATTTGTCCATTCTGGCTTTTTTTGATGCAAATTGTTAGTAACATTGGGGGTAAATCGACTGGAAAAATTACATCAGCGGAACAAAAATTCAAGCTTTCACGTTATAGATCATTGGTTGTCAATCTTTAATTTTTTTTTCAAAAAAACAAGGACGTTACGCTCAAAAAAAATTAAATTGGTTGATAAGTTCAATCAACCGCGCCCTGATAAGTCTTATAAGGAAGTAACACCACCCAAAACATCCCATGAAGTAACCAAAAACCGTGTATGTCAAAATCCGCCAATCCTACCAAACAACAACTTGAACAGCTTGCCCTGCAAGGACTTTCCTTTGCTGATGACCATGTAAGCGATGTTTTCAGCATCAAAGATGTGTCTGACCGCCTGGGAATCTCTTACTCCTACTTCTATCACAGCTTCGCAGACTATATGGGAGAACCCTTCTGGCATTATGTAAAACGTCATCGCCTCGAACTCTCCGCCGGTCTACTCCGACATAGTGGTCACTCCATCGGTGTCATTGCCGACCTTTGTGGTTATGCCACCACTGCGGCTTTCAGCAAAGCTTTCAAACAGCATTTTAAGGAAAGCCCCAAAGAGTTTCGCCGTATATCGGAACTGCCCAACGAAAAAAGGACCATTCAGATCATCCAGGCTATCACCACCGTCGCTGGTACAGATATCTTCGGCAATTTCTTTCAGTACGACCGCGGCGATAAAGTACATCTGCCCGATAGTATGCTCTACTACTCCCTGCTCTCACGCGGCCAGAACCCCATCGGGGAAATGATTGCCAAAATGAACCAGTACTACAGCATCTTCAGCAAAATACTCGGACAGGTAGAAGTACCACAAGCCAAAGTCATCACCGGCACACTCGACTCCGTACCAGTAACAGACTACGAAAAAATCTCCATCTACGCAGGTGTCAGCATCCCCCTCACGGCTGTTGCTGCCCATCATCATATGGACTATAACTTTCCTTACCTGATGAAAAAACGCATTCCGGGAGGACACTTCCTCCGGTTGCCGGTTCCCATGGACTTTGCTACCGCCGGCATTCCCATGTACAACTTCATTAACCAGAACTGCAAGGAAGGTAATTTCAAAATGAGCGGAAACCACTTTTTCATGTCACTCAACGGTACACAAAGCTGTGAAATATATATTCCGTTATTACGTAAACATTACTGAATTGTAACTGTGATTGGTATAATGCTAATGAAGGACATGATTAGCAGATATAAGCGAAGATTAAAAGTAAAATGATCTTAACTCATCTCCTGTTAATCTTCGCTTATCATATTATCATGATCCATCATAATCCATCATGGTTGCATCACAGCCCGGAAGCAGTTGGCACTGGTGTTTACCGTATCTTCCTGAGGCTTGCCCCTGCCGTAAAATTCGTCCAGGAAATGGCCGGCATCTGACCAGATGGTTTGCATCATGCCCTGATAACGAGGTTTCATCTGGGGGGTGGCGGTGCTGCGGAAATCGTACATATCTTTCAGTTGCAATAGGGCATTGGCGGGTTTGCGCCAGGGACAGGTGATAACACTTAATCCTTTGGAAGCAAAATATACCGGTGTTTTATCAGGCCGCTCATAGTGCCAGTCGCAGATCATAATATCTTTAGGCACCAGGTCTATGGCGCGGTGCGTATTGTTCATGCTGGCTTCCCATTCACCCATGCCGGTTGTTTTACCATCCAGCAAACGGTCGCCCCAGATCCAAAGCTGGCGGCCTTTTCCGGCCAGGTGATTACGAATGGTCCATACTTCGCCGGCATACAGCTCAGCTTTGTCGAGGCCACTGCAACGCGGACATTTGCTGTCTCCGATATAAAATACCTCGTCCATGCCCGCATGAAAGGCGGTGGCTTCAAATGCCTCACAGATCTCATCTACCAGTTCAAATACCACCTTGTGCACACCCGGATGCAGCGGGCAATAACTCTTGCAATACAAACCATCAGCATTGGGCCACTCATATTTGGCAGGCATTTTCACCCAGGGAGTCTCATCAAATTCGGGATACACTCTGAGCAGGTTCATAGTGGTAGTAGCCCACGACTGATGCCCCAACAGGTTGATCTGCGGGATCAGACGGATATGATGCTGTTTACAGACCTTCACCAGCTCTTTGACCTGGGCTTTCGTCAGCGCACCAGGGTCTCTCAGCTCCGGATGAGAGGTAAATTCATAATTAAAATCTACCCGCAATACCAGGGTATTGATATTACGCGGGGCCAGCTCCTCGCTGATAAATTTAATAAACGGAGCCAGTACAGCCTGGGTAGGTGCTGCAATACAAAAGCCTCTTACCGGCAGGGTATCTTTGGGCTGCGCTTTTGTGTAATACGGGTACAGTACAACGCTGCATAACAGCAGCAGCATGGAAAATAGTTTTTTCATAATGGAAATTTTTCTAGCGGTCAACAAAATACCAAATGAGCGGATGATATACAATGAAATCCGGCATTAGACAATTTTACATACAAAAACAACTGATTTTTAATAAATTTGACTTAAAAGAAAAATCCATGACCGAGTTTAAGCTCCCCTTTAATGCGAGACTCACCTTTACCCTGTTGTCGCTCATTTTAATGGTATACATTGCGCATGTAGGCAGGGAAATCATTATCCCGCTGTTATTTGCCTTTCTGATTTCCATCATGTTACTACCTGTATCCCTTTTTCTGGAGAAGTACAAGTTTCCCAGAGGCCTGGCTGCCGCGCTGTCGGTGCTGCTGTTTATAGTGGTGATAGTGGTGATTATGCTGTTGATGGGCACACAGATGCAGTCATTTATTGCCGACTTCCCCCAGCTGGAAAAAAAGCTGATATTTACTGTCAATTCCCTGCAGGCCTGGATCGATGAAAAGTTTCACATCAGTTCCAATGCCCAGCTGAGCTATCTGCAAAAAGCTGCGCTCGGCACCCTGGGCACAGCCACCAGCTTCATCAGCCAAACCTTTCTCTCCCTGTCTTCGCTGATCATCTTTATCGTTTTTGTATTGCTTTATTCGTTTTTCATACTGTTCTACCGCAAGCTGCTGGTCACCTTCCTGGTAAGGCTTTTCCATGAGAAACACCGGGAAACACTGCTGGGCTTAGTAGCACGAACCCGCTTCATTATCAAAAGTTATGTAGGCGGCCTCATGATAGAAATGGTAGTAGTGGCAATCCTCAATACGACCGTATTTCTGATACTGGGCATCAAATACGCTATCCTGTTAGGGGTCATGGCAGCCATCTTCAACATCATTCCCTATATCGGCATCTTTACCGCACTGATCATCAGCATGCTGGTAACCCTTACCACCAGCACGCCCCTCGCTGCCCTCCAGGTAGGCATCGCACTGTTTCTTGTTCATCTGCTCGACAGTAACGTACTGCTGCCACGCATCGTAGGGTCCAAAGTGAAGATCAATGCACTGGTTACCATCATTGGTGTTGTACTGGGCAATATGTTATGGGGTATCCCCGGCATGTTCCTCGCCATCCCTATCATCGCCATTATCAAAATCGTTTGCGAGAGTGTGGACTACATGAATCCCTGGGCCATTCTGCTGGGTGATGAACAAAAAGAAGTGGTCAAAAAAGCCAGCGAGGTAACAGAAGATAAGATTCAGGAAAAGAAGAATGATCAGGACCAGGGACAAGAACAAGCCCCCCGGTAACTTGATTCATTTAATGTAAAATGATACTCCTGATATGTTTTGAACCAGGATCATTTTGATCAATACAAATGCCCCTGATACGTTTGGTTAATGTATTTAACAAACTTATCAGGGGCATCACTTTTAATCATCTGTTATCACAGTTTATCACTGCTCTGCTTTACGTAACATTCTCCTGTACACCCAATAAAAGACTATCGGGAAAATAAACAGGTTGAACAGAGTATCTGTTATCAGACCGCCGATTACCACACGGGCCAGCGGGCGGGCTGTTTCAGAACCGATGCCATGGCTCATCGCGGCGGGCAGCAAACCGATGGCCGCCATCATGGCCGTCATGACCACCGGACGGATACGGGATTCCACCCCCTCCTGAATAGCTTTGGAGAGATTAAAATCCGAGTATTGATGCATGGTCCGGATATTCGTTTTGAATTTTGTCAGCAGTATCACCCCGTTTTGTACACAGATACCAAACAATGCAATGAAGCCGATACCGGCAGAGATACTGAAGTTGACGCCTGTCAGCCACAGCGAGAAAATACCTCCGATGATGGCAAAAGGCACGTTGTTTAATACCAGCAGGGAATCCTTTACCTTACCGAACAGGATGAACAGGAACAGGAAGATCAGAAACAGACTGATTGGCACCACCTGCGTAAGTCTTTGGGTAGCGCGTTCCTGGTTTTCAAAATCACCGGCCCACTCCAGGGAATAACCTTTAGGCAGTGTGATCTGTTCATGTACTTTATGCTGAGCCTCTGCTATCGTGCTTCCCAGGTCACGGCCACGTACTGAGAACTTAATCGCGCCATAACGCTGGTGTTTGTCGCGATAGATCATACTCGGACCTATGATATGGCTGATGTCTGCAATTTCTTTCAGTGGTATTTTATTACCACGCAGTGTGGGGATGGTCAGGTTGCCGATAGCTATCTCGTTTTCCCGGAAGCTCTCCGGATAACGGATACGCAGATCGAAGTTTTTCTCTCCTTCGTAAATTTTGGTGGCGGCCTTTCCACCGATCGCCATTTCGATCACGGAGTTGGCATCTTCTGTGGTAACACCATAAAGGGCCATTTTCTGCTGGTTCAGGTTGATCCTCAGCTCCGGCTGGCCGATATTACGCATGATACCCAGGTCTTCAATACCTCTGACCGTCTTAAGAATTTTCTCGATCTGTTCTTCATGTTTTTCCACCACTTTAAAATCATCTCCGAACAGTTTCACCACAATAGATCCTTTCACACCTGATACAGCTTCTTCCACGTTATCCATGATAGGCTGGGAGAAGTTGAGCGTAACACCGGGCTCTCCGTCCAGTTTGGCGTTCATACGGCGTATCAGTTCTTCCTTGGAGATACCGCTCTTCCACTGGTCCTGCGGATAGATATCTACGTGAAACTCTATGTTGTAAAAACCGGTAGCATCGGTACCATCATTAGGACGGCCTGTTTGCGACATCACCTGTCTTACTTCCGGGAAGGTCAGTATTTTCTTGCGCAATTCGTCTGCTACTTTTACCGACTCGCCGAGCGAAGTACTCAGCGGACCGGTAGCGCGGATGTAGATGGCGCCTTCGTTCAGCTGCGGCAGGAACTCCGTACCCAGAAAGCGGAAACAGTAAAGTCCAATGGCCAGGATAATCAGTGAAATGGTGAATACGAACCGTCTGTGGCGGAAGGTGTAATTAAACATGCGTAAGGTGGTCCGATGCACAAATTCCAGGAAAAAGTTGTGTTTCTCCTTCACATCCTTCCGCAGCAGTACACTGGCTAATGCCGGTACCAGCGTAAAGGTGAGGATCAGAGCACCCAGCAGGGCAAAACCGAGTGTCCAGGCCAGTGGCGAGAACATTTTACCTTCCACTTTTTCGAAGGTGAAGATCGGCAGCAGGCCTGTAATAATGATCAGCTTGGCAAAGAAGATACCTTTACCATTTTCCATACAGGCCTTGCGGATCATCCCCAGCTTGCTGAGTTTGTTGAACCGCTCCATGCCCACCTGATGGGCCTTTCGGTCGAGCATCACAAAGATGCCCTCCATCATTACCACGGCCCCGTCTATGATGATACCAAAATCGATGGCCCCCATGGAGAGCAGGTTGGCACTCATTCCTTTCAATCGCAGGCAGATGAAGGCAAACAGCAATGCCAGCGGTATTACCACCGATACAATGATGGTAGTACGCCAGTCAGCCATGAAGATGAATACGATGACTGTTACAAAGATGATCCCTTCGATCATGTTGTGCAGTACCGTGTGGGTAGAAAAATCGATCAGGTCTTCCCTGTTATAGAATGTTTTGATTTTTACGTCATCGGGCAGGATACGGCTGTTGAGCTCTTCGATTTTTTCTTTCAATCCTACAATCACGTTGGCGGGGTTTTCCCCTTTACGCATCACCACGATACCTTCTACCATGTCGTTATCACGGTCGCGGCCCACCTGGCCCAGACGGGGCAGCGCCGATACGGTCACCTCGGCCACGTCTTTTACCAGGATGGGCGTACCGCCGATATGGTCTACGATGATATTTTTGATTTCCTCAACATTGTTGAGTATCCCGATACCGCGCACTACATATGCTTGCGCGTTTTTAACGATCACATCACCCCCTACGTTGATATTACTTTTTGACAATGCCTGAAACATCTCCTGTGCGGTGATGCTGTATTGCACGGCTTTATCAGGATTCATGGTCACCTGATAGATTTTCACTTCACCACCGAAGCTCACGATGTCGGCCACGCCTGGTACTGCCAGCAGGTTACGTTCTACCACCCAGTCCTGCAGTGTTTTCAGCTGCTCGATCGTCAGCTTGCTGCTTTCCAGGGTATAACGGTAGATCTCTCCTGTAGGCCCGTATGGCGGTTCAATTTCAGGGTCTACCCCATCTGGCAGGTTGGCCGATGCGAGGTTGTTGTTGATCTGTTGCCGGGCAAAAGTATCGTCGACATCATCTGCGAAGATCACTTTTATCACAGACAGCCCGAACAGGGAAGAAGAACGGATATGTGTTTTTTTCTGCGCCCGGTTCATCGCAATTTCGATGGGACGCGTCACAAATTTCTCCACTTCTTCGGCACTGCGTCCCTGCCATTGGGTGATAATGGTCACAGTAGTGTTGGTCACATCCGGGAAAGCGTCCACACCGATCTGTTTGAAGCTGATGTACCCCATGACGGCCATGACACCGGCAGCAAAGAAGATGAAGTATTTATTCTTAAGAGAAAAAGCAAGTACTTGCTTAATGAATTTGTTCATAATGCTGGCCTTTAGGTTTACTGCTGCTGATCGCTCAGTGTGTTATAAATAAATACCTGCCGTGAAGCGATGATACGCTCCCCGTCCTGTAATCCGGAGGCGATATAGGTCCGGCCTTCCACAGTTCTGGATATTTTAACCTCGCGGATCGTTACGCCTGGTTTGGCGTTGGTCAGCACCAGCACATAATATTTATCGTGGTCGAAAATAACACCCCGGGAAGAAATGCTTACCAGGTTGGAATCTGCATGTCGTTTGGCCTGGGCGCGAACAAACATTTCCGGTTTGAGGAAAAAGCCGGGATTGTCTACCACTACCCTGGCCTTCATCACTTTCGTTTCCGGGTCGAGTACATTATAGATCTTATCGATTCTACCAGTAAATGTTTTATCGGGATAAGACAAGGTAGACATCTGTACCGGATCACCTTCCCGGATACTGGAAATATCAGACTCAAAGACATTGATGACGGCCCATACATTGTTCAGATCGGCCACCACAAAGATGGGGTCTGAGTTGTCGGGCCTCCATTGCATATTTTCCGCTGTTTTTTTACTGATTACAAATCCGGGCACCGGCGCTTTCACCATATAGCTGGTCTGATGTGCACCACCATTAATTTCCAGTACGGCGCTGGATTTATTGTACGCAGCTACTGCCTTGTCGTAGTTGCGTTTGGCTTCTTCGTAGTCTTTCTGGGAGTTAAGTCCGCTTTTATAAAAAGACTCTGCTACTTCCATATTGCGTTTGGCAGTGGCCATATCATTGGCATTGATACGCTGATCGGCTGTAAATCCGGCCATTTCAGGGCTTTTGATAACAGCGAGCACCTGGCCTTTTTTTACAAAGTCGCCGGAATGTACTTTTACATCTGTCACGATACCGCTTACCATCGGGAATATACGGGCGGTCTTATCTTCATTCTCACTGATCTTACCGGTCAGATAAATTTCGCTTTCCAGTGGCATGGCGGTAGCCGTATCTACCACCAGGGTGCGGAGCATAGAATCTGTCAGTGCCCACTGGGTGGACTTTTCAGGAGTCTTTTTGCTGCCGCAACTGGTGGTAATGCCATAAACGGATATAATAAAAACAGCTGCAGGTATATAACGCTTCATAATATTTTGCATGATTCGGGAATGTTTTATCAGAAATGGTAGATAGTGGAACCGGTAGCGAAGTTGATCTGCTCCAGTGCATTGAGTCGGTTGTATTTGAGCTCATTCATTTTGAGCACGTTGTTCCGGTAAGCATCGTAGAGGTCGATGAACTCCAGCAGTCCAATGTAATGCAGTCCGTAGTTTTTCTCCACTTCATGCATCAGAGCGGTGTATTCCTGTTCGAAGCCGGGATCAAATTCCTTCATCAGCTTATCTGTTTTCAGTGCCTGCTGAAGGCTGTTCATCACATCATGTTCCAGCTGATCCTGTGTTCCGGTAAGTTGCAGCTTGCTGTTTTCCAGTGTGGCCTTTGCCATTTTGATATTGCCCTGGTTACGGTTAAAGATGGGCAATGGCATGGATATATTGAGGCCGTTGTAATTTCTTTCGAAGTTACCCTGTTTATCGTAGGAGAATCCCATTTGTATATCAGGGATAGCTAAAGACTTTTGCAGACGGAGATTAAGATTATTATACTGCACGTTTTCCTGGGCTATTTTCAGATCGTAGCGGTTGGCACGTGCGGCATCAAGCAGGTTCTGGTAAGATAAGGCCTGTGCAGGCACGTCCGGCAAGGCTTCCGGCAGCTGTGGTTCTATGACTGTAGTGGCAGGCACCCGCATCAGCAATGCCAGATCCGACTGAGTTTGCTGGATATCATTGGACAGTTCCAGTGCATCATGCTGCAGATCATATAACAATGATTTGATACGGATGATTTCTTTGGGAGCAATATTCCCCATGGCCTTCTGTTGTTCAAACACCTTTACAATCTGCTGCAGGAAGGCTATCTGACGGCCAAAAGTCTGAAGGGATTGTTTTTTATAGTACAGATCAATGAAGTTATCATGGAGTGAGAAACGCAGTGTACGTAACAAATCGAAGAACTGGTACTCTGTCATTTTCACGTTGCTCTGTGCCACTTTGATCGCATTGTTGCGATGGCCGGCAATCCTAATCAACTGCTGTACCTGGAGTGAATTCTCTCCATCGTAGCCGAAATCAAACAGTTTTTTGGTGGTGTGACTGTATAAAACATTCTCGAAAGTCACTTGGGGATTGTCCCAAAGTTTGGCAGTGATGACTCCTGCTTTGGCCGCGTCTACATTAAACCGCTGGGCCAGCAGGGTGATATTTTTCTGGAGGAGCTGCTGTTCCGCCTCTGGTAGTGTCATTCTCAGGGTATCCGGTGTTTGCGCAAAAACGCAGCTACACCACAGGATGCCCAACAGTACAGATAAGGCGTGTAATGCTAGTCTATTCGTCATACAACATATTTTTCGTTGCAAAGATGGCGATAGGCTATTAAGCAGTAATTAGAATGAAGTTAAAACAAAATTAGATTTTAATCTCAGCGGGAAAAAAAATGTTAAAGGTTGTTCCCTGACCGAGAACACTGCTGACAGTAATGGAGGCCTGATGGAGCTGGAAGATTCTCTGGGCCATAGCCAGTCCGATGCCATAGCCGGAAAATGTATAGGCGTTGTCTGCCCGGTAAAGGGGCATAAATATTTTATCCTGTTCACTGGGCGCGATACCAATGCCTTTATCGCTGACAGACAGTACCATGCCGCTTTTGTTATAGGTAAGGCGGAGACTAACGGGCTGGTTATACGAAAACTTAAAGCCATTCCTTACGATGTTCTGCAGTGCCAGCATGAGCAAGGCTCTGTTACCCCGCAAAGTCAGGCGGGCTGCATCTTCAGGCATATCGTTCATGATCACGTCTGCCTGCAGCGGTGGAGTCTTATAACGCCAGTGTTCCTGTATTTCCCACAGCATTTCGTCGAGCCGCACCAGTTCTGTGTTGGCAGCAGTAAGGATCACATCCACTCTGGTGAGCTGCAGCAGGCCGTCGGTGATCATTTTGAGTTTCTCTGACTCGTCCAGCACTGTGCTGAGGGTGGTGATGTAGTCTTCTTTATTTCGTTCGCGGTGAAGGGTTACTTCAATTTCACCGATAATGGTGGTCAAGGGAGTACGCAACTCATGGGATGCATTAGACACAAAAGAACGCTGCATTTCAAAAGCCTGTTCCATGTGCTGCAATAATTCATTGAAGTTCCTGGCCAGTTCATCAATTTCATCTTTGTTGCGGCCTTGTTCCACCCGCATGTGCAGGTTGTTGGAACGGATACGTTTTACCTGACGGTTGATGCTTTGGATCGGCTGCAGGGCTTTGCTGGCAAACCACTGCCCCAGCCCGTAAGTGACCAGCAGCGATATACAGAGGATGATGCCCAGGATCAGTGCCAGGTACTGCAGCTGTTGTTCTCCGGGCTTGTTTTTGGCCGTCACGATCACTACAAAGTCGCCCTGATTATCGGGATAAAACATGCCTACACCATATTTATTTTCCCCGAAGGTAAAGCGATAGGTGCCTGTTTTACGGATGGTGTTGAGCAGAGAGTTGGGCCAGGTATATTTGATATTCTCCAGGAAAACAGGTTTATCTTCCTGGTCGTAGATATTGCTGGATTCGTCGGGGATGCTCTGGCGATAGCTTTTTTCTATCTCCAGAAATTTCTTTTTGGTGAGCTCATCTTTTTCGAGGTATACCTGGGCTGTTACGAGCGCCCTTACCTGCAACAGTTTAAAGAAGCTGTTGCGGATATACTGGGCAGACAGGAGATATATCAGGATAAACACCCCGGTGAGGATAATACCAGTGATAAGGGTAAACTGTAGTGATAAACGATGTCTTATCTTCATAGCTGTTGCTGCCAGGTACCTTTAACTTTCATGACGTACCCCATCCCCACCACTGTGTGGATCAGCTTTTCACCGCTGAAACCCTTTTCTATTTTGTTGCGGAGATAGTTCACGTAAACATCTATTGTGTTAGTGCCGGTGTCGAACTCCAGTCCCCATACGGCTTCGGAGATAAGAGCGCGGGACAGCACCTTGCCGGTGTTTTTGAGCAACAATTCCAGCAATGCGTATTCCTTGGCGGTGAGGGTGATCTCCTGTCCTTCCCTGCTGGCTGTTTTGGAGGTGGTATCCAGGCGCAGGTCTGCCAGGGCAAGGATTTCCTTTTCCTGTTTGAAATTGTTTTTACGGCGTGACAGTGCATTCACCCTGGCTACCAGCTCAGAGAAGTGGAAGGGTTTAGCGAGATAGTCATCTGCGCCGGCATTGAGACCATCCACAATATCATGGGTAGCGTTAAGGGCTGTCAGCATCAGTACCGGGGCTGTCACATCGCGGGCCCGGAGGTTTCTGCAGATAGTGAGCCCGTTGATGCCGGGCAACATGATGTCGAGGATCACCAGATCATAGTCTTCTGCTATGGCGGCCTGCTGTCCCAACAGTCCGTCTGTATACACTTCCACCTGATGATGATGTTCTTCCAGTCCTCTTTTAATAAAGGCACCTACTTTGGATTCATCTTCAATAACCAATATTTTCATACATTCAGTATTATTATACTATGATCTATGCAAAATTAGGAATGTTTATGTTGGCGGGCATTAAAGCCGCATTAAAAATGCCCGGCCTCTCTATGAACTTTTATTTCAATTGTTAGTACAATTTAACGATATCAATTAGTTTTGCAGCAACCTAAACAGGCACCGTATCATGCAATTACCCTTTCTAAGCACTGAGCAGCTGGTGCTCCGGCCTATCACAGAAAAAGATACCGCTGCTTTGTTCTCCCTCTTTTCCAAAGAAGAAGTGACACGGTATATGGACATTGATGCTTTCTCCAATATTACTGAAGCTACACAGATCATCACTTATTTCCGAGAAAACTGGGAAAAACAGGAAGGCATGCGCTGGGCCATTACCCTCAGGGGCCTGGATGAGCTGATAGGCACCTGTGGTTTTCATCACTGGAATAAAACACATTACAAAATTGAGCTGGGGTATGACCTGTTGCCTGCTTACTGGGGCAAAGGTATTATGACAGAAGCGATTGGAATAATTCTGCAGTTTGCATTTGAAGACCTGCAAGTGAACCGGGTAGAAGCATTTGTAGACCCTGTCAATACAGCCTCTTCACGTTTGCTGGGAAGGCTGGGCTTCCAGCATGAAGGTATGTTGCGTGACGCTTTTTTTGAGAAGGGAAAATTTGTAGATGCAGAGCTGTACAGCCTGCTGCGCCGGGAATATAACCGGGAGGCCATCTGGCAATAATCTTTATTTTATCAGACATATATGAATTTGCAGTACAGAGATGCAGTCCTGGAGGATTTACCTGAGATAGTAGCTATTTACAACAGTACCATTGCAGGGAGAATGGTCACGGCCGATACTTCGCCGGTAAGCGTGGAAAGCCGTATTCCCTGGTTTCATGAGCATAATCCGGAGCAACGGCCGTTATGGATGGTGTACCACGAAGGGCAACTGATCGGATGGATGAGTTTTCAGTCTTTTCATAGTCGTCCGGCCTATAGCGGCACAGTAGAGATTAGCATTTACCTTGCGGAAACAGCCCGGGGTAAGGGTTTTGGCAAAGCCATCCTGCAACATGCCATTGACATGGCACCTAAATATGGGGTGCACACCATAGTGGGACTTATCTTCGCGCACAATCTTCCCAGCCTGAAACTGTTCATCGATAAAGGATTTCAGGAATGGGCCCATTTGCCGGATGTAGCTATCCTGGACGGGGTAGAAAGAAGCCTGAAAATACTGGGATATAAGGTTAAATAATTACGGATGGCATCCATTCGCAATTAAAAAATACATATATGTGGTGGATTTACGCTTTGTTATCAGCTGCCTTTGCAGCGCTCACGGCCATTTTTGCCAAGATAGGTGTGGCGGATATTCCGTCAAACCTGGCCACCGGCATACGTACCATTATTATTTTGCTGGTAGCCTGGGGTATAGTGCTGGCAAGGGGAGAATATAAAGGAGTAACGCTTACGCGGCATACCCTGTTATTTCTGGTATTGTCGGGCCTGGCTACTGGTTTCTCCTGGATTTTTTATTTCAAGGCCCTGCAGGTGGGCAAAGTATCACAGGTTGCGCCGGTAGACAAACTGAGCGTGGCACTGACGATTATTCTGGCAGCGGTTTTTCTGCAGGAGGCTATCACCTGGAAAACGGCGATTGGTGCCCTGTTGATTATTTCGGGCACGCTGGTACTGATTATTAAATAAGGAGGGAGCTATCAGGCTACCGGTACAGTGGTTGGTTGGATTTTATATACACAGCGGCGGGCGCCATTGATAATATGGTCCAGGCGTGTGACCTGTACATCTTCCCCAATGACACTGATGAAGGTGTTCATTTCGGAGGTGCAGATATTATCGCAGGTGGCGGCGGCACAGCAGATCGGGCAGTGATTTTCTATAAAAAGGAAGATATCGCCTTCTTTTCTCCATTCTGCCAGGTATCCTTCAGTGGTTCTGATGGCTGCAAAGGCGGTGAGGCGGTTTTCTATACCAGTGACACCTTCGAGGGCAGCATGATATTTTTCCTGCTGATTTTTTTCGCGTGCTTTAATAACATTCGCCAAGGCTTCCGGGCCCAGGACGGTTTTGATAGTCTGGATGATATCAACTGTCAGTTCGGTATGGCTGTCCGGGAAGCGGGTGTTGCCCATGGGAGTCAGGCTCCATATCTGCATGGGGCGTCCTACCCCTTTGGAAATACTTTCCGCTTGCAGGAGGCCTTCCTCTGCCAGTTTGACCAGCTGGAGGCGGGCACCTTCGGTGGTGATACCCAATTCACCAGCCAGCTCGGCAGCAGACAGGGGGCCCCTGGTCTTGATCAGCATCAAAAACCTGTCAGCAGCATTTCTGGTTCGTGTTGGATATTTTTCCAAGTTATTACTTGTTTTATTTTCAAATGTCGTAATTTTGTAGGAGCTAAAAAAAAGAATTTGAGATTTTGATGATTATGAGACCTTAATTCATCAAAAATTAATCTCATAATCTTTTCAATCTCTAAATCTTAGGCATTAATGAACGTACTCATATTTAACGGCGCAACCGACACCCGGCCTGAAGCTACTTCCAATCGCCTGGCAGCCTATATGTCAACTGCATTAAGCGAGCAGGGATTTTACCCGGAGATTTTCAGTCTGGCAGAAAAACAAATCCCGTTTTTCTCGATGTTGGAGGCAGCAAAGAAGCCGGAAGCAGTCACAGCTATGTGTGATGCGTTTTGTAAAGCGGACCTTCAGATATGGATGACGCCTTTATATCATGGAAGCATGACCGGCGCCATGAAAAATTGCCTGGACTGGCTGGAGCTGACGAGCAAACACCAACGGCCATATTTAACCGGAAAGGTTGTAGCTTTGCTCTCCTGGGCAGACGGCACGCAGGCCATGCAGGGGATAAATGCGATGGATGCAGTAGCGAAAGCGTTGAGGGCCTGGGTATTACCTTACTCCCTCCCTATCCTGAAAGATAATCTCTATGACCCGCAAACCAGCGGGTTTACTGCATTTTATAAAAACAAGCTGGATATGATGGTTTCCCTGCTATGTGCTGCCAAATCGCATGTGACAGCCGGAATAACAACAGCGTAACCACAATCATGGCTATTACCGGGCGACCGGACACAGCATTTAAAACAATTCTGATTATGATAACCGTTTCAGAAAAAGCAGGAGCATATATTAAAGCATTGATGGAAAAAGAACATCATGAACCGGGCACCTTTGTAAGAGTAGGTGTCAAAGGCGGTGGTTGCTCCGGACTTGAATACGTGATGAAATTTGAAGCAACAGAAGAAGAAGGTGACCAGGTATTTGAAGACAAAGGCATTAAAGTAGTAGTACAGATGAAGAGCCTGCTGTACCTATACGGCACCGAACTGGACTATTCTGATGGCCTCAACGGCAAAGGCCTTTTCTTCAACAACCCGAATGCAACCAGAACATGCAGCTGTGGCGAAAGCTTCGCTGTATAAATATCAAACTTGTATGATAAACAGTAACGAAATAATTGATGATATAGCCAACAAGGAGTATGAGTTTGGCTTTACCACCGACATTGAAATGGATATCGCTCCAACGGGGTTAAACGAAGATATCATCCGCTTTATTTCTGCTAAAAAGAACGAGCCGGAATGGCTTTTGGAATGGCGACTGAAAGGATTCGCTGCCTTCAAGAAAATGCAGTATCCCAGCTGGCAGCACTTTGAGATGCCGGCACTGGACCTGCAGGCAATTTCCTACTACGCGGCTCCCCGCAAGAAAAAACAACTGAACAGTCTGGATGAAGTAGATCCTGAACTGCTGGCTACTTTTGAAAAACTGGGCATCCCGCTGAACGAACAGAAAGCACTTGCTGGTGTAGCTGTAGACGCGGTATTCGACAGCGTTTCCGTAGCTACTACCTTTAAAGGCAAACTGAAAGAGATGGGTGTTATCTTCTGCTCTTTTGGTGAAGCTGTTCAGGAATACCCTGACCTGGTTAAAAAATACCTGGGTTCTGTGGTTCCCCACTCCGATAATATTTTTGCTGCACTGAATGCCGCCGTATTTTCCGACGGTTCATTCACTTATATACCCAAGGGTGTACGCTGCCCGATGGAACTGAGCACTTACTTCCGTATCAATGCACAGAACACCGGTCAGTTTGAGCGTACCCTCATCATCGCAGACGAAGGCAGCTACGTAAGCTACCTGGAAGGCTGTACCGCCCCGATGCGTGATGAAAACCAGCTGCACGCCGCCGTAGTGGAACTGATCGCTATGGACCATGCAGAAATCAAATATTCTACCGTTCAGAACTGGTACCCCGGCGATAAAGACGGTAAAGGCGGTATCTACAACTTCGTGACCAAAAGAGGTATCTGTAAAGGCAATGCCAGCAAGATCTCCTGGACACAGGTAGAAACCGGTTCCGCCATCACCTGGAAATACCCCAGCGTTATCCTCCAGGGTGATTACTCTGAAGGTGAATTTTACTCCGTGGCTGTGGTGCGTAACAAACAGATCGCAGACACCGGCACCAAGATCCACCATATCGGTAAAGGCACCAAAAGCCGTATCATCTCCAAAGGTATCTCCGCCGGCAGAGGTGACAACAGCTACCGCGGTCTGGTAGCGGTAGGACCCAGAGCAGACAATGCCCGTAACTTTACCCAGTGCGACTCTCTGCTGATCGGCAACGAGTGCGGCTCCCACACCTTCCCGTATATCGAATCCCGCAATAAAACCGCGATGATCGAACACGAAGCCACCACCTCCAAAATCGGAGAAGATCAGATATTTTATCTGAATGCCCGTGGCATCGATACGGAGAAAGCCGTAGCCCTGATCGTAAACGGTTACGTGAAGGAAGTACTGAACCAGCTCCCCATGGAATTTGCCGTGGAAGCACAGAAATTATTATCTATCACACTTGAAGGAAGCGTTGGATAATTCGTTTATCCAATTAACTACATACAGAACGAAATAAAACAATCATGCTGACGATTAAAAATCTGCACGCAGAAGTAGAAGGGAAACAAATTCTGAAAGGCATTAACCTGGAAATAGGTAAAGGCGAAACACATGCCATCATGGGCCCTAACGGTTCCGGTAAAAGTTCGCTGGCCTCCGTGCTCGCAGGTCGTGAGAACTATACCGTAACTGAAGGGGAAGTATGGTTCAATGGTAAAAACCTGCTGGAACTGTCTCCCGAAGACCGTGCCCGCGAAGGCGTATTCCTGGCGTTTCAATATCCTGTTGAAATTCCGGGCGTATCCAACCTGAACTTTCTGAAAACGGCCCTCAATGAAATCAGGACCTACAAAGGCCTGCCTGCCATTGAAGGAAGAGAGTTTCTGAAACTGACCAAAGAAAAACAACAGCTGGTAGACTTTAACGCCAACCTGATGAACCGTTCCCTGAACGAAGGCTTCAGCGGTGGTGAAAAGAAACGTAACGAGATCTTCCAGCTCGCTATGCTGGATCCGCAGCTGGCCATCCTCGATGAAACTGACTCCGGTCTGGATATCGACGCCCTGCGTATCGTTTCCAACGGTGTTAACAGACTTCGCGATACAGAAAAATCTTTCGTAGTCATCACCCACTACCAGCGTCTGCTGGAATATATCGTGCCTGACTTTGTACACGTACTGTACAACGGCCGTATCATCAAAACCGGCACCAAGGAACTGGCCCTGGAACTGGAAGAAAGAGGTTATGACTGGCTGAAGGAAGATTTACAATTGAAAGAATCAGTATAAGAAGCATACAACTATGACGAGTGATATTACATTGCCTTTATACCAGGCGTTAACTGAAGATGTAAACGCATTATCGGCGCTGGCCCCCGGCCAGGACGATCTGCAAGGCATCCGCCAGGAGGCTTTGGAACGCTTCTCTGTGATGGGTCTTCCCACACTGAAAACAGAAGCGTGGCGTTATTCCAATATACAACGCTACCTAAAGGAATTTCCTTATGAGGTGGTTACCACCACCGCTACCGTATCGGCTGCTGTAGTAGCACAGACCGCTATTCCTGAGCTGGACTGCTACCGCATTGTGCTGGTAAACGGTCATCTCCAGGCAGAACTCTCTGAGCTGCCTGCCGGTAAAGGTATTACCGTAGGCGCTCTCAGCGCGCATACACAGGCACCCGGTTTCACCACCTGGTTTAACCAGCAGCATCACCTGGAAAAGGAAGCACTGGCCACCATCAATACAGCCCTCTTCTCTGACGGCCTGTACCTGGAACTGGCAGCCAATACCGTTATCGATAAACCGGTACATATCGTTCACGTATACACGTCAACGCAACATGCCTTTATCCAGCCCCGCCATCTGTGGGTGCTGAATAAAAACGCCGCCGCCACCATCATCGAAAGCGCTGTACATCCGGACACCAACGCTGTGGCTTTCGCCAATAGCGTACTGGAAACCGTGATCGATGAAAACGCGGAGCTGTGGCACTACAATGTACAACAGGGAGATGAACATTTCCGGGAAGTACATTATACTGCCGCTCAACAGCAAGCCAACAGCCGTTACCATCACTTTAATTTCACCCTGCCGGGTACACCGTTTACGCGCAACAACCTGAGCGTAGCCCTGAACGGCAGTTATACTGAAACGAATCTGAACGGCCTGTATGTTGTCAACAACAGTCAGCATGTAGACAACCATACCTTCATGGACCATATCATGCCTAACTGCCATAGCAACGAGCTGTACAAAGGCGTACTGATGGATTCCTCCAATGGTGTTTTCACCGGTAGAATCCTGGTACACCAGGAAGCGCAGAAAACAAATGCCTTCCAGCAAAACAACAACCTGCTGCTGGGCGCTAAAGCGGATATCAACTCCCAGCCTCAGCTGGAGATATATGCGGACGACGTAAAATGCAGCCATGGTTTCACCGCCGGCCAGTTCAGCGAAGAATCCATGTTCTACCTGCGTTCCCGCGGTATCGGGGAAGACGCTGCCAAAGCACTGATGGTAAATGCCTTCTCCCATGATATCACCGACGAAGTGAAGATCCCTGCCCTGCAGCATTACCTGCAGGAACAGATTGTAGCTATCATGAACAAATAATCCCCCATTTTGCATGGAACATATTGCTAACATAGAAACCGCAGCATTGGACGTAAAGCAGATCAGGAAGGACTTCCCTATCCTGCAGGAACTGGTGCATGGCAAACCGCTGGTATACCTCGACAACGGGGCTACCACTCAGAAGCCGCTGTCAGTAATAGAAACAGAAGCACGGTATTACGAGGAGTACAACAGCAATGTGCACCGTGGCGTACACCACCTCAGTCAGGTGGCCACCAACGCATATGAGAAAGCTCGTGAAATAGTAGCCGGCTTTATCAATGCAGCACAGACCCACGAGGTCATCTTCACCAAAGGCACTACCGACGGCATCAACCTGGTGGCCAATACCATGGGCCGCCGTTTCCTGAAAGCCGGCGACAGTGTGATCATCTCAGCCATGGAACACCACTCCAACATTGTTCCCTGGCAGATAGCCTGTGAAGAAAGCGGTGCCACCCTGAAAGTGATCCCCATCAACGAACGGGGCGAGCTGAGAATGGACGCCTATGAAGAACTGCTGGACGATACGGTGAAAATAGTAGCAGTGACTTATGTTTCCAACACAATGGGTACTATCAACCCGGTAGAGGATATTATCGCGCTGGCGCATGCACGGAAGATCCCCGTACTGTTGGACGCTGCTCAGGCCATCCAGCATATGAGCATCGACGTGCAGGCCCTGCAGCCGGATTTCCTCGTTTTCTCGGGCCATAAAATTTACGGTCCTACCGGTATCGGGGTGCTGTACGGTACCACCGAATGGTTAGAGAAACTGCCTCCCTACCAGGGCGGCGGCGATATGATCAAGACCGTGACTTTTTCCAAAACCACTTATAATGAACTGCCTTATAAATTTGAAGCCGGCACACCCAATATTGCCGGTGCCATCGGTTTAGGGGCAGCTATCCAATACCTGCAGCAAGTCGGTCTGGACAAGATCCAGCAATGGGAAGAGCAACTGCTCGCCTATGCACTGGAACAACTGCGGCAGATCGAGGGTCTCCGATTTATCGGAAATGCTGCCCACAGAAGCGGAGCTATCTCCTTCCTGGTACACGACATTCATCCGTTTGACCTGGGTGAGCTGCTGGACCAGCAGGGCATCGCCGTCAGAACAGGACACCATTGCTGCGAACCGCTGATGGACGAATTTAAAATCCCCGGCACGGTACGGGCCTCTCTCACTTTCTATAATACGAAGGAAGATATAGATAAGCTGGTAGCCGGCATTAAACGGGCCGTTTCCATGCTGCGGTAAACAGGAGAAGAAATTATGACGATCAACGAAAGACAGGAAGAAATAAAGTCCGACTTTGAAATAATGAGCAACTGGGAGGATAAGTATGAATATATCATCCAGCTGGGTAAGGATTTACCGCTCATTGCAGAAGAATACAAAGTACCGGAAAACCTGATTAAGGGCTGTCAGTCACGCGTGTGGCTGCATACTGAGCTCAGGGATGGTAAACTGTATTTTACCGGCGACAGCGATGCCGTGATCACCAAAGGGCTTATCAGCCTGATGATCTATGTGCTTTCCGGACATACTCCGAAAGACATCGCTTCCTCCGATATCTACTTTATCGATGCCATCGGTCTGAGCAGCCACCTCTCTCCTACCCGTTCCAACGGGCTGCTGAGCATGCTCAAACAGATGAAACTTTATGCGGTGGCCTATCAGGCAAAAAATAACCAGTCATGAGTGAAGCAACATTAAGGGAAAAGATAGAAGAACAGCTCAAAACCGTATACGATCCAGAGATTCCTGTGAACATCTGGGAACTGGGGCTGGTATACGAAATCAAGATCAAGGAAAACAACCGCATTGGTATAGACATGACGCTTACCGCGCCTGGCTGCCCTGTAGCCGGCGATATTATCCGGGAGGTAGATGAAAAAGTCAGAAATATCGAAGGCGTATCTGAGGTAGATGTACACCTGACTTTCGACCCACCCTGGAATAAGGAGATGATGAGCGAAGAAGCCAAGCTGGAACTCGGTTTCCTTTAAATCTCCCCGGAGAAGGCGTAAAATATCCTTTCCGAACAACGGGATTTGCCGAAAAAAATTTTTTTAAGCCAAATATCAAATACACTGCGTAGTCGTGTTTGATATTTGGCTTTTATTTTATGAAATTATTTAATTTGTACCTTAGTTCAACTGCAATGTGCTAAGTACCAATTTAGTGCGGCGCTATGATCAAATTAAATAATGGCTATCCATATAAATCTTTTAATCATTGGAGCTAACGGAAGAACAGGTGCTGTCGATGGCACCCGATGAGTCATCCCGTAAGGCGGGAAAAGAACTGGCCAGGCCGGCCAAATGGGTTAGTATAGGCATGAGTGATGCCGCCCTCTGGGGCGAATGCCAGGGCAGCGGCAGCAAACCCTATCAGACCCAGGTAGATACCGGCAATATGGCTTTCAAATGCAGCTGTCCCAGCCGCAAATTCCCCTGTAAACATGGCGTAGGCCTGTTATTATACTACGCCCGGGAGAAACAGTCGTTTACCCTCCTGGAGCAACCGGCCTGGGTGACCGAATGGATCAGCAAGCGGACGGAAAAAGCAGAGAAAAAAGCCCAGCAGGCGGTAGACAATGCCGACAAACCGGTAGATGAAGCTGCGCAAAACAAACGGCAGGAAGCCCGGCACAGGAAAGTCAGTGATGGGTTGGATGAACTGCTGCGCTGGATAAAAGACATGGTGCGCAACGGTATTATCGGTCTACCTGACAAGGGCGCCGATATGTGTGAAAACATGGCCCGACGCATGGTAGACGCCCAGGCCCCCGGACTGGCGGGCATCCTGCGCGAGATGGCCGAAATCAGCTACTACAGCGAAGGCTGGCAGCATACCTTCATGGACCAGTTGCTACGCCTTTATCTGCTGGCCCGAGCCTATGGCCATTCCAACCATTTGGACCCGGCCCTTCAGCAGGATATCCGCACCATGATAGGGTTCCCACAATCGCAGGAGGAACTGAAAACACAAGCCGGTATCACCGACACCTGGCAGGTACTAGGCAAACAAAGCACTGAAGATGACCGGCTGATCACCGAACGGTACTGGCTATACGGTCTTCATACCCGCCAGACAGCCCTCCTGCTGCAGTTTACCGTCAGACACCAGCCACAAACCCAGCTGATGCCTGCTCCCGGCAGCACCATCCGGGCAGAACTGGTATATTATCCTTCTGCCGCACCTATGCGGGCGCTCATCAAAACACAGCAGGCCATGCCTGCAGACCACCGCTTCCAGGGATACGCCAACTGGACAGAAGTAATGGCCGCCCAAACAGCCGTCAGCAGCCGGCTCCCCCTGTATAACGATCAGGTATATACGATTGATACCCTGACACCGGTACTCCGCGATGGACAATGGTGGCTGCGCGATGCTCAGCAACAGGAGATGCAGGTCCGCAAGGAGTTTCGGCATATATGGAAACTACTGGCCCTCAGCGGCGGTCAACCGATGCCCATGGCCCTCATCGGCCGGGAGAGGGAGTACGACCCCCTCGGCGTATGGCATCAGCAGGAGTATAAAATATTGTAAGGAAGGAACAACAGCAGTACGATCATGCAATCATGGAATGATATCATTAATACAGCCCTGCTGGGCACGGCCAAAAAAGCGGCAGATACCGACAGTCTGCCTGCCCCACTGCAAGCCGCAGCCAGCGAGGTACTGGCTGCTCCCGGTATGGACCGGGAAGACCAGTTCCTGCAAATAGCCGCACTGGTATTCAACTACCGGCAAAGCGGAAGCCAACCGGCAGCCGGCAGCCCCGACACCCTGCCGGTATGTGAACCAGAGACAAAAAAATATTGCAGCCCCACCGCCCTGCAGGCATTACAACATACACTAGACAGCGACAATACCCCGTTGCTGACCCTCTGGCTGGAATGCTGTGCCGGCAGCCATCAGGTGCTGCCACCGGAATACCTGCCCCGTATTCTGGAAAATGCCAGCCGCCATAAAACCTTGCGTAACCTGGCCGCCACCTGCTGTGGCAGACGTGGCGAATGGCTCGCACAGTATAACCGGGAATGGAACTTCTCTGTGGTAGCCGACACCAAAGAAGAACTGTGGCAGCATGGTACTACCGCCCAGCGCCTGGAAGCGTTGGTACGCATGCGGGAAGAAAACCCTGCTGAAGCGAGGACATTGCTACAGGAAGCATGGAGCAAGGAAAGTGCAGCCGTTAAAGGAGAACTACTGGGCGCTCTCGCCACAAAGATAAGCCTGGAAGATGCCTCCTGGCTGGAATCCCTGCTAACAGAAAAAAGCAAACAGGTAAAAGAAGCCACATGGAAGCTGCTGAAAAAAATTCCCGGCTCCAACCTGCACGAACAATACCAACAGGTGCTGGAAACAGCCATCCTGGCGGATGACAAAGGCAAGATAACAGTGGCCGCCGATATTCAGCCTCCGGAAGAGATTTTTAAAAGCGGTATTGAAAAGCTGAGCAACCATGCCCGGGTTTCTGATGCAGAACATATCCTTTCACAACTGGTGGCACTGGTACATCCAAGGATATGGGAACAACATTTCAACTGCTCTTTTGAAGAAGTGGTCTCCCTGTTCCATCATCAGACATCCCTGAAGCCTTTCCTCCCCTCACTGGTGGAAGCTATCAGTTGGTTTGGTGACAGCAGCAGGGCTCTTGCCTTTGTGCAGCATACCAATACCTTCCACATGGCGCTGCTGCCACTGCTGCCCGCTGATCAGCAGGACACCTATATCCTCCAGCACTTTGATGCCCACAGCAACCTGGTGATGAACTATGTAGGGCAGATGAAACAGGTATGGAGTGAAGAGCTGGCACTGAAGGTATTACGGTACTGTGCCGGCAACCCATACACCTACTCCCAGCGTACGGTCGGTGATTTTGTGACGCTGGTACCTGTATCAGTAAAATCAGCACTGGAGAGCATTACTTCCGGCAATGAAAACTACCAGACCTACTGGAAGTCCATTTCCTTACATCTGGTAGGTCTTTTACAGATTAAAACATTTATCCTGCAATCATTCTCAAAAAATATTTAAACCATGTCAGACACTTTACGCCAACATGCAGAACTCCTTTATGCACCGGAACTGGAAGAACTGAAAAAACAGGACAGCGGCAGACGACCACATAACTGGCTGCTGTCACCTCAATCAGTAGTAACCTACCTGGTGGGCGGCAAACTGAAAAACGGTTTTGAAGTAAGTCCCAAATACATTGGCAGCAAAAGACTGATGGAAATTGCAGTGGCTACACTGGCTACAGACAGAGCTCTGCTGCTTTACGGTCTTCCCGGTACCGCCAAAAGCTGGGTCAGCGAACATCTTGCAGCTGCTATCAGCGGTGACTCTACCCGTATCGTGCAGGGCACTGCCGGCACCAGCGAAGAAAGTATCCGTTATGGCTGGAACTACGCCAGGCTGCTGGCCGAAGGCCCTTCCCGTCAGGCGCTGGTGGAAACACCGGTGCTGCGTGCCATGCAGGAAGGCAAAATCGCCCGTATTGAAGAGCTGACGCGTATAGGCGCCGACGTGCAGGATACCCTTATCACCATCCTCTCCGAAAAAACACTGCCTATTCCGGAATTAAACACGGAAGTGCAGGCGGCCAAAGGGTTTAACCTGATTGCCACCGCCAACAACCGCGACAAAGGTGTCAATGAATTGTCCAGCGCTTTAAAACGTAGGTTCAACACCGTGATTCTGCCAGTGCCGGGCACCATGGAAGAAGAAATAGATATTGTAAAAAGAAGAGTGGAAAGTTTCGAAAAAGTGATGGAGCTGCCGGCCGAAAAACCTGCACTGGAAGAGATACGCCGGATCGTTACCATCTTTCGGGAACTGCGCAATGGCATTACCGAAGACGGAAAAACCAAGATCAAGTCGCCTGGCGGTACACTCAGCACGGCGGAAGCTATTTCTGTTGTCAACAGCGGGCTTACCCTCGCCGCTTATTTTGGTGATGGCAGGCTCACCGCGGCCGACCTGGCTGCCGGTATCATCGGTGCCGTAGTGAAAGACCCGGTACAGGACAAACTGGTATGGCAGGAATATCTTGAAACCGTAGTAAAAACAAGAGAAGACTGGAAAGATGTGTACCGTGCCTGCCGCGATTTGCAATAACCCAACTGTGTATTTATGTCTGTTCATATATTAGGAATCCGGCACCATGGGCCCGGCTCCGCCAGAAATGTAAAAACATTCCTGGAAGCATTACAGCCCGATATTGTGCTGGTGGAAGGTCCTCCGGAAGCGGACGCCATTCTTTCCTGGGCGGGCCATGAAGACCTGAAACCGCCAGTGGCGATACTGGTGTATCAGCCCGATAACCCACAGCATTCCTGCTTCTACCCTTTTGCCGAATACTCTCCTGAGTGGCAGGCCATCGGGTATGCGCAGCGGCAACATATTCCGGTCCGTTTTATGGACCTGCCCCTGGCACATGTGTTTGCCCTTGAGAAGGAAAAAGCTGCAGCTGCCGGCAATACACCGGAAGAGGTGGATGCTGCGTTACCGGCCAATGGTGACGAGGGAGCAACTGTTGAAAATAAACTGAATGGTACAGCCAGCGGGCTGTTGCCCCAGGCTACCGAAAATACTGCCGACAGGCAGGCTGGGCCCCATGCCTTTGATCCAGCGCAAGCGCTGGTAAATGATCTGCCGGCTGCCAGCGAAGTCGCACTGCTGCCATCTCCGGAAACGGATGATGATTTTACAGACCTGCTGCCGGCGCAGCCATTACCGGAATCAGCCTTCTACCGCGACCCGATCGTTCACCTGGCTCATGCCGCCGGTTACGATGATGGTGAAAGGTGGTGGGAACATATGTTTGAATACCGGCTGGAGCAGGAACAGGTATTTGAGGCGGTGAGCGACGCCATGCAGGCGCTACGCGAAGAGCTGCCACAGCGCGACAGCCGGATGGAACAGCTGCGGGAAGCCTGGATGCGTAAAATAATACGGCAGGCCGAAAAGGAGATGTACACCCGTATAGCCGTGATATGCGGCGCCTGGCATGCTCCGGCCCTTAAAAATATGCCCACCCAAAAGGCCGATAATGACCTGCTGAAAGGACTGCCTAAAGTAAAAATCGACTGTACCTGGATACCCTGGACGTACAGCCGTTTAAGTTATGAGAGCGGATATGGTGCCGGTGTGCCATCACCCGGATGGTACCAGCACATCTGGGAGCATCCCTCCGATGACGGCACCCGCTGGATGGCCCTGGTAGCCAAACTTTTCAGGGACAAACAACAGGACACTTCCGTAGCCCATGTACTCGAAGCAGTACGCCTGGCCAATGCGCTGGCCTCTCTGCGCCAATATTCCCGGCCAGGGCTGGAAGAACTGAATGAAGCAACCCTCAGTATATTATGCAATGGGGAAGATGTGCTGATGCAACTGATACGGGATGAGCTGATCGTCAGCAACCGTATCGGACAGGTGCCTTCAGACATACCCAAACCACCCCTGCAGGCAGATATAGAACGGCTGCAGAAAAGACTGCGGCTGCCGCAAACTGCCGATTTCAAAGACTATACACTCGACCTCCGGAAGGATACTGATCTGGAAAGGAGCATCTTCCTGCACCGGTTACAGTTACTCGGTGTGCGCTGGGGCGACAGGTCTGAGACATCAGGCAAAGGCACTTTCAAAGAACAGTGGCGCCTGCAGTGGGACCCGTCTTTTTCTGTAGACATCATTGAAAAAGGCAGCTGGGGTAATACCGTCCTGGAAGCAACCACACAGTATGTGATGGATATCGCCGGCAAAACCTCCACCTTGCGGGAAGTATGCGGCATGCTGGAATCCGCACTGCCAGCGGAACTGCCCAAAGTAGTGGATGTGCTGATCCAGCGTATCAATAACCTGGCCGCCGCTTCCGGTGATGTGCTGCAGTTACTCGAAGTAGTTCCGTCCCTGGTAAATATTACCCGGTACGGGAATGTGCGCAAAACAGACGCCGACCTGGTGATGGACATTGCGGAGAGTATGATCAGCAGGATATGCGTCAGTTTACCTTCGGCCTGCACGGCGGTAGCCGAAGATGCCGCCCTGGAGCTGTTGGAACAGTTCCAGGCGCTGAATGACGCCATCGGCCTGCTCCAGCATCCAACCCTGACGGCTGACTGGACTGCCACGCTGCAGGCCATCTCCGGCAACAGTCAATCGGCGCCCATGATAGCTGGCTATGCCTCACGGCTGCTGTTTGATTTTAAAGTGCTCGACGGCGACACCCTCTTCAGCCGTTTCAGTATAGCCATGTCCGTAGCCAATACGCCGGCTGTTGCCGCCGCCTGGCTGGAAGGCTTCCTCAAAGGCAGCGGTACCCTCCTGCTGCTCGATGAAACCCTCTGGAATATGGTATATAGCTGGGTAGCCCAACTGGAAAATGATATTTTCATGCAGATATTGCCGTTATTACGCCGCACCTTTTCTAACTTTACGGCCCCGGAAAGAAAAAAACTGGGTGAAAAAGTGAAGCGGGGAACAGGCAACGGCCCTGTCACCGTGGCCGTGGAAGCCGGAGTTGACGAAGTCCGGGCTGCTATGGGCATACCGGTGGTCATGAAGATGTTGGGATTTTTTCATATTGATAACCAGGCAGAATGAAGATCATGGAAGAAAATACACGCCGGTGGCGACTGATCCTGGGAGGAGACAACAATGATGGCACCGCCTTTATTTTAAATAAGGCCGACCAGCAGATAGACAAAACGCTGGAGGCGCTGTATGATAGCAACCGTAAAGGTGGACTGGGCGCATCTTCTCCTAATGTAAGCCGCTGGCTGGGCGATATACGCAGCTATTTTCCTGCCTCTGTAGTACAGGTGATGCAGAAAGATGCCATCAAACGGCTCGACCTCACCGCCATGCTGCTGGAAAAAGAGATGCTGGAAAATGTGGAGCCGGACGTACATCTGGTGGCCACGCTGATGACGCTCAGCCGCGTGATCCCGGAAAAAACCAAAGACACGGCCCGTCAGGTAGTAAAAAAAGTGGTGGACGAACTCCTGAAAAAACTGTCACAGCCTATGCAGCAGGCTATCAGCGGCAGTCTTAACAGGAGTGTGCGCAACAGGCGTCCCCGCCACCATGAGATCAACTGGAACCTGACCATCCAAAAAAATCTGCAACATTATCAACCTGATTACAAAACCATCATCCCGGAAACACTGATTGGATACGGCCGTAAAAGGTCTGCCCTCAAGGATGTAGTGCTCTGTCTCGACCAGAGCGGTTCTATGGGTACCTCAGTGGTATATTCCGGCATCTTTGGCGCAGTGATGGCCTCTATCCCTGCCGTACAAACGAAAATGGTGGTATTCGACACCGCAGTAGCCGATCTTACGGAAGAGCTCCAGGACCCGGTGGAACTGCTGTTTGGCGTACAGCTGGGCGGGGGCACCGATATCAATGCTGCGTTGAAATACTGCCAGCAGGTCGTTTCCCGGCCTACTGACACTGTACTGGTACTGATCACCGACCTCTTTGAAGGCGGAGATGAAGCCGGCATGCGTAAACGTTTTACAGAACTGGCCGCCAGCGGCGTACAGGTAATAGTATTACTGGCCCTCAATGATGAAGGCGCACCCTCATATGACCACGAAAATGCACAGTTCCTGGCTACACTGGGTATCCCGGTATTTGCCTGCACACCAGATAAATTCCCGGATATGATGGCCATGGCACTGAGCAAACAGGACATCGCCCAATGGGCTGCCAGAGAGGAAATGGTCCTGAAAAAATAATGAACCTATTTAAACCTTATGCCATATACTAAGGAAACTATACTACCTTTTATCGAACGACAGCAACAGCTTTATGAAGACAGCGGGCACTCCGCCCTGCTTCAGGACGGGGTAGATTTCCTTACCGGACAAACGATCCACCCACCCGTATACACGGATGTGGCTATTGCCCGGGAAATGGGCGTCTTTATCCAGCTGCTGAAGCTGCCGGACCAATGGGACGACAACGACCGCCTGGTATTACAGCTGCTCTCAGACCCACTCGTCTGGGAGCAATGCAGGGAACGGTTTCTGCAACACATCGTGCCCATGCTGGACACTCCCGGCTCCGCTTCCTCCATCGTGCTGCGTTTCAGCTATTTTACCAGCTACCTGCAACAAAGGGGCTGTTCAACCGAAGATATCGGTTCCATGATGATCGGCTACTCCGGTGATGGTAACAATTTTGATCTTTCACCGCTGAAATTCACGCCGCTGCGGAAATTCCTGCAAGACCTGATCAAAAGTGCAGAATGGCATATCATTGATGCTTACGTACAGACCTGGAAACAAAAAGGGTGGAACTCCCTTTTCTTCCGGCTCCTCGCCAAAGGACACCCGGATAAGGAAATGGAATACCTGGAGCCCGTACTGATGCAGCCCGGCAAAGGTTTTGTCAATGCCGAGCTGTCCAGGGTACTGTTGCAAACCAACTACGACAAATACCGGGTGCTGATAGAGAAGGCAGTAGACCATCTGGCCACATTGTCTGACTATAGTGCACAACTCAACGGCTTTTATCTGCTGGCACACTATCAGCCAGATCACTATCATCCCCTGCTCATAAAGGCCGCTTATGCCTACCTGCAGGAAAGTGACAGCAGCCTTACCAGCCAGGCTTTCCGCCAGCAACAGGCTGAAATGGGCAACCCATCTCAGCTGCCGGCCCCTGATGTGATGGCCGTAACACAGTTGCTGTTGCTGGACAAACAGCCTGCCCTGCGTTACCTGGATGAACATCTCAGTGAAAAACGATACCTGCATCCGGAAGTATTTAAACTGTTGCGGCAGGAACTGGATTCCTCAGCAACACCGCTGCTGCTGAAAGCCATCGAAAACGATTACGACGCCAAACATATCTTCCCGCTACTGACGCAAACGGATATTTCGTTCTATGCAGACCAGCTCTGGGATTTTACCCTGCACAAGCTAAAATCTGTTCGTACGCTCGTAGCCGTTATCCTGGCAGACCATCCGCAGGCATTGGAAAAGGCAGGTGTCCTGCTGCAGCATAAAAAAGCAGAACAACGCCTGACTGCTGTACAGATACTGTGCAAACTGAACACTCCTGCCGCCAAAGACCTGCTCCAACAGGCACTGCATAAGGAAATCAACGACGATGCCCGCGACCTGATGCTGGAAACATTGGGTAACACCATTTCAGGTACAGACGACGAAACTACCGTACAACAGCTGGTGGCCTTTGCCAAAAAAAGAGGCAAACTTACCCGGCCACTGGAAACGTGGCTCGACGACAGCAACCTGCCACCACTGTTCCTGCGCAACGGTATGCAGCTTACCCAGGATATGCTGCGTTTTCTGTTGTACCGCATGTCGCGCGTAAAAGAAATACGCTCTGATATTGAAGCCAGACCGTTGCTTCGCCTGGTAGATCGTACAACCAGCGGACCTTTTGCTCAACATCTCTTCAACTTATACACCGCCAGAAATGGCGATGCCAAAGTAAAATACCTGCTGGCACTGGCAGCCCTCACCGGCGATCAGGAGCTGGCCACCCTGCTGGAACAGTCCCTTTACCAGTGGATCAACGACAAACGGCCCCGCATGGCAGAACATGGTGCCGGCGCGCTGGCCATCCATGGCAGTAAACAAGCCCTGGCAACAGTGGAGTTTTTGTCCCGCAAATACCGGGTACGCAAATCCAACGTAGGGGCGGCAGCGTTAGCCGGCCTTCAACATGCCGCTGCTGAACTGGGCCTTACCATGCATGAGCTGGGAGACCGTATCATACCTGATTTCGGGTTCAATGGTCTGTTCCTCCCCTTCCAGGTAAAAGACGATACTTACCATGTGTTCATCGACCAGCATTTTAAGCTGGGCTATATCAACAACAAACGCAAGCGCCTGAAATCCATTCCGGCAGCCACACCCGCTGCTACCAAAGAAGCTTTCAAACAGCTGGGCAAGGCGGTCACCGAAACGGTGAAGTCGCAGACCGGCAGGCTGGAACACTTCCTGGTGATGCAGCGCAGATGGGTACCCGAACAATGGCAGCAATGTTTCTTACATAACCCGGTGATGTTCGTATATGCCAACCGGTTATTATGGGCGCTGTACAACGAACAGGAGCAGCTGATTACCTGTTTCCAGTGCCGTGACAACGGTACCCTGACCGATCTTCATGGCGATGCAGTGAGCATACCTTCCGGCGCTTCCATCCGGATACTGCATCCGCTCTACCTCGACGGAGCACAACTCCGGCAATGGCAGCAGCGTTTCACCGAAGAAGGCATTGTGTCTGTGTTCCCTCAACTGGAGCGGCCAGTGGCTTCCCTGCTACCACAACAGGCTACTACTACGCTGGTCCATGATTTTGAGGATATCGCCCTGGAAAGCAGCCTGCTCAACAAACACATGGAACAGAAAGGCTGGAAACTCAGTGAAGGCAGTGATGGCAAATACGTATATGCCTATCACAAAACCGATGATGAAAACCAGCTGGAAGTGATTGTAGAGATGAGCAGCATATATAAAGAGGAAGGATTCCAGTACAAACTGGGCAAGCTGTATTTTATCGACAAAACCAAAACCAGCCAGCGTTGGTTCAGAAGCACTGATAAGGACGCAGCAGACTGTCTGCTACCGCTGGGGCATGTGCCGCCGGTGTTTTATTCAGAAGCAATTACCGACCTGACCATCTCCCGTGAAATGGCTGAGGTGGCGTAAGTTCATTTAAATATGAGATTTTTTTTGTATTTTATCGTTCCTTAGCTTTGTGAACAATAAAATACATATATGCTCAGATTTCAATCCGTGGTCTTCAGTAGTTTATTGCTGCTGGCTACAACTGCCCAAAGGCTGCAGGCCCAGCGCCTTATACCGCAGCCCTCGCAGATAACCGCCACTACCGGCGTATTTAAAATCTCCGGCGCCACTGCCGTTATAGGCGGCAAAAGCGCCGGGGAAGCTAAATATCTACAGGAATCTATAAAAAACCGGACCCGGTTAAATCTCCCCCTCCAACCGGCCGCACAAACCAATTATATCCGCTTATCACTGGACGAAAAACTGGACGCTACCCTGGGCAGGGAAGGGTATCTGCTGAAAGTGACTCCGGCCGGAGCTACCATTACTGCAGCCTCCGATGCCGGCATATTTTATGGCATCCAGTCGCTGCAACAGCTGATAACGTTTAAGGATAACAGTTATATTATCGATGGCGTGGACATACAGGACAAACCCCGCTTTGGCTGGAGAGCCTTTATGCTGGACGAAGCCCGCCATTTTAAAGGGACTGCAGCCGTCAAAAAACTCTTAGAAGAAATGGCTGCCCTGAAGATGAACACCTTTCACTGGCATCTTACTGACGATCAGGGCTGGCGAATAGAAATCAAAAAATACCCGCTGCTTACCAAGGTAGGCGGCCATAGGGATTCTACCCAAACCGGTAGCTGGAGCAGTACCGTTTATGATGGTAAACCACATGATGGCTTTTATACCCAGGAACAGATCCGCGATATCATCGCTTACGCTGCTGCCCGGCATATTACCATTATCCCTGAGATTGAAATGCCAGGCCACTCTTCTGCCGCCATTGCAGCCTATCCCTGGTTAGGCACAAGGCACCAGCAGATCAGCGTTCCCGGCAAATTCGGCGTACACTATGACGTCTTTAATGTTACCGATCCCAAAGTGGTCACTTTCCTGCAGGACGTTTTACAGGAAGTGATCAGCCTGTTCCCCTCCAAAGTGATACATATTGGCGGTGATGAGGTAAAATATGACCAATGGAAAGCCGATGCCAACGTAGAGGCCTATATGAAATCCCATCAGCTGGCCTCCCCTGCTGATTTGCAAATATCCTTTACCAATGATATCTCTGTTTTCCTGGCGGGCAAACAACGCCGTATGATGGGCTGGAATGAGATCATGGGCGCCAAACTGCATGAATACAACGATACCAAAGATGTGGGCACTAAACAACTGGCACCAGGTACAATTGTACATTTCTGGAAAGGCGATCTCAAACTGATTACAGACGCGGTATCCAAAGGATATGATGTGGTTAACTCCTACCATGCCGCTACCTATCTGGACTACAACTATACCCAGATATCAGTGGAAGGCGCTTATAAGTTTGACCCCATCCCTGCCGGGCTGGATGCCAAATATCACAGCAAAATACTGGGTATCGGTTGTCAGATGTGGGGAGAATGGATTCCCGACGAGATGGCCATGGAAGAAATGGTATATCCCCGCCTCGCTGCCTATGCAGAAGACGGATGGACACAACCCTCCAACAAAAATTTCAAGGAGTTTAAAGAAGCGCTGAACAACTTCTACTCACGATGGAGCAATCGTAGCATTTATTACCACAGAAACTAATGGTTCATAAAAGCTGAGGGCTGATCAGTTCACTGGTCAGCCCTTATTCTTTCAGTACATAGGTATTGCCGGATTTTATCAGTTTGTAGTGTACCATACGTATGGAGTCAGATTTTAGTTCAACGTCCTCTTCTCCCCGGAAAGCCGGGAAGGTACGAACCAGTTCCTTTCCGCTTACATAAAAGGAATCCCGGCCTCTGTAATCTTTTTCAGCCAGGCTGTCGATCGCGTCCGTATTGATTTCTACAGCACTCCCGTCCATAATGACCAATCCGTATACTTTCCCGTACTGGTCTGAGCCTGAAGAGGTAGTAAACACATATACCTCCGGTTTTCCATCATTATCCAGATCGGCCACTGTTACGTTCGCAACAGTACCCTTGATATCTTTTTCCACCACGGTGTCGGCCCTGGTAGTATCTTTGACAGACCCTATGCTGACAAAAAGGTTTCTCATGGTAGCATCTCCACGGGTAAAAATATTGAAATGATATTCGTGAAAAATAGTGTCCAGGCAGCGTGTAACTTTCTTTTCAGGTGTAACGTGCTGCATCTTATTTGCTTGGTTCTTTTTCTTATTCCCGCCACCGCAGGCCGCTGCGAGTATCACTAAAAGAACCATTAGCCACCAGGGCTGTAAGGATTTCATTATTTAATGTTTGTGCTTCTCGGATTTATGCTCTTTACGGTTGTGGGTGGTATCTGTTCCTTTAAAATCCTGTTCTTCATTTTTACGGCTGTCGAGGTTGTCTCTGATTTCCGGCTTAGGCATATTGCTAATAGGTTGTTGTTTACTTTGATGGGTATTTTCATTTCTCGTATTTTTCATAATCTGAGATTTGATGATCAATACTGAAAATGCCACAAAAGCAGTGCCTTACTGATGGTCCGGTGTGCATGAAGGTATACTGGCTGCTCCTGTCTCAGGGCTTCCACTTAATGACGGTCAAAATCCACACTATGCCCGGGGATCAGCCTCTGCTTCGTGATTTTTATGCCGACACAACTCAACTATTATCAGGACATTATACCATGCCCTACCCCTGCAGGGTTAAATTCAGCACGATATCTGTCATGCATTCTGCAGTATTAAAATAGTTTTTATGAAGAATCTTCCGGCTACAATCGGGCTGATGATGGTCCTGGCCGTATTCTTCCTGCTGCAGAGTAACCTGGACCGTCGATTACAAGCCAACCCAGTGGATGAAAATGAACTGGTAAAACAGTCAAGTGGATTGAAACTGTTTCAGGACACATTTCCTCCCAAAATGCGGGATAGCGTTAGTCCCCGAAGTATGAAAATGAAAAAGAAAGAAATGAAAGACAAGAAAAAGGACCTGAAGAAAGAGAATAGAGATTCTATGCGGAAACATAGTGCCATCATGTAAACTAGCTGAAAGCCCTGGTTTTGCCAGGGCTTTTTTATGCAAGGTTCTTTTATGTAGTGCTATACGTCAGGCTTCCAGCGTGCCAAAAAGTCCATTCTTATAATCAGCAAAGGCTTGTTCTATTTCTTCAGCCGTATTCATCACAAAATTATCTTTTGCCGCTATAGGCTCATTGATAGGCTCTGCACAGAGATAAAGCAGGCGGGTTGTTTCATCGGCAGTGATCTGTATGTCGGGGCTGGCATCGTCCTTATCAAATACCACCAGGTGGTATCCGTTGACAGTAGTTCCATTGACGGTGATTTGTCCGTCTATTGCGTACAGCAAAGTCCAGTAACCCGGTGTAGCCTTTAGCGTTACCTTTTTACCGGCCTGTATGCTGCCCCAGATGGCAGTGATGGGCGTATAATTCTGCAGCGGACCTGTTTTGCCTTCATAGTTACCGCTGACGAGGGTTAGTGATACCCCGTCTGCCTGGGCCACAGGAGGCATGTCTGTACCCTTTACATACTGATAATATGGATTTTCGCCTTTACGGGCTGCTGGCACGTTGAACCAGAGCTGCAGCAGTTCATAGGTACCGCCTTCTCTGAGAAAATCTTCCGAAGGGCCTTCACTATGAAGTATCCCTTTACCTGCAAACATCCATTGTACATCACCGGCTGTAACTGTCATGGCGTTGCCGGCATTATCGCGGTGATAGCCTTGCCCCTGCAACATAAACGTCACCGGAGCAAAACCGCGGTGCGGATGGGGGTGCAGTCTGTCTTCCGGAGATCCCGGTGCGAAATATTTTGCGGGCATATGATGCACCACAATAAATGGATTAGCAAAACGAAACTGCATCGTAGGCAGTGACTGTCTAACCACTTCTGTGTCTGTAATCCGTTTCTCCCGGCCTTCCAGCACATGCAGGATTTTCTTTTCCATAATGACAGTTTTTATCGGATCAGCGTTAAACGTGCTTTTTCAACAGAGCTTCGGAACATCTTCAGAATCAGCACTTCATAGTTTTCAATAATCAACACATCTCCTTCCCTCGGGATGTTACCATGGGTGTAGTTTATCAAACCGGAGAGGGTTTCATAATGTTCACTTTCCGGCAGTGGCACCGGCAGCAGCTCGTTGATATCTGCGAGGTATTCATGGGCATCCACGAGGTAGATGTTTTCTTCTTTTTTCTCCACGATAGGAGTTTCCTGATCGTGTTCATCCTGGATATCCCCTACCAGTTCTTCCAGAATATCCTCCATGGTCACAATTCCTTCGGTATCACCAAATTCATTGGTTACGATGGCCATCTGCAGGCGCTGGCTCTGGAAAGTACGCAGGAGGTCCTTGATTTTCATGCTGTCGGGCACATAAAAACAAGGTTTCAGAATGTCCTGGATATTGTTGAGTGTTTTTTCCAGTACCCCTCTAACGAGGTCTTTGGTATAGATAACACCTTTCAGTTCGTCGAGTGAATTGTTGTAAACCGGATAGCGGGAATAGCCATCTTTGATTACCTGGTCTACCAGCTGCTGGAAGGGCTGGCTGATATCGAGGGCAGAGATGTCTTTCCGGTGTATCAGGATTTCTTTTACACGGCTGTCATCGAATTCGAAGACGTTTTGTATCAGCTCGCGTTCGGTTTCTTCAATGGCACCACCTTCCTGGCTTTCAGAGATGATGAGTTTCAATTCCTCTTCAGAGTGAATTTCAGACTCACCTACAGGCGTTAATCCTGCCATACGGAGGATACTATTGGCCAGACCATTTAACAGCCAGATAAAGGGCCTGAAAATAACAAAAAAGAAACGGAGTGGCAGTGCCACCGTGAGTGTGGTAGGCAGTGGCTTACGGATGGCCATGGATTTAGGCGCCAGCTCACCAAAAACGATATGAAGGATCGTAATAGTCAGAAAAGCAACAGGAATGGCAATACTGTGGGCGGTGGTTTCAGTGACACTGATGTGAAGCGCCTCCATCAGCCTGAGTATCAGCGTAGTGACAACTGATTCTCCCACCCATCCAAGGCCCAGAGAGGCCAGGGTGATACCCAACTGAGTGGCAGCCAGGTATCCATCAAGATTGCTTAAAATATGTTTAGCTGCGGTGGAAGCTCTTGTCAGGCCTCCTTTACTGTTAATCTGTGAAGATCGTACTTTGACAATGGCAAATTCTGCCGCTACAAAAAACCCATTTAATAAAACAAGAAAAAAAGTCAGAAAAACTTGCAAAAGCATGTATATGGTAATTGGTTCGCAAAGCCAAATATAGGCAAATCAATTATGATGTGTTGCTTTTTCTCATCTGCAGGCATCATACCCAAACGTCAAAAACGAGTACAGCAAAGCATTTTAGCAGGTAAATAAACCTCTTCCGGATCTGTTTTCCCCCGGCTTGCCCTGACAATATTGATATATGGGTAACCGTTTCGCTTACTCTTTTCAGCTAATGAGCATAAACATTCTCCCAAAAAAATATGTTATATAGTCTACTAATCTCATAGAGTTTATGTATTTTGTGAAGAATTTGGTTGGGAACAAAATGGAGAAAGAAACACAAACACTCGTCACCACGGCGCCGGCAGAACAAGCGGCCTTACCACCACTGATTGTGAGAGGTACCGTTGCCGACAGTACCGCGGTGAAAAAGCAGCGATGGATATATTGGTTGACAGGCTTTATACTCCTTGCCATCACCCTTACATTGGTATGGTACCTGGTACCGGAATTCAGGACGCATGTTGAAGATGTACCTTCTACCTTTTATTACTTTCTGATTGCCGGATTTATTTTTGCCATGATTGACGGTGCCATCGGTATGTCGTACGGCATTACCTCCACCACTTTTTCCCTGAGCATGGGTATCCCGCCCGCATCAGCCAGCACGGCAGTACATATTTCCGAAATACTTAGTAACGGAATTGCCGGATGGATGCACTTCAGGATGGGGAATGTCAATAAAAAGCTGTTTAAAATACTGATCATACCGGGTATTACCGGTGCAGTCATCGGTGCCTATCTCCTTTCTTCCCTGGAGCATTATTCGATGTATACCAAACCGGTTGTTTCCCTGTATACGCTGATACTCGGCTCCGTTATCTTCAAAAGAGCCATCAGGGCACAAAAAGAAAAACAGGTCTCAAAAAAAATAAAAAGGATTGGATTTCTGGGCTTCGGTGGCGGCTTCATCGATGCAATCGGCGGCGGAGGCTGGGGATCTATCGTATTGTCCTCCCTCATCGCCGGAGGCAGACACCCGCGTTTTTCCCTGGGCACGGTGAAGGCTACCCGCTTTTTCATTGCCATGCTGAGCTCCCTCACCTTTGTGGCGGCTTTATCCTATGTACACTGGGATGCCGTACTGGGACTGGTGATCGGCAGCGCCATTGCGTCTCCGATCGCGGCGAGAGTATCCAATAAAATATCTGCTAAAACTATCATGGTGGCGGTAGCCGTGATCGTAATCGCTGCCAGCGTCAAGAGTATCTACGCCTTTCTCTTTAAAATACTATAATCATCAATAACTAATCATTGACAACAGGCCGGTTTGCCATCAGGGTGACCGGCTTGTTTATTTCGTACTGCACCAACGCTTCAATGATCACTTCATCCTTGTCATTAAAGGGTTTGGAAGGAAGAAATTTATCCGGGATATCCACTTTTATTTCAGCTGTTCTGTCTTCAAAAAGATATGTTGACCTATTGACCTTCCCGGTAATATATCCGCGGATCCTGACAGTCACACTGTCGTGGGTTAGCTGACGGGCATTTTTTAATACCTCGCCGATCGTGTAATACTGCTTATGCTGAAAAAACAAACATGGCAACAACAAACAAAATAACAGACACTTCATACGGATCCTGTTGGTTCGTTAGCTGCTAAACAGTTTTGAGGATCAATTGTTCAACTGTGAGGCCGGTTTCTGCTACCCCATTCGCTTAGTAGTTTTAAAATCGGGATCAGTTCCAATGCGGCTTCTGTGAGTTCATACTCTACCCTTGGCGGCACTTCTGCGTAGACGGTACGCTTGATAATTCCATCTTCCTCCAAAGCCCGTAATTGCAAGGTCAGCATACGTTCCGTAATATGTGAGAATTCTTTCTTTATCTCACCATATCTGTGTTTCCCGTCTTCCAGCATACTGATGATCTGTAGCTTCCATCGTCCGCCTATCTTGTTCACAGCAAAACTGAGATCACATTCGATAAGTGATTGTTCATTAAGTGTATACGTAGAATTTTTCTTCCTGGCTGCCATTACTTACATGTTTGTTCGTAGCGTACAAATGATTACACAAGCTATAAAATTAATGACAACAATTTACTTTGCATAAAAATTCAGAACAGGATTTTTGAATCAAAAAAAAAGAAGAATTATGGACTTGTATTTAAAAGGAAAAACCGCTATAGTAACCGGTGCCAGCCAGGGAATCGGAAGAGCCATCACTCAGGAATTAGCTATCGAAGGTGTAAAAGTTTTAGCGGTAGCGAGAAACGAAGATTTACTGAACAGCCTTAAAGAAGAAGTAATAGCCGCCGGCGGCGTAGAGCCGGTACTGTTAGTGCAGGATTTCGTTGCACCGGATGCACCAGAGAAAATTGCCGCAGCAGCACTGTCCAGCCTGGGACAGGTTGATATTCTCATCAATAATGCAGGCCGCAGCCGTCCGCTGGATGTTGTTGGGCCGGATGATGAATGGTCCGCAGCCATGACACTGGACTTCGACCGGCACCGTCAACTCACGCAGCAACTCCTGCCTCATATGATAGAACGCAAACAGGGAGCTATTCTGAACATCTCCAGTTCGTATGAATTAAGGGAAGTAAATGCTTCTGCAGTAGTCAAAGCAGCCGGAGTTGTATGGGCCAAACAGCTGGCCGCACAGCTGGGCAAACACGGTATCAGGGTCAACAGCCTGCAGCCCGGACTCATAGATACTAACAATATACGCCGCTTCTTCCCGGGAGAAGAACGCAGTAAATTCGTTGCACAGGCCATCCCGCTGGGTGATTTCGGTGAACCGCAGGATATGGCCAACATGGCCGTTTTCCTGGTATCGCCCCGCGCACGATATATCACCGGCACTGTGGCCACAGTGGATGGCGGATTACGTCATCACCCATTCTGATTATGTTCTCCTGAGTTTGTAAAAAACGAAGAAGCCGTCCCTTCATTTATTGGGACGGCTTCTTCGTTTTTATTCGGGAGTATTATTCAATCGTCAGATGGATATCAGCGGACTGACAGATATCCAGTACGCCTGCATCGATAAAGATGCAACCTTTTTTACAAGTGGAGTCAAATGACCAGCGCAGCGGTTTGCCGTTCAACGTTACCGCCTTTGGACGGGTATTGGAGAATACTTCCAGCTTCAGGCTCCGCTGAGGCAGCTGTCCCCGGTAAGTGCCGGTAGTAGCTGCTACCTTTATCCGTATTTCCTTACCGGCAGTAGTGGATGAAATATTCGTGTAGGCATAGGCGTTATCTTTCCTATAAGCCAGCGTGGCACCATCATCTTCATACAGTTTAAAGTGGCCATCAGCACCAGGATAAATTTCCAGGGTGAGCGTGTCTTTTGGCTTTTCCGCATCATACAGCATGGCTGGATATTTAGGAATGATAGCGCCTTGTTTTACAAACAGCGGCAATTTATCCAGCGGAGCGGCAAAATCGTTCAGCCAGCGGCCACCCTGATAAGCGGTACCATTGTCATAGTCTGTCCACTGCCCTGCCGGCAGATAGATACTGTCGCGTTTTTCTTCGTCTTTGTAAACAGGTGCTACCAGCAGGTATTGTCCGCTCATAAACTGGTATTGGGTTTCGCGGCCCCAGGTAACGGGGTCCTGCGGATACTCCAGTACCATGGCCCGGCATACGGGCGTACCCGTTTCATAGGCTTCTCTGCAGTAAGAATACATATAAGGGGTCAGCCGCATCTTCAGCTGCATATACTTGCGATTGATGGCCGTATAGGGTTCACCGTAAGCCCAGGGTTGTTTGTTGGCTTTAGCCCAACCACTGATAGCCATATATACCGGCGTGAAACATTTCCATTGCATATCGCGCACATACGTTTTAGCGCTGCCTTTAAAAATACCGTCCACATCGCCGGTGGCGTAGTTAAAGCCCGACAAACCGCTACCAATCACAGTAGGGATGTGAAAACGGATGTATTCCCAGTTGCCGCTCTGATCACCACTCCAGACAGTAGCATAACGCTGCGTACCAGCCCAGCCGGCCACACACCATACAAAACCACGGGCATCCGCATTTTGCTCGATACCATTGAATGCAGAGCGGCAGCCATCGAGGCCCCATTTATAACCCGGACCTACCCAGGCCACGTCCAGCTTCATGCAACGGGTACCCAGCCGACCTACTTCGTCTTTGATTTTTTCTACTCCGTTTTCTGTCCACAGGCCGGTATAGAAGCCCAGCTGATGCAAACGCTGCACCACGGTATCGAGGCCCTGGTAGCCACATCCATAACCATCGTTGGGTAGTATCCAGCCACCAGGTATGTTTTGTTCGCGGTATTTTTCCGCTACTTTTTTGATTACATCACCAGTAACACCTTTTTTATTGTAACAGTCTGCATCACCAAACTCAAGCCCCCAGCGCGGCACCATAAAAGGACGGCCGGTAACATGTGTATACTGCTCCAGCACTGTCTTCAGCGAAGGCCCGTAAAAATACCAGGCATCCAGGGAATAGCCTTCATGCTGCAGTACAACCGTATCCCGGAAGTCGTAAGTACCTTTATTAAACGTATTTCTGAAGATGCCATAACCGGCAGTGCTGACAAAAAACGGTGCCGGATTGGAGGTAGTGTTCGCTCCCCAGTTGCCGAAGTTGTTGCGGATATTAACGATGCTGTCGCGGTGAGAGAAATTGCCGTTCTGCATACCGCCACCGTAAAAGTAGTCCTGCGGGCCGCGACGCAGGGTCTGCGTAGCATATTCTCCCATACTCAGCGGTGCTGTTTCTTCCATCACCAACTGGCCTGCTTTATCGTACATGGCTATACGAAAAGGTGCTTTATAGACATGCAGCGTTACCCGGGCTGTGCTGATCTCATAAAATGTTTTCCGGTCTTTCAAGGTATAGGATACCGGTTTATCACCGTTCCATACCACAATACCGTTTCGTGTGGCGGCTTCAAACTTCCCGTTGGAGTTGACCTGCAGCCTGTATATATCATCTGCCACCCATTGTAGCTGCACAAAAGCATTACCCAGTGTAAAGTCAATGATACCGGGCTTTTGCGCAACTTTTTTGATGTCGGTGAGCGGCACTTTTTTCAGTAACAGGTGAGTGGACAGTGTATTGTTGCCGGTATTTTCATCGCCGGGCAGTATCGCTTTCACTTCCAGGGGCCAGATGCCTTTGGCAGACAAGTCGGCTGTTTCGAGCTGTATATCCCGGATGGCATAAGGTGGCAGTGGCTGTGTATTAAAAGGAACGGTCACTGTTTTAACCGGGCTGCCGTAGCCCAGCGTGTACTGTATTTTCACTGGTGAGGCTACCGGCCGGGTACCGAGGTTGGTTACACGGATGATGACCGGCTCTTTGGAAGAGAAGTGGTCTTTTCCGTTGAGCGGCGCCACTATATTGGTGATGGCGATGTCCAGCGGATAGACTTTTTCGTAGGTGGCCAGAAATATTTTTCCGTTGAGGGTGCCCTTATGGTCTTTTACCACGTTGCCACTGCCTTCATCGAAGGTGTAGTAATGCAGCAGGTGGTTATAAGCAGGATCTTTGTCTGTTACCGCTTTAAAAGCCAGGCGGGCAATGGCTTGCGGGGCGAGGGTGGTATCCCACATGCGCAGCTCGTCTACCGTGGCGTTGAGCGTACCAAAACCGTCTGCATCCAGCCCTATCTGGTTGCGGGGCAAAGGAATGCTCTTATCTATCCGTTGTATAAATTTCCCGTCGATATAGAGGGAGGTACCTGTGCTATCTGCTACCAGCGCCAGATGCGTTAGTTTACCTACCGGCAGCTCGTAATCAAACAGCACATCGAACTTCCCTTTTTGGGTCAGTCCTATTTTGTTGGTATTGTTATATTGTTCGAGGCGGATACCGCTCTCGTAGTCACCGGCTGTCAGCAGTGTGGAATAGGTAGTGACTTTATTTCGACTTACCAGGCATTCCACGGTGTAAGGCGGTGGGAGATCTTTCCCGTTGAGCTCCACAAAATTGCTGGCACCGTTAAACCGGAGCCGGTATTGAGCGGAGGCATTAAAGGAGGAAGCGGCGAAAAGGGCTACCAGCAGGCACCCTATCGCCATTAGTTTCAGCGAAATCCTGTTCATTGTTCACATTTAAAAATAAGTGAGCTAAAAATACTAGTTTTCCGGAAGAATAAATTTCCTTCTATGGAATTCATCAAAAATTACCGTGGCATTTTATGGCTGTTAGGCGGTATTATAGCGGGTACTATCGCAGGGTTGGTACTGGGCAAACAAGTGGCGATCATCAAACCGATAGGTGATATTTTTCTGAATCTGTTGTTTACGACTGTGATACCATTGGTATTTTTTGCCATCGCATCAGCGATCGCACATATCGATGCATCGCACCGGCTGGGCAAAGTGCTGGGAGTCATGTCGCTGGTATTTCTGAGTACGCTGTTGATAGCGGCATTTTTCACGATTGTGGCCGTGTGGATATTTCCGATCCATCAGCAGGTGACGCTGGTGCATATGGAGGAACTTGCCAATACCGGCACTTTCGGTGACCAGCTGACAAGGCTGCTGACGGTCAGTGAATTTTATGAGCTGCTGTCACGGAGGAACATGCTGCCTTTCATCATTTTTTCAGTACTGACAGGTATGGCCGCTATGCGGGCAGGAGAAAGGGGCGCCTCTTTCCGGCGTTTCCTGCATTCGGGCAATGAGGTCATGAAAGACATCCTGGGACTGCTGATGAAAGTAGCTCCTGTGGGCCTGGGCGCGTATTTCGCTTACCAGGTGGGTACTGTAGGGCCGGAGCTTTTTGGCACCTATGCGCATTCTTTAGGCATCTACTATGGTTTCGGTACTGTTTATTTTATTGTGGGCTTTAGCTTCTATGCCTTTGTGGCCGGTGGTTTCAGAGGCATTCAGACTTTCTGGAAAAACAATATCATCCCTACCCTGACGGCTGTCGGCACAGGTAGCAGCATCGCTACTATTCCGGCCAATCTGGAAGCGGTGCACCGTATGGGCGTACCTCCGTCTATTGGTAATGTAGTTGTACCGCTGGGTGCCACCTTACATAAAGACGGTTCCAGCATCAGCTCCATCATCAAGATGGCCGTGGTATTCTCCATGTTCGGCAAAGGGTTCGATAATGTTGAAACCATTGTAATGGCGCTGGGCATCACGGTGATTGTGAGTATTGTGGAAGGCGGCATCCCCAATGGTGGTTATATCGGAGAGCTGCTGGTAATGTCTGTGTATAAGTTTCCACCGGAGGCGCTCCCGCCGCTGATGGTGATTGGTACCCTGGTAGATCCGCTGGCTACCATCCTCAATGCGACGGGAGACAATGTGGCCGCTATGCTGGTAACGCGTTTTCTTCCAAAGCGGGCTGCGGCAACTTCTTAAAGGCCTGTTCAAGGTCGGCCAGCAGGTCGGTTGCTTCTTCCAATCCAACAGATAAACGTATCAGGCTGTCGCTTACCCCGGCAGCCCTTCTTTTTTCTGCGGGGATGGATTTATGTGTCATTTCAGCAGGATGACAAAGTAGGCTTTTGATCCCACCCAGGCTTTCTGCCAGTTTAAAATAATGGGTAGCAGTCACAAAAGCAGTGGCAGCAGCAGCGCGATCATCTTTTAAAGTAAAGGAGATGATTCCTCCAAAGCCTTTGCTCTGTTGCTTTGCGAGCGCATGTCCCGGATGAGAAGGCAGACCGGGATAAAATACTTTGTCTACCGCCGGATGTTGCTCCAGGTATTCCGCAATGGCCTGTGCGTTGCTACAATGTTGTTTGACGCGCAGGTGCAGTGTTTCGATGCCACGTATCAGCAGAAAGCTGTCGAAGGGCGACAGGATAGCGCCACAGGCATTTTGATAAAATTTGATCTCCTCTCCCAGCTGTGGCGTTTTAGACACCACCACTCCTGCAATCAGGTCACTATGGCCGCCCAGGTATTTGGTAGCGCTGTGTATCACCAGATCGGCACCCAGCTGTAATGGTTGTTGCAATACCGGTGAAGCGAAGGTATTGTCTACACAGAAAAGGCAGTTGTGCGTTTTAGCGATGCGGCCGATAGCCGCGATGTCGGAGATCTTCAGCGTAGGATTCGTGGGTGTTTCCAGCCATATCAGGCGGGTGGCCGGCGTGATGGCGTTAAAGACCGCCTGCGTATCCGCTGTATCTACATATTTTACACGGATACCGAATTTCTCATATACTTTATTAAACAGCCGGAAAGCGCCACCATAGATATCATCTACGGCTACAATTTCATCGCCGGCTTTCAATAGTTTGATCACTGCATCGATGGCGGCGAGGCCGCTGGAGAAAGCCGAGGCGGCTGCTCCCCCTTCCAGGCCTGCAATAATTTTTTCTGCTGTTTCCCGGGTAGGGTTATTGGTGCGTGCGTAATCATAACCTTTATTGACACCTGGTGCATCCTGCACGAAGGTAGAGGTTTGGTAGATAGGCACAGCAATGGCGCCGGTTTGCGGGTCTACGGGAATAGAATGGATCAGTTCAGTGATAGTACTCATCTTTGTTTGTTTTTTAGTTTGATGAAATAATGAAAAACAAGTTCTGAAGAAGAGCCTATCAAGATTTAGTCATTTGGGAATTTAGTTATTTAGTCATTTCAACAAAAAAAAATGCAGTGAAGATCTATGGTAATCTCCGCTGCATTTTAAATATTAAAATATTTAAATAAAAAAATCTCAAAATCGAAGAGACTTATCTTTCCTGGTGTGTCACCGGGATGGATGCAGCACCTTTCATTATGGTGGTAATGAAGGTTGCTAAGGTATCATCGGGCCATTTCCCTCCTCCTTTCTTGATAAGCAATTAAAAGAACTGGTGCAAAGATAGGACAGAAATCCAAACCACCAAATTTATTTCCTACAATTTTAGTAGACTATTCAAATTGAATGGTCTGTTTGATTCCTTCTTCATAGGAAGTAGGTTTCATGTTAAAGTGTTTTTCGAATTTGGAAGAATCAAAGATGTAGGGATAATTATTTTGATACAGCATCTCTCCCAGTTCCTTGATGGTGCTGTCGAAGAGGCCGGAGAGACGGATAAGGAAGCCGCCCAGTTTCAGGTACTTTGGTTTTACGCCCATCTGTTGTGCGATCATCCGCATATAACCTTTTCCGTCGGGGGCCGGGTTGGTAGTAGGCAGGTGCCAAACCTGGTTCCAGGAGGAATCATCCTGAGAGAGCAGGTAAAGGCCTTTGCCGGCGTCCGGTGTGAAGGTGTAGCTGTGAGTGACATCGTCTTTTCCCAACCACATTGCGGTGTTTTTCTTCCTGAACTTGTCGATGATGAGCAGGTTGAGGAAGCCTGTTTTGTCGGCACCGGGACCATAGAAGTCGGCTGCTCTGGCGATAGTGGCTGTGATATTACCGGCCTTTACTTCGTTCATCAGCTGGGTGGCAATGGCAGCACGGATCTTGCCCTTTTTGCTGGAGGGATTGTAGGGGGTATCTTCCTTCATGGGGCCGTTGACTAACCCGTAGGAATATACGTTGTCGAAAAAGATCAGTTTGGCGCCTGTGGCTTTACAGGCATTGATCACGTTGGTCATGATAACGGGCCAGGTAGCGGCCCAGAGTTTATGGTCATATTTGAGACCCGCAGTCAGGAATACCACTGCAGAACCGGCTACGGCTTTACGGGTTTGTTCTGCATCTGTGATATTTGCAGAGACCAGGTCAGTAATACCGGCGGTAGATTTGGGGGAGCGGCTCACCAGGCGGACTTTTTTCCCGTTTGCAACCAGTTCTTTGGCCAGCTCGTTTGCAATTACGCCACCGGCACCAAGGATAGTATACATTTTGTTAATTGTTTTATGTGTGATTTGTTTGAAAGACGAAGAAGGTGCTGATTATATTTTAAGATAACAAAACTTTTTCACGGGTCCAAAGGGTCCATAGCATTTGCCTGCAGGGATTTGATGTCTGGCAGGAAAGACAGGTAGTACAGATCTGCCTGTTGAAGATCAGCGGCAGGCATATATCCCAGTTCATCCTGACAGCGTTTGGTAAAGGTGCTGCTGGCCACATAATAGGTCTGGAGGGCATCCGATACGCAAAGCATTCTTTTCTGCAGGGGCATTCCGCTCTTCCAGGCTATGCGCACGGCATTGCGGACGTTGGTAGTAGTATGTCTGGCGTAAGGATCTATCATTATAACATCAGCCGGTATTTTGAGTTCATTGACCATATATTTTTTCATTTCCACCGCTTCGGCGTATGGAGTACCATAGGGATGCACGTGTCCGCCGGATACGATAATAAAGGGTGCACTGCCCTTACGGTATAATTCGGCACCAATGCGGCAACGGCTTTTGCCGGCATCACTGATAGGATCGTTATTACCGGGGCCGGCACCTGGGATGAGCAGCGCTGTGTAGGTATATTTGTTCCAGTCTGTTGTTTTAGCTTTCGTATATGCTTCTCTGTTATCTTTCTCCAATGGCTCATAACGGGCACATTCATCGTGTTTATTGAGCAGGAGCAGTCCGATGGCCGCATGTAATGCAGGCTGGAAGAAAAAAGTGCTGTGGCGGTCTTTGTGCCTGGTGCTTTTCAGCAGTTGGCCCATTGCCTGCTGATAGGCGGGACCGGAAACATAAAAAGCAGCTGAATCTATTTTTGGATAACGGAATCCTTTATTGGTCGTATAGGCGTTGATGATATAGTTCACTCCGCTGGCGGCATCTTTCCAGGCACGGGCCAGGATGGCTGTATCCGGTTCAGCTGCGTACAACTGGAAGAAACCGGAGGCGCGCATATGTTTCAACAGCTCTTCCATTACCGCGGGATGCTGTTGCAACAGCTGCGGCCAGTAGGCTGCCAAACGGGCTATGGTGGGCTTGTCGAGCAACAGGCCCTGCAAGGCAGTGGCGGACTGCAGGCGCTGCTGGAAAATGATGTTGATGCGCTGCATGGCAGTATCCTGCTGCAACAGCCTGTTTACAGCCGGGAGTTGTTCCAGTAGTGTAAACAGGTAGAAGTTCCTGTTCTGTATTACATTTTTTTCGTTTAGCAGACGATAGCCGGGGTCCTGGGCTGTGGTGGTTTGTATACCTAAGCATATAAAAAGCCACACCCACAAATGTTTCTTCATAATACGTTGTTTCTTTGGAATCAGGGAACAAAGTACAAATTACCTTTAAATTACATTTAGATCTAAATAGAATTTAAAAAAACAATAATACTAATATAATTAGTATACATATATCCATTATTTAAAATCACATATCTATAAGCATATTCATCATAAGTCCCTTTTAGCTGCAATACAGAAAATGCTTTAATTTCACGGCGCCGAAGAGTGACATTGACTCTTTTGTGCCAACTTCCAATCGATGCTATAATGTATAACGCCCACGAAAGAAAAAGTTTTTTCCGGTTTGCGGTAGTCATTCTGATGGTGATCATTCTGGTTACCTTCTTTATGATCATTTTTTTGCGGAAACGAGCAGCTGATCAGTTAAGTGCAGGTGTAAGGGACCTGGTGGCCACCAAAACCGATGCTGGCCATATAGACAAGGCTGTACAGTTATTGTATTCAGCAGACAATGATTTCCGTTTTTACACACTCACTTACGATCCGGCATTCCTGCATTCCTACGTAGCTTCCCTGGAGGCTGTCAGCGCCCATATCGACACTGCTATCGGCACCGTTAGCAAACAGCAGCAGGTACATCGTCTGTTGAGTGACAAGGAAGAGAAAACCCAGCTGTTTCTTCATACCCGCCTGTATGTAGACTCCCTGCTGCAGCTCTCCCAGCAATGGGATACTACAGCCGCCCCCCCGGTGATACAGGAGCTCAAAAAAATTAAACTGCCCCGGCGTGAACAGATAGATACCATCATCAGCTCCACCTCTACCGCCCAACCGAAGAAAAAACTTTTCGGAAGGATAAAGGATGCCATCTCCAACAAATCGCGCGTTCGGGAAAACAACCAGGAGGTAAAGGTGATCAAACGGGCCGATGATAGCAGCCGTGAACAAGTCAGCGTATTAAATGATGAAGCACTGAAAAAACTGCAACGCACCTATCAGCAGTTTATGCGGGACGCGGCCCAGAGCCATGCCAATTTGAACCGTAAGGAGTACGCACTGGTGATGGCCAATCAGCGCCTCTTTAACGCCCTGCAGCAGGTACTGACCAACCTCCGGCAGAACATGGTGGCGGAAACCGATAAAAAACGCTGGCTGCTGAGTCAGGATATCGGTCACTCTCTGTACAGTATAGATAAACATACCTACTGGGAAGTGCCACTGTTGCTGCTGCTCTCCGCGATCATCATATATGGCATCATCCGCCTGTATAAATACGATCTGGACCTGCTCCGCTCCAAACAACAAGCTGAGAAATATGCCCGGCAGAAAAGCGAGTTCGTGACCACCATGAGCCATGAAATCCGCACCCCTATCCACTCCGTGCTGGGATACACCAGCCAGCTGGAAAGGGAACAACCCGGAGAAACCGCTTCCGCCATCCGTAACTCCGCCGAAATGCTGCTGTCTGTCGTTAACAACGTCCTCGACTACACGCAGATGGAAGGTGGCAGACCTTTATTAAAACAGGAGAAATTCTCTCCGCGGACAGCCATAGAAGAGATTTGTACCAGTCTGCAGGTACAAGCCGGCATAAAGTCACTGCAGCTGCAGTCCAATATCTTCTTCCCTACTTCCCAACAGGTATATGGCGACGTTTTCCGGCTTAAACAGGTACTGATGAACCTTATCGCCAATGCCATCAAATATACCAGCAAAGGCGAGGTAACAGTCACCGCCCACCTGCGCGACGGAGAGCTGTTGCAGGTATCGGTAAAAGATACCGGCACCGGTATTCCGCCGAATGAACTGCCCAAAATATTCGATGCCTTTACCCAGGGCCGCAACGGTATTTCCAAAGGCAGCGGACTGGGACTGCATATCGCAAAAAAAATCATTGACCTTCATGATGGGAAAATAGATGTAAAAAGCACGCCCGGAAAAGGTTCTACCTTCTATTTCGAAATCAGGTACCCCGCCGTTGTTCAGACACCCGGTACCGTTAAAATTACCATGCCCGTGAATACTCCTCCCAAAACCACAGCATCCCAGGCCAATGTCAGGCTACTGGTAGTAGAAGACAGTGTGCTGAACCAAAAGCTGCTGGCATTGCTGCTGGACAGGCTTCAGGTATCCTACTCCATCACCGGCACCGCAGAAGAAGCGCTGGAGATATACGCCCGCGAATCTTTCGACATGATCCTCACTGACATCGATCTGCCCGGTATGGATGGCATCGCCTTTACCCAGCAGATCCGGCAACTCCCCGACAAGAAAAAAGCCACCATTACGATCATCGCCATTACCGGTAACGTTATGGATGAAGATATATCCCTCTATATGAACTGCGGACTGAATGATTATATCATGAAACCTTACAGAGAAGAAGATATTCTTGAAAAGATCAGTGCCCACGGCTTAACTGTGATATAGATGATGGTGCTGATGCGCCTTTTGATTTTTGTTTTTTGTTTGAGGAGTTTTGAGGGATTCTGTATCTTGGAAGATGACTTTTGCAGACCATATCATCGAATTCAATAAGAATATTGTATTTAAAGGCCATCTGCCTAAAGGGATTCGGATAATGAACCCTTTCCAGGATAACCCGGAAATTATCGGCGTAATGGAACAGTTTTATAAAAAGTTCTATGATGACAAGGCACTGCGCAGAGCCATTTTTGGTATCAATCCCGGCCGCCTGGGCTCCGGTAGTACCGGTGTACCCTTCACCGATACCAAACGCATGTACGACCAATGTGGCATCACCATCAAAGGGTTTAAAACCCATGAACCCTCCTCCGTGTTCATCTATGATGTGATTGATGCCTATGGTGGCGTAAAAAAATTCTACAAAAAATTCTACTTCACCTCTGTATGCCCCCTTGGCTTTACCATGGAGCAACCTGGCGGTAAGGAAATCAATTACAATTACTACGACAGTACCGCCCTTACCAAAGCCGTATACTCCTTTATCGTAGAGAGTATCCGCACACAGCTTGCCTGGAATTTAGACAAGGATATTTGTTATGTGATGGGCACCGGCAAAAATGCGGCCTTCTTTGAAGCCCTGAACAAAAAAGAACAGTTCTTCAAAAAGATCATCCCACTGGAACATCCCAGGTTTGTGATGCAATACAAGGCCAAAACAAAGGATTTGTATATTGACAAATACCTTAGCTCCCTAAACGGTGATTAGTATGTGTGACTGATGCTCCTGATAATTTTAGGAAAAATATAGTTAACATAACAAGTCACATTGATCTTCGCTCATCAGGAAAATCAACAGTATCAGTGTCCATCACAGTTATATTTTTTCGAGGCGGCAATCCCATATGCCATCCCGTTCGCTGGCAGCATCTGGAATTACACCGGTGATCTTGTACAGGTCACCTTCTTTCTGAATACGCTCTCCCAGTTGAGGGGAAGCCTCATCTTTGAACTTGATGGTGGCCATAATACCGAATGAGGTATAACTGTTGATTTTCAGGATATTGGCAGGCCGTACCGGCATCAGCATACGGCTTCTTTTACGGGTGTAACTCTTGTACTGAAGGTACACCAACCATAGGGATAAGGCGATAACGCCTATGAATAGCAGGTTCACAGCTACGTTAGGTTTAGATGTTTTTGGTAATCAATAGAATTGCTGTCGTTGGCATTCAAACAGCTATACAATATAACATTTTCACACGACAAAAATTTGTTAAAAAAGGAGCTATGGTAAAAAATAAAAAAGCCCCGGCCGAGGAACGGTCAGAGCTCTGTTGAACGCCATATGAAGATTGAGTCAAGCTACGATTTTGTTAATCACGACTTAGCGGCTGTACTGAATGTGTACGGAAAGGTACCCATTCCGCAATTCTACCGATGTCGTTCTGGGATCTTAGCAGGATACGGTCTACAGCTTCAAAGTGCAGATCCACAAAGCGGAGCTTTCCATCCATTTCCCGGAATCCGGCATCTGCTCTTGTTTCGAGGGTACCTATTTTTCCATCCATAGAAATCATCTTAGTTTCCAGGGACTCTACTTTGATTTCCAGATTTCCAGATTCCCTACCCTTTTATCCAGGGAATCTACTTTTTTGTCTAGAGCGTCTACTTTGACGTCCAGAGTATCCACTTTTTCGTCCAGATGCTCCACTTTAGTTGTAAGGAGCAAAATACAATCCTTTACAACGGACATTCCTGATTCCAACGCATTGAATCTGCGGTCGAATTTTTCGTCCATCGCAGTTAATCTGTGATCGAACTTTTCTTCCATCACAGTTATTCTGTGATCGAACTTTTCTTCCATCACAGTTATTCTGTGATCGAATTTTTCCTCCATCACAGTTATTCTGTGATCGAATTTTTCGTCCATCGCAGTTAATCTGCTGTTGAACTTTTCATCCATGGCATCCAGTCTGGCTAAAATTTTGAGTGTTTCTATGTGCATAAATTTAACTTTATTCGCTAAAATTAATGCATCTTTTAACACCAACCATCATCTGACACAAATCCGATCACACAGATAAAAATCCTATCAATCAAGCCATGGTAAAGGAATCACAAATTTAACTCAAACGAATAAACGAAAGAAAAAAACACCACCCCAAACAATAAACTAAGGACTCCTACCCATAACAAACACTTAAAAACGGATGGATATTTACGATAACAAAAAGGCGCTATCATCCCGTAAAAAAAGCCACTCCAGATCAGTGAAGCACCGGTCCACCAGTTCTCCATAAGCGGTATGGGGTCCTGGAAGCCAGTTGTCATCACGGCTACCGTGAACAAGGGAAAACCCGCTATTATACCGCAGCGGAATATCATTTTAAACCATGATGCCATCTTATTGTTTATTGCAGGACTTTTCGGGCTACTTTGGTTGTTTTGGCTACTTCTGCATCTGCCGCCAGGGGAAAGCTGATATTGCTGCTGTAGTTCTTTTCCACTACATTTCCTTTAACAGCACAGGCATACAGCGGGTAAACATAACTGCTGTCATTATACAGCTGACGACTGTCTGCGATCATAAAAGTATTGTTCTGTGCGTTTATCCATACCTGTGGTAACCCGGTACGGTAGTCATCTGCCAGTATCTGCCGCGTATGCAGATTGATCACGTATAAAGACAAGCCATTGGGGATATGGTTGATGAGTGGCAATAACAATATGCTGTCTCCTATCATATAACAGGATGCAGTGCTATAAGCATTGTCATTTAATATGGCAATGCCCTGAGGTGGAAAAGCCTTACCGGTATATAACAAATAAGGAAATGAAAAACGTTGGCTGGCGGTGTCCCTGCGGGTTTTATATTCAAGCTGTATTCTGTCTTCACCTGCCATCATGGCCGTTAGTACCACCCCGTTCCGCGAATATACCAGCTGATCAGCATCATTAACCGGTATGGCTGCAAGGCTGTCGGGAGGCAACGGCTGCTGTTTAATAGCAGGAGCCGTACTACAATGCACGGCAAGGCATAGGAATAGCAGATACAGGGCATTTTTCATCCCGCCAAGGTACTCATTTTATTCCTGCTCCAGTAATAATTGCGTGAGTTGTTCTTTGATTTCTGCTGAAGGCTCCTGCCAGAGGCCACGCTGGATAGCCTCCAGCATACGACTGCTCATATCCTGCAGTGCATGGGGGTTTGACTGTTGCAGGAACTCGCGGTTGGTCTCGTCCAGCAGGTAGGCATTGGTGATTCCCTCGTACATAAAATCATCTATCAGGCCGGTGGTAGCACTATATGCGAAAAGATAATCCATGGTAGCGGCCATTTCGAAGGCGCCCTTATAGCCGTGGCGGCGCATACCAGCCATCCATTTCTCATTGATCACACGGGAGCGGTATACTTTCAGCAATTCTTCCCGAAGGGATTTAACACGCGGATTTTCGGGTCTGGAGTGATCACCGAAATACATGACGGGCTGTGTACCAGTCACCTGCTCCACGGCGTTGGCCATTCCTCCGTGAAACTGGTAATAATCATCAGAATCGAGGATATCATGCTCACGGTTGTCCTGGTTGTGCATCACCACCTGTATATTCGACAGGCGGTTCCGGAATGCTTCATAGGCCGATACGCCCTGCTGCCGGCCATGGTAGGCGTAGGCACTCCAGTTCATATATACCAGCGCCAGGTCCTCCCGAGTGGTCCAGTTTTTTTCATCGATCAAAGCCTGCAGGCCGGCGCCGTAGGCTCCGGGCTTGGAACCGAATACACGGTAAGATGCCCATTCCGCGGCTTTTTCAGCGGAGAGTCCTTTTTGTTCCCAGGTATTTTTTTCCTGCAGATAACGGGCGCGGATAGGGTTGTCTTCCGGCGATTCATCCAGTGTGATGATCTTTGCCACAACTGCATTAAAGAGAGATATCATATCCGGGAACGCATCGCGGAAGAAGCCGGAGATACGCAAGGTAACATCGATACGCGGTCTTCTCAGTTCTATAAGGGATATCACTTCAAAATCCGTAACCCGGCGACTTTCGGCCTGCCATTTGGGTCTTACACCCATCAACGCAAAAGCCTGTGCCAGATCATCTCCGCCGGTACGCATGGTAGCCGTGCCCCATACCGACAGCCCTATGCTGCGAGGATATTCTCCATGTTCCTGCAAGTAACGGTCTATCAGCAGGCGGGCACTCTTTTGTCCCAGCTGCCAGGCTGTTTCTGTAGGGATGCTGCGTACATCCACGGAGTAGAAGTTGCGTCCTGTAGGCAGTATGCCCACCCTTCCGCGGGTAGGTGCACCTGAAGCTCCCGAAGGAACATATCCACCAGACAGCCCTTTCAGCAAATGGGTTATTTCATCTGTAGTAGCCATCACCCGGGGTAGTGTATCCTGTTGTATCCGTGTAAGTATGGCCGTAGTGGCTGGTCCGGCGGCAGGCAGGGTACCTGCTGTTAAACTTTCCATGTAACTAAGCGCCGTTTGTTCCAGGTGTTCTACTACATCACCGGTAGTGCGACAGGCGGTACCTTCCAGGGCTAACGGTGCCGCATACTCGCAATTAAGCGGATCGAATGACAACTGCATATCACGGGCTATAGCCTGGGTAATACCCGGCCAGCCATAACCAGGCAGGCGATGCAGCGCCACCAGCAGGCTATGCAGCTGTTCACCTGCAGGAGGGCGGCCAAAGATATGCAGGCCGTCGCGGATCTGTGCTTCTTTCAGTTCACAGAGATAGGCGTCCAGCTTCAGCAACAGCTCGTCTATATCACGACCATCCGTCTGCAGGTCTTCCAGCAGATGTTCCTGTTTGACCAGGTTGCGGATGCTGGTGCGGATCAGTGTGGCCCTGCGGGCATCCAGACTGGCAGCTTCGTAATACTCGTCCACCAGCTGTTCCAGTTTTATGAGTGCACCATAATTTTCAGCCCGTGCCATCGGCGGCACCAGGTGATCGATGATGACGGCATGATTGCGGCGTTTGGCCTGTGTACCCTCGCCGGGATCGTTGATGATAAAGGGATAAAAATGAGGTAACACAGGAAACAGGGCCGCGGGGAAACAGCTGTCTGTGCCCAATGCCACACTTTTTCCCGGCAGCCATTCCAGGTTGCCATGTTTGCCGGTATGTACCACTGCATCGGCTTTGAACTGGTGATGCAGCCAGCAGTAAAAAGCCAGGTAATCGAAGGTAGGCGGCAGGTCGGGGCTATGATAAATACTTTTGGGATCACTGTTATAACCACGGGCCGGCTGTATGCTCACAAAAACATTGCCCAGCATGCAGCCCGGCAGGGCAAAACGCCCTTCTGTGTAGCTGGCCGCCTCTTCAGGGTTACCCCACTGTTGTTCTACCTTTTCACGCAAGGCAGGTGACAGCTCCCGGTACCAGTCGAAAAACACTGTTTCTTCCAGAAAAACCTGATAAGGGCGGGTATAAAAAGTGGCGGTATCGTTGGTGATGTAATGCGTAAGCAGTTCCATCAGTGCGGCACTGTCTGCCGGCACATAGGTACCTGTTGCATAACCGGCATCTTTTAAGGCATGCAGGATGGCCACCACGCTGGCTGGTGTGTCCAACCCTACCCCATTGGCCAGCCTGCTGTCTTTATTGGGATAGTTGGGCATGATGAGCGCCACTTTTTTAGCAGCATTGTTTTGCTGTTGCAGCTTCACCCAGCGTAATGCCATCTCCACTACCCTATCACATCCCGGCTCATAAGCCTGATAAGATACCGTACTGGAGTCGGTGAGCGGGTCTTTGCCGTTATCTGCCTTAAAGGACACAGCTGTGGCGATAATACGGCCATCCATTTCCGGAAGGGCTATATTGATCGCCACATCTGTAGGCGGTAATCCAAACAGGCCGGCTTCCCACTGTTCCTTTGTGCAGGAAGCAAAAACAGCCTGTATAACTGGAACGCCTAAACGTGAATAGATAAACGTATCCTCCGCTTCATTGTCATCCAGCGATTTGGTGGAGAAACTGGTGGTATTCAGCAATACAGCCGGTGATACCGCTCCCTCATCCGTCAGGAAACGGTATAATACTTCCAGCATGGCTGCATCACGGAGGTTGGACACGTATACCGGCATAGGCTGTAACCCACGCTGTTGCAGCATCTCACACAACACCTCCACCGGCGCGGTATTACCCGCCACATAATGCGTCCTGTAAATGACGATAGGCACCAGTGGAAGCCTTGCGTCTGCCTGCATGCTGAAAGCATTTCTATCCATGATATCATTGCCCGGCAGGGCAATAAAAATATCCGGAAGAGACACAGGTGATGGCACTTCAGCCGGCATCTCCAGAAAATAACTCCAGAGATATTGCAGGCAATACTGCAGGTTTCGGGGACCGCCTGCAGAAAAATACTTCCATACCCTATCCGTTACCGTTATAGGTGCAGTAGAAGCCTCCATCAGCTCCAGGTCCGGCGCATCGTATCCCGGCAGAAACAACACCGGGATATTCCACTGCCCGCAGTAATGCCTGAGTGTTTCCACCAGATAGTTGTAATATCCTTTGCCGCCCAACAGCCGGCACACCACCAGTTTTGCGTGCCTGACCACATTTTCCACGTAATGATCGATAGACAGCTCCTGCCGCAGAAACACGAGATTAGCCATACGCAGGGAGGGCAATGGATTACCCTCTGCGTATAGTGTATGCCAGGCCGTATTCAGCGCATGGATCTCTGTATCTGCGGATGAAAGAAAGACTATGTCACCAGGCTGTTGTTCCACCATAAAAACGCCGTCGTTATTGGGGTTCCAGCCTCCGGGAATCGTTGCGATCAGGTGCATGGGAAATTTTGAAATTTGAAAATTTCGAAATTTAAAAATTTAAAAATTTGATGATTGATGCTTCGTCGAGATCATGACCAATCACTACCAGTGAGGTCTTCCTCTCTTCACCGGCTTTCCAGGGGCGATCGAAATAGTGCTCAAAACGCTGGGACACGCCCTGCAACACCATACGCATCGGCTTTCCAGGTACATCAATGAAACCTTTGATACGATAGATTTCATGCTGACCTACCAGCGTGATACATTTTTCAGTGAGTGATTCCGGTGTATGCGGCACCGTTATATCTGCTACAAAAGACTGGATATCTTCATCATGATGATGGTGATCGTGGCCACTGGCATGATCTTCTTCGTGATGGGAATGGCGGTTGTCCAGATCATTTTCCGCAGCAGCACCGATGCCCAGTAAAACGCCGGGATCAGCCTGACCTTTGGAGGCCGTGATCACCTTAACGCCTGTACGCAATTGGTTACTTACAATTCCTTTCACCTGTTCAAATGCTTCTGCAGACAGAAGATCAGACTTGGTCATCACTACAAGATCAGCACAGGACAGCTGGTCTTCAAACAGCTCCTCAATAGGGGTTTCATGGTCCAGGCTGTCATCCGACAGTCGTTGCGCCTGTACCAGCTCACGGTTGCAGATCTCGCCGGTGGCCTGTCCGACAGCATCTACTACGGTTACTACGGCGTCAACGGTGATCTGCGGTTTCAGGTCGGGCCAGTTGAAAGCGTGCAACAATGGTTTGGGCAGGGCCAGCCCGGATGTTTCGATGATGATATGATCGATGTTTTCCTTACGCTCCATCAGTTCAAGCATAACAGGCAGGAACTCTTCCTGCACTGTGCAGCACAGGCAGCCATTATTCAGCTCTACGATGTCTTCTTCATTTTCGCAGCATGATTTGATCAGCTCTCCGTCTATGCCCATGGCGCCAAATTCATTGACAACCACAGCAAGACGACGGCCCTGGTTATTACGCAGGAGATGGCTGATCAGCGTGGTTTTCCCGGAGCCGAGAAAACCGGTAACGATGGTAACTGGAACCTTTTTCATTTTTAAATTTTTTAATTTTTTATTGGGGGATTGGCTATTCTTTGATGATAGATGGATCTGTTTTTTTTCTTTTATAGAGAAACAACTGCCATTTCTCTTCCGCCACACCGGCTTTGTCCATTTCTGCGCGGGCGAGGATAAAGAACAAATCGGACAGGCGGTTGATATAAGCAGGGATATAATCTTCTATCGTATCTTCTTTCATCAGCGATACCAGCAGCCTTTCTCCGCGACGCATCTGGGTGCGCACCACATGGCAGAGGGCGGAGATTTCATTACCTCCCGGCAACAGAAAATAATCTGAAGCCGTGGTGATACCTGCTTCCAGCTCATCAATCCACTGTTCGCAGAAAGCGGCACCATCAACCGGTTTGGGATTGGGGTTTTCCTTTTTGCAATCGGATGGGCGTGCCAGGTGAGACATCATGTCCATCATATCTTTCTGGATGCGGTGCAGATTGGGCTGCCAGGGGTGATCTGTGCTTAGTTTGGCGCGGAGCAGGCCAATGGTGGAATTGACCTCATCGAACGTACCATAGCAATTGACGCGGGTATCATCCTTGAACACTCGTTTACCACCGAAGAGTGCTGTGGTACCCTGATCTCCCTTTTTAGTATAAATTTTCATACGATGAATAATTAAGCTGAATAAATTTCCGGCCCGAATACTTTGCAGCCCAGCTTTTCCGCCAGTGTGACGGCCATATTGAGACGCGGATATCCGGTTTCGGTATTGATGATACAGGTATGTTTACAGTGACGGCGGAGCTGTTCACGGAAAACAGTTACAGCCTCCTCAAAGGGCTGGCTCGTGGTACCAGCGTTGATCCGTCCATCGGTGAACAGATATAACTGGTAGTCCCCGTTGGGCCTTATCATTTGGGCCATCTGCCGGAAACCTGCTGCCAGATTGGTTTTACCACCGGTACGCAGAGAGGCCAACGCCTCGTTGGTCTGCGACAGGTGTGTAGTAAAAGGTATTATCACGGAAGCAGTCCCCTGTGCCAGTGCGATAATACTCACCTGCGGACGTTGCTGCCGGTATCGGTGCAACATGTCTGTGATCAGTCCTTTTACCAGGCTTATCTGTCGGTCGGCTGCCATAGAGGCACTGCTGTCTACCAGGACGAATAAACGTAAGGCAGTTTTTTGTTGTACCGGCCTTTTTTTGATCACACAGGTCTGATGCACCAGATAATGTTTTACAGTAGCCAGCAGGTCGTTTTCCTGTTGATGACCGGCGGAACGGGACAACAGCTGAGGTGAGGCCAGCGGCACCCGCGCGATGGTTCCTTTCCGTGCGCCCTGTGTGGCCGTTTTCACCGGAATTTTTGCGGTTGCCGATGCAGCCTGGAAAAGGTAGTCCTGTAATGGCTGAGACTTTTTATCTATAGATTCCTGCTGCTTTCCGTGTGATATTCCCCTCTGTCTGGTGAAGGCGCATGCTCCCGCTGACGTTGCTGTGAACGGGATGGCGGGTTGCGTTGTTTGCTGCGATGTGCCAGTACCAGCGGCGCCACATGATGCACATCGGCGCTGGTGACCGCCAAACGGTTACTGAAGGCGGCATAAGCCCTCGCAGCCTTTATGATCAGGATATCTGCGCGCATGCCTTCAGCCTGGTGTTCCAGACAGTGGTCTGCCACTTCCAGATAAGTATCTTCTGAAATATATACCTGGTCGAGTAAGGTGCGGGCCAGATTAACAGCCCTGTTCATCTCCCTTTCTGTTTCCGCAAAAGCGTGTACAAACTGCTGCGGACCAGCATCAAAAGCCAGGCGGCGCTGCATGATCGTGGCACGCTGTACCTTGTCGGCAGGCGTACTAACGGTAACGCATAAACCGAAACGGTCCAGCAGCTGCGGGCGCAGCTCCCCTTCTTCCGGATTCATGGTACCGATGAGAATAAAGCGGCTGTCCTGCCAGGCAGAAAGGCCATCTCTTTCCAGATAATACCCTCCGCTGGAAGAAGCATCCAGCAGCACATCCATGATATAATCATTGAGCAGGTTCACTTCATCGATATACAAAATCCCTCCGTGAGCGGCTGCCAGCAAGCCTTTCCTTACCTGTTCCCTTTTTTCATTGATCAGTATTTCCAGGTCGACACTACCCAGTACACGATCTTCTGTAGCACCTACCGGCAGATTCACAAACGGGAACGGCTGTACGGGATTATGCAACAGACTGGCCAATGCCCTTACGGTAGTCGTTTTACCGGTACCTTTATCTCCCATCACCAGCACACCGCCCAGGGAAGGATCGATGGTGGTGAGCAGCAGCGCCAGTTTAAACTGGTCTTGTCCGCAGATGGCCGTAAACGGATAATATGGTTTCATGGCAGAAATTCCTTAAAAGATTCATATAAACAAAACACACCTATCACAATAGAGAAAGTGCCCACTACATAATTGATGCCTTTCACCGAAGGTTTCCACCTTCCGGAGAAACGGCGTACAGACAAGGCAAACAGGCAGCTGTAGCCTGTCATCGCCACGATGATGCCTATGCTTTGCAGTATCAGGATACCAACGGCGGCATAAGCATCACTGGCAGCCAGCGTAAACGCCAGCGTACAGGCGCCACCGGTACCTGCCAGTCCGTGTAACATACCGATCCAGAAAGAGCGACTCAATACACTGCCAGTGGGAGCATGTACATGCGTATGCTGTCTGGCAGCAAAATTGCGCCGGTAAGCGGTAATACCCAGCCATATCATCACAGGGCCTATCAGAAACTCCACATACCCGGCGATATGCAGGGATAATGCAGATTTCAGAATGAGGATGAAGACACCGAACATGACTAACGTCAACGAATGCCCTAAAGCCCATTGAGAGGAACGCCACATCAACTGTCGCATCCGCTGTTGCTGATTATCGCCTGTAGCCAGTACAGACACCGCCGCCACATGGTCCGGCTCAAAAGAATGCTGGATTCCCAGCAGAAATGAGTCTACAAATAAAGGAACGAGCATGTGAAATCAATTACGAATTATCAATTCCCAGGACTAAAGTCCTGGGCTAACTAAAGTCCTGGGCTGGATTAGTGGCATTATGAATGATGGATGATATGTCACCATTCTGTGATGGCATTATAGATCCATAACAGGCCAATCATAATGGAGAATACACCGACCACGGCGTTGATCACTTTAAAAGCGATCTGGTTTCTTTCAATAAACCGTGACATGGAGAAGGCTAATACACAGCTGTAGGTAGTCATAGCGATGATGATACCCAGGCTTTGCAGTACGATGATCCACACGGCGGTGCGGGTATCTGTGGCTGCGAGGGTGAGTGCTACCGCACAGGCGCCGCCGGTGCCGGCCAGTCCATGCAGCATCCCTACCCAGAAAGACCTGCTCAGCGGGTTCATGGCTATTTCTTCTCCCTGCCTGCCGTGAATATGCAAGGCATTGGTCAGGTGTTCGTGTTCCTCAAATTTTTTGTGCTCCGCCATCATCTCCCTGAGTTGATGGTTACGGCGTATCGCCGACCATCCCAGCCAGATCATGATAGGGCCTACTGCTATCTCTGCCCAGGCAGACAGATTAAAGGGGATAGCCGATTTCAGCAGCAAGGCAAAAGCGCTGAACAGCACCAGTGTCACAGAATGCCCCAGCGCCCATTGTGATGAACGCCATACCAGCCGGCCAATGCCCGACCGCTGCCTGTTTTTCTCAGAAGCCAGTACCGACACGGCGGCCATATGGTCGGGTTCAAAAGAATGCTGTACGCCTAATAACAATGAGTCTAACAGTAACGGATACATGATGTCTATTTTTAGTTCACATACAACAGATACTTGTCTGTTGCATCTATCAATACAATTTCAAAATCCACGGGGCGCAGTGCAGCCTGTAATACGCGCCGGCACTGTGCTGCCAGGGCCGGATAAAATGGTTCCGATTCCTGAAAGGGGAACAGTTCCGTCAGGCCACGGGCCATATTGAGCTGGCGGATGGCTTCGCATTTTTCATGCGGATATCCCGCTGATGCTGCCAGCTGCGCCACAAAATCCTTATCCCAGGATGACTGGTTGCTATGTGTATTCAGCGATCCTGCAGCCAATTTCACCGCCTTTCCCAGCATCATACCGATGGTAAAGGAATGCAATGGCGTAGTGTTGATCTTGGCCAGCGTCTCCCCTATCCAGTTGCCATACTGCACAAAAGCAACGGCAGGCAACTGCGGGTACAGGTTCCGGAGTATCTTTTCGCTGCGGCCGCCGGAATTGACGACCACCGTCTGTAATCCGTTGGCCAGCGCCACATCTATTCCCTGCTCAATACTGGCGATGTAAGCCGCCGCAGAAAAAGGTTTTACTCTGCCTGTGGTTCCCAGAATGGAGATACCACCCACGATACCCAGACGTGCATTCAACGTTTTTTCCGCCAGCACAGCACCATTGGACACGCTCACGCTGATGCTGATGTTTCTATTCACCAGGTATCTTTCGCAGATATCGGTCACTACTCCGGCCATCATGCTGCGGGGCACCGGATTGATAGCCGGCTCTCCTACCGGGACAGACAGGCCGGGCAATGTAACGATGCCTACGCCCTCTCCCGGTAAAAAACTGACCGGCTGAGGGCCGCCGAAACTAACGGTAACGGCTATCTCTGCACCATTGGTTACATCAGGATCATCCCCGCTGTCTTTGTAAGTAGCGCAAGTGGCCTGTGTTCCATTAAAGCTGCAGGCATGTATTTTAAACAACACCTCTTCCCCGTCGGGCAACACAATCGTTACCGACGCCACCTCATCCTGTTCCAGCAATGCCAGCAAAGCAGCTTTGGTACAGGCCGTAGCACAGGCACCGGTACTATAACCCCAGCGCAAATCTCCCTGTGGTACCGGTTTCAGACTCATGATGCAGTATGAATTATATGTTTCAGCATATCAGTGGTGGTGTCTACCTTCACAAAATGCGGTGGCAATGCGGGCCTCCGGATAATATACAAGGGGATACCGGCCGCTATGGCCGTATCGATCTTTACAGACAGGTAACCACTCTCCCCGCTTTCTTTGGTGATAATAGCCTGTACACCGGTCTCCTTCACTACCTGCAGCTCTTCTTCTACCGTTTTACCTGGGAAAGACAACAACAGCTGTTCTTCCGGGAATTCACAGTCCCTTGCGATGGCCACAGAGGTATCTCTTGGCAGAATACGGCAGTACATCTTCTTCCGCTCCCAGTAAGGGCGCCAGCGGATAATGGTCTGTACACCGGTGAGCGACAATACCGGCTCATAACCTCCGTGGTGAATAGCCGACAGTACTTCTTCATAACTGTCGGCATATCTCACCAGCGGGTGTAAGGGCGTTTCCGGATAGTGTCTTTCGAAGCGTATCACAGGAATGGATAAACGTTGACTAACGATACCAATCGTTTCATGCAACAGGGCCGCAAAAGGATGGCTGGCATGAACGATGGTAGTGATATGCTGCTCCAGACAAAAAGCTTCCAGTGCTTCCTGTGTAAAGGCACCATAACGATATTGCGCACCAGCGGGAAGTGATACGTCAATTTTTATTTTTGACGAATACCAGCAGGGTTGGTTGGCCGCCGCCAGGGCCGCCAGTACCAGTTTACCTTCTGTTGTACCTCCAAACACCAGAATCATTTGTTTATTTTTAAATTTCCAGATTTTGTTTTCTGATTACGGAAGATGTGTTTCCATTCCGGATTATAAAGATGTGATCTGTTTTTCCGCGCACCGATGGCCGCCCCTACGATGATGAGCGCGGTACGCGTCAGCTTGTTGCTCCGTATGATAGCTGCCAGCTCCTGCAGTTGCCCGGTAAACACCCGTTCATCTTTCCAGGTCACGCGGTACAATACCGCTACCGGTGTTTCCGGCGGATAATGTTCCAACAGTTGCGCCTGTACGTTTTTTGCGATGGTGGCACTCAGGAAGATACACATGGTAGCTCTGTGCCGCGCCATCTCCTGTAGTTTCTCATGCTCCGGCAGAGGGGTATTACCTTCACCACGGGTAAGGATAATGGTTTGTACCACTTCCGGAATGGTAAACTCAGATTTGAGCACCGCAGCGGCAGCCTGGAAAGAAGAGATGCCCGGTACGATAAAGTAGTCCATTCCTTTTTCGTCGAAGATGGTCATCTGCTCCTGTATGGCACCATAGATAGACGGATCACCGGATTGCAGTCGTACAATCAGATGCCCTTTGGCATAATGTTCTTCCATCAGACTGATCTGCTCTTCCAATGTCATGCTGGCGGAGTTGCGCACCACGGCACCTTCCTTGGCGTAGTGGGTCAGTTCTTCCGGTACCAGGCTGCCAGCGTAGAGAATAAGGTCTGCCCTTTCAAGCAGTTCTTTACCTCTTACTGCCACCAATGCAGGATCACCGGGGCCGGCACCTACAATGGCTACCTGTGCACGCCTTTCCAGAGCGGCATCCAGGGCAACAGCGATCGTATGTTTTTTACCGGAGCTGACCGTAATTTTCTGTTTCTCTACCAGCCAACCGTCATTGCCGGAAGACAAGTATGCACTGGCTTCCGATACGCTGTATACGTCCAGCTTGTCTTTCACTACCGGCGATGGATTGGGTACTTCGCACTCGTTGAGTGCAGCGGCGGTGTAGGTGTAAAAAGGTATCTGCCATTTATCTGCCAAAGCAATAAATGCTTTTTCATCATGTTTGATATCTATGGAAGCGATACTTTTTACGGCTTCCGCTGCAAGACCCTGTTGTTGCAATTGCTCCAGCACAGAGACTTCCAGCAGGTCGGACTCAATATCCCGGCTGCAGCCCATCCCGATATGCAAAGCAGCCGGATGATAGTGCAGCACCGGTATGGCAACCGTATACTTACGGAAGGTAACAGCTATCAACAGGTCAAACTGCTCCAGTGGGATATCATTGATATTATAAAAGACGGTAACAAAATCCGGTTTCGTTTTTTCCAGCCATGTGGTCCCTTCCGCTTTTACATCCAGCAACAGGGCTGTAGGGTGGTTGTTGACAAACAGGGAGATGACTGTATTCAAAGGCGCTGTGGCAGCCGTTTTCCAGGCATATTGTTTACCAAGCGTATCCAATGCCCAGATATCCTGTAAATCGCTGGAGGTAGTAATCACTGCCTGAGCACCCAGGATATGCGCCACCTGCCGCGCCAGTGTATTGGCACCACCGGTATGACCTGACAGTACCGGCTGTACGAAATAACCATGATCATCCATATTAAGGATCGCCGGATCGGTATTTTTATCTTTGATATAAGGTGCGATACTGCGTACACAGATACCCAGCGCACCAATGAAGAGGAAAGCGTTGTATTGGTTAAAATTTTCCTGCAGGAAACTACCGATCGTATCAATGGAAATGACACCTGCCGGGATATCCTTGCGGGTAGAGAATATGGCCACATCAGACAAGGACTGGCGTATGGTACCTGCCAGTACTAAAGCTCTGTCTGTGCTGGCAATAATAGCAATATTTGATGTTTGTTTCATGCTTGTTTGATAGCTGTTAAAACCGTGATAGGGTTATGGTCTCCTACCTGTATCTGTTCTGCCGGTAGCAGGTGCCATTGAAGTTTTTCCGTCATATGCACAAACTGTTCTCTGCTGGTGTCCAGCACAGCGTTTATCACTATTCTCCCACCCGGACGCATATACGAATCTATTATCTGCATCAACTCATCCAGGCGGTTGCCATGGCCTCCGATAAACACTGCATCGGGTACCGGCAAAGCAGCATGGTCCTGTTCATAAAAATCGCCCATGTGTATATCAATACCGGGGGCAGACAATTGTTTCATATTACGGGTGATGATACCTTCACATTCAGGTCGTTTTTCGAAGGCTACCACCTGCAGGTGCGGATGCAGGCGTCTGGCCTCTATAGCCACTGCGCCGGTACAGAAGCCGATATCCCAGCAAACCGTTGCCTGGTGCAGCTGCAACTGTGCAATACTGGCGAGGCGTACCGTTCTTTTGGTGATCATATTGGGTCTGCCGGGGAGCCCTTCAAAACGACAGTCTTCTATCCCCATTCCGGGCTGTTGCGATGCAGACACCTGTTGCAGCAGCACACAATTGAGCGGATGAAAAGTGCGGCCGGCCATCGTCTCCAGTGTATCCCGGGACAACTGTTCTGCAACACCGTCCAGATCTTCTCCCACCAGCATATCATACTGTGTAAACCCGTATTCCATTATCCGCTGCGCAATTGCCTGCGGGGTACGAACATGATCCGTCAGTATGGCTATCTGCCTGTGTCCCCTGATCAGCGCGGCATCCAGCTCCTGCCAGCTACGGCCATGTACCGATACATTACACACCTGTTCATAAGGAATGCCTGCTTTAGCACAGAGCCGCTGTATACTGTTGAACTGCGGATATACCTTTACGTTAGCATCCACTGCGTATTTGCGGATGGTGTTGACCATGCCGTAAAACAAAGGATCTCCACTGGCAAAAACCACCAACGGCTCTGCCACCTGTTCATATTGCGCAAAAAGTGCCGGCATATTGCCCTTGATGGTAATCCAGTTATGGGACACCGGCAGCAAATGCTTTACCAGCGTGTAATGACGTTCCCCACCGGAAAAATGCCGGTATTGCGAAAGCAGTTCCATAGCTTCCGGTGAACAGACATTCGCTGTTGTATTGGCAACTCCTATGACGATATATTCTTCCGGCATCAGCGTGTATGCATAACAGTGATTGTATCCAGGGTGAAGGCAGCGTTTACAATCGCTGCCGCCACGTTGCTGCCGCCTTTGCGGCCTTCTATGATAACGGCGGGCACTGTAGCACCCAGCCGTAGTTTCAGTTTTGACTCCAGTACGTTCACAAAACCCACGGGCGCCGCTACAATACCAACAGGGCGGCAAGTACCCTGCTGGCATTGGTCACACAGTTCCAGCAACGCTGTAGGAGCGTTGCCCACTACGAACAAGGCCTCCGGGTGCTCCTGTATGGCCAGGCGCATACCTGCCTGGCTGCGGGTAAGGTTTTCTGCTGCTGCCAGGGCCGGTACTCTTTCATCGTTGAGGTAACATTTTACAGTAACACCGTACTGTTGGGTGAATGCTCTGGTAATACCGGATTGTACCATCGTCACATCGGTGATAACGGTGCCGCCACTACGCAGATAGTCATGCCAGGCTTCCATGGCATTACCACGGCTATAGTACAGCTGTTCATATTCGAAGTCGGCGGTGCTGTGGATACACCGTATCACGGCCCATTGGTCTGCCGGTGACAGCTCATCTCTTTTCAGCTGCCGCATGATCTGGCGGAAGCTCTCTATCTGTATTTCCTCGCCGGTCACCGGTTTGCGGGCCAGATAGCCCCTTGGTGTGATGAGGAAATTATTGAACCGGAAGGTTTGTGAATTACCAATCATCACGAGGCTGAACATGTCAACAAGGGTAACGTCCAGTTCCGCCAATGTGGTAAGATGAATATTCTCCTCTTCTCTTGTCACCTGTCTTACAATGGCCACCGGTGTTTCCGGATGACGGTATTGCAAATAAATTTCTTTTAATCTCGACAGCTGCCAGTTGCGCTGTTTACTGCGGGGGTTGTATAAAGAAGTAACGAAATCGCCCATGGCGGCAGCGGTGATACGCTGTTCGATTGTAGACCAGGGCGTCATCAGATCAGAGAGGGAGATGCAACAGAAGTCGTGTCCTATGGGTGCTCCAAGCCTGGCGGCGGCACCCTGGAAGGCGCTGATACCGGGGATGGTCTGCATATCAATATCTGTTCTGTTGTGACGGGCGGCATATTCATACACCAGGGAGGCCATAGCATAGACACCGGCATCACCGGAGCTGATCACCGCCACCTTTTTACCGGGGGCACAGCTTTCAACGGCCAATACTGCACGGGCCTCTTCTTCAGAGAGTTCCCGGCCCAGGCATTCACAACCAGGTTTCAGCAGATGGGCCACAAACTGAAAATAATAGTGATAGCCAATTACAATATCGGCGTCCGCCAGTACCTGTTGCGCTACCGGCAGTATATACTCTTTCGCACCAGGCCCGATACCGATTACGCTCAGTTGCATATGTTACTTTTTAGAATGATCAATGAAAAATAAGGCAGCGTTCTTTCCTGCAATGCTTCGATGCCAGTGGCGAGATATTGCTCCGCAGTGCCGAGCTTCTCCCCGTACAACATAGTAGCCTGGCCGTTTTCCAGGAATGGTGTAATATATGCCATGGCTCCCCGTACTTTTATCAGCACGATGGTTGCAAAGCGGCACAGGTGTTCTTCCAGTACCGTAGCATTTTCAAGCAACGGGATGATGGCAATTTTTTCGCGGAGCAGTGCCAGCGGTTGCTGGTGGGCTGCCGCTGCCAGCAGAAAAGAAGGTACTCCCGCAATTACTTCCAGGGGAAGATTTTCCCGGCGGATATGTTCGAGGAGATAGATAAAGGTGCTGTAAAAAGAGATGTCGCCTTCGCTGACGAATGCCACCTGTAAACCTTGCCGCACATCCGTTTTCATTTGTTCAGCCGTTTCCGTATATACCTGCAGGTTATAGCTGCGGTCGTTGGACATTTCGAGCAGCATAGGCTGCCAGGTTTTATTTTCCAGCTGATAATGATCGAGGATGGTCCTGGCGTAACTACGTGGCTGTCCTTGTTGCAGAGAGGCCGGATAATAGATCTTATCGGCCTGCTGCAGGGCTTTCCAGCCTTTGAGCGTGATCAGGTCCGGATCACCCGGGCCTAACGATACTGCATATATTTTTCCGGTATGGTTCAAATGCCGAATACTTTTTTGACGGTTGATAATATTCCTTTCCGAGCACCTGGTTTTTCCTCTTCTTCGAAGAGGATACCTTTTACATTGAGGTGATGGCCAATTTGTTCCTTGCCCATATCTTCCTCAAAACCCACGATCTGTGTACGGTACTTACACAGCTGACAGTTCATATTGCCATGACCAGCCTGTGCTTCCCGTATGCGTTCATCGATGGCTTGCAGCAGCAGCTCATGACTGCCGAAAGCTGCTGTGCACAGGTATTCTTTGGTGGAAGAAGCCTGCCAATCGGCCACCTGGCTGTAGATCCGCTTGAGCAGTATACCCGTAAAGAGAAAAACCGGCAATACTACCACCCTTTTGAAGGGCAGACATTCCAGGATGGGCAAGGTGTCTGCCAGCAGCGGTTGAGTCACTCCTATATAAGCAGTGGTCGTAAATCCGAAGCCCATGCCTTCTCCCAGCATGCGGGCCAGCTTGGCCACATCGCTATTGGCATCCGGATCGTTGGTGCCCCGCCCTACCAGCAACAAACAGGCATCTGCCCTGTCTACCGCCTTCGCAGCAGCTTCTGCTTCTTCTATTAATAGTTGGGATAACTGCAGCAAAGGAGCGCTGATACCAAGATGCCTGGCCATGGTGATGGTCAGATCGGGATACTGCTGCTGAAGGGTGTTCATTTCATACGGGATATCGTTTTTGGCATGCCCGCCGGCAAAGAGGATAGCCGGCAATGCTATGATGTGCCGTACACCTTGCAGATACATCCGCTCTACCGCCGCCGCATATACGGGATGAGCAAATTCCAGGAAACCGTAATCAACGACATCATCAGGGTAGCGGTCCTGTAACTTGCGGACCAATACCTTGAAGTGCTCCACTCCTTCTTTATCTCTGCTGCCGTGGCCGCAGATCAGTATCCCTTTTTTCATCTTTTATACCTTAATGGATGTTGCATATTTTCCTATGATGAACACCACCGGCATCGGCAGTGCTGCCTGCTGTATGGCGGCTTCTATTTCCTGCAGGGGTGCTGTCACCTGCTGTTGTTGCGGGGCGGACACTTTCGAAACAGCTGTTACATACACTGTTTCTGATCCGGCTGCCTGCAACAGTTTGGCCACCACTACGGATAGGTTGCTCAGTCCCATATACATTACCAGCGTAGTGCCGGTGCGCAACATATTGGCCAGCGCATCCAACTGTTCATGGTCGTAGTTGGCGGTATGACCGGTACAAAAAAGCACTGCATTGCTGTGGTTGCGCTCTGTCAGCGGCACCTGGCACAGACCTGCAGCGGCAATCCCGGCGGTGATGCCCGGCACTACTTCAAACGGGATGTGGTGTTCCTGCAGATAACGGATCTCTTCCACGGCGCGGCCGTAAATAAACGGATCTCCGGACTTGAGCCTTACCACTTTCTTACCATTCAATGCATGCAGGCGCATCAGTTCATGTATCTGCTGCTGCCGTGCTGCCGGATCTATGGTGTCGCCATATTTTTTACCGGCATATATCCTTTCTGCGTCCGGCCGGCACAGCGCCAGTATCTCTTCAGACACCAGATTGTCGTGCAGGATTACATCAGCCGCTTCTATACAGCGTGCAGCCCTTACCGTTAGCATGTCCGCAGCACCGGGGCCAGCCCCTACGATGCATACCGGATGCAGGATATTATTATTTTGTTCCTGTTGTTGGTGCATTAAAAATCAATAACGGATCATCATAAATGAATTCATATCCTAACCTTTGTTTCAGTTTGGCGGAACTCACTATTTTATATGGTTGTTCTATGGGTTGTAATTTTTTAGGCATCTCCAGCTTCTGTGCCTGTGCAGCCGCCCTGTAATAGTGGTAGCGGATAGGATGCACGCTGGCGCAGGCATTGAAGATCTCTCCCCAGATATCTTTTTCGAGTAACAGGCTGATAATACCGATACAATCATCACGGTGTATCACGTTCATGGGCACATCGTTGCTACGACGCTGTGTGAGCAGTGTTTCAGCGTTCGGGATCCTGTCGTAACCGATGAGTCCTCCGAAGCGGAGCACGGTAGTACGAAAGGAAGGTGACTGCAACAGCAGTTGTTCCACTTCCCGTAAAGCAACGCCATTGGGCGTTTCCGGCATCACCATATTATGCTCTGTTACCATATCGTTGACATCGGCATAAACAGAAGTAGAGCTTACGAAGATTACTTTTTTAATACCTGTTGTTTCCAGCTTCTCTCTCAGGATTTTTATTTCCTGCACATGCGCTTCTGTTCCTCTTTCCCTGTTGCGGGGCGGGATATTGATAATCAGTATATCAGCATCCCAGAAGGTATCAGGTGCTTCGAGCTGTGATTCACTCAGAACGACCTGATAGCCGTCTATGCCTGCTTCCTGTAGTTCCTGTACGCCGGCGGCCGTGGTCCTGGCGCCTTTCACAGTGTATCCGATACGCTGCAGATGCTGAGCCAGTGGCTTGCCCAGCCAGCCGCAACTTAAAATGCTGATTTTAGGGAGATGTTGATCCATATTAGAATTTAACAGTTATACTACCTCTGAGGCAGAACGGTGTCCCTGGCGTAATATGGAAGTCCATGACCGGCGCTTTTTCGTCTTTCAGTTGTGATTCATCATAGAACTGAGCTTCTGCCCATTTCTCATTAAAAATATTTTCAGCAGAAAGTCCGAATTCAAAACGGCGCCATTGATATTTCACAACAGCGTCGGTGAGAAAATAAGCGGCCGATTGAACACTATTATCTTCGATGGCTGCACGTTTACCCATATAACGGTAACGTATACCTGCATTCCATCCTTTTGTTGCCTGCCAGGAAACACCGCCTGTGCTGGTGAAGACGGGCGCAAAGGGAATATAGTTTTCCTTTGCGGGAGCGTCCATCAGACGAGGGTGTGCATAGTTGAGGTTTACATCGGCCCATAATGGCTTCCAGATATGATAACGCAAGGCTATATCTACACCGGTACGGGTAGCACGGCCAATGTTTTCATAGCTGCCATCATCTGCGATGAAACGGAATTCTGCATCACTCTGCAACCACCACCATGTAGCGGTCAGCAGCAATTTACTGTTTAACTTGAAATTAGCGCCAAGGTCGGCCCCATAAGAACGGGGAACAGCACTCTCCTGTCCGCTGCGTATAGCCACGTTGGCATAGTTGGAATGAAAGCCCATGCCGGTTTTGGCGAAAAATGCCAGCGAAGGAGATAAATCGTAATAAATGTTAATCTTCGGACTCAGCCGGTAGGCCACACTATTGCCATTATTGGAAGGGTCCATCCGGTCGCGCAGATTAAAGGTAAATACATCGTTACGCAGCCCGACGTTGAAGCTCCATCCACCGGCCAGGCGCAGCGTTTCGCTGAAGTAGAGGGAGTAGTTGGCCACTGCCACCCGGGAGGAATCCTCATGAGACAGCAGATCTCTTTCCTTTACATGATCGCGGCCCAGGCTTACCAGGTCTATCCTCGCTCCCAGCCCTATTTCTGATTGCAGGGTTGCTTTTCCCAGGCGGCCTTCATGGCGCCAGGTATTTTTATATCCGAAGAGGTCACGTTTCTCCCATTGTCTGATTTCATCTCCATTCTCCCTATCATCTTTATAAAAAGTAAAGTTGGACCAGAGGTCAAACAGGTTTCTTACATAATACAACTGTTGCCGCAGGGAAGAGCGCTCGCTGAGCCGGGTATCCCAGAGCAGGTTGGCATTGATACGGGTAGTCTTTCCTCCTTCTGAGGGATCAATAGAGCCAAAGCGGCGAAGAGAGCCATCTTCAAGGGCGCGCAGCGGTACCTGTCCGGAAGCATTCCAGTTGCTCGTAAAGCCCGAAGCAATCAGGGAAATGGTATTGTTACTGTTAAGGGCAATGTTGTATCTGCCTAACAGGTTCATTCGTTTAAAGCGTTGTGAATTGTCGAAGTAGCTGTCAGTGTACGTATAGTCGGCAGCGATATAAGCGTTCTGGTCCCTGGTGCCTGGTTGCTGTTGTTTATCCAGCAGCCGGAGCATAGTAGCAACGCGGGCTGTGTTAAACTGGCCGTATTCCAGTTTCACGAACTGATTATCGGGTCTGAACAGGGAAGTATACACGGCAGCACCTGCATTTGTAAAGTCGCCCTGGGAGGCCTCGTAGGGTCCTTTGTAATAAGCGGCTCCGCCGATCACTTCCGGGATCAGGAAGTGCATATCGGCATATCCTTGTCCGTGGGCATGATTGGGGAGGTTGACAGGTATACCGTCTACGAATATACCGAAATCGGTGCCATGGTCGTTATCGATGCCCCGTACCAATATTTGTTCGGCTTTTCCGCCGCCGGCATGTTGCGCGATAAAAAGACCCGGTACGGTGCGAAGCAGGTCCTGAGCCGATTTTATCGGTTGCAGCTGCAGGTCAAGTTTGGAAAGCATGTGCGCACTTTTGTCGGTGCTGCCAGCGATGTCGATCGCTTTAAGGTTGAGTATTTTGAGGGAAAGGGTGTCTGTGTTTTTGTGTTGTGCCAATGCCGGCAATGCCAGTGCAGACAATACAGCTGTATAAAAAATTCGCATGAAAATGGGTTAGCTTAACGGATAGTTGTTTCTTCTCCAAAAAAGATAGCTTCGCTGACCGGTTTGTCGTTCAGGAAGTGGCTGATAACGAGATTACTGGTATTTTCCGGATACATTTCCTTATACCAGGTCCCGTCGGGATGGATAAAAACAATCGGTCCGTGTTCGCATTGACCGGTGCATCGTGTGCGGATGGTATGCACTTCCTCATGCAGGTTGTTGTCTGAGATAGCAGCTCTGAGCTGCAGGGTGGTGTCTTCCGCGCCTTTTTTGAGGCAGGAATTACCGTTGCAGATAAACGCGATGCGTTTAACTTTTTGAAGATCTTTGCCCATGGATTAAGTTAATAAGCCCGTTAACTGTTAAATAAAATTGCGGCGAGCTGAGGGGAGGAATATCAGGGAAGATTCTTACATACGGGGAGTATGAAGGAAACTGTCCTGGCTTCTATCCCGGAAGCAGACCGTGAACATGTTTCCTGGCAGGTCTTCTGGCTTGTTCTGTTGTCTGACGCCTTCCCGTTGACACAGTGGCTATATTATCAGCAACGTATAGATGAACTTACAGCAGCGGGTACTGCTCCGGATTTACACCGGATTCCCTTTTAAGTGTACCTCAGAAAAGGCTACACACCTGGTAACGGCGGCGAAGATAGGAAAGATTTACGGATTTTTTTATTTAGAGATTTAGTTATTTGAAATGCAGCGAAGATTGTGTTTTGGCCACTACCTAAATAATCAAATAATAAAATAATAAAATAATAAATATCATCACCAGCGTGGTTGCGTGATTAACGTACATCACCTTGCTGAATTCGTGATGAGCGATATCCCGGGGTTGTTCGCCGATATAAGGTTTCTCCACCACCCTGCCGTGGTAGGTATTGGGACCTCCGAAACGACAGTTGAGAATACCTGCCAGGGCCGCCTCCGGATAACCGGAATTGGGGCTGGCATGTGACCTGCCAAAACGGATGATGTACTGTGCCGCACGGCGGCTACCTGACACCAGCACCATCAGCAAGGCCGTAATCCTGGCCGGGATAAAATTGGCCACATCATCCAGGCGGGCAGCCACTCTTCCAAAATAATAGTAACGATCATTTTTATAACCCACCATCGAATCGAGGGTATTGATCATCTTATATAACATCATACCCGGCAGGCCCAGCAGCGCATAATAAAACAACGGAGCAATCACGCCATCACTGAGGTTTTCAGACATAGACTCCATTACCGCCACCCGTATCTGGTTAGGTGATAAAGCTGTGGTATCACGGCCAACAATCCAGGACAACCGTTTACGGCCAGCCTCCAGGCCCTGCTGGTGCAGCGTATCAAACACCTCCCTTCCTTCCAGCAGCAGGCTTTTATTGGCCAGCGCAAAAAACACAAAAACAGTGGTAAAGGCCAGCCAGGCCCAGGGCCATTGTTCCAGCCAGTGCTGCGCCAGATAAAAACAGATAAACACAGCGGCACAAAGGCCCAGCGTCATCAGCGCCCCTTTCCACAAACGGCCATGGCCACGGTTCAGCAGCCGTTCCGTATAGCCGATCAGGTGACCAAAAAACTTCACGGGATGTGGCCAGCTGCGGGGATCTCCCAGCAACAGGTCCAGCAGATAACCTAACAGTAAGGGTAATACGAATTTTACGAAAGCGTCCATTGATGCAGGGCAGTGATGAGTAACTGATTATCTTCCTCGTTGCGGCATGCTACGCGGCAGTGTCCCTGTTCCAGGCCATAAAAATTGGAGGCATCCCGGATCAGTATCCCGTAGTTATTGACCAGCCATAGTTTCAGGGCAGCCGCAGTACCCGTGAGAGTTTCAAACAGGAAGTAGTGGGTATGGGTAGGATACGCTTTGAACTCAGGCATTTTCCGTACTCCTTCCCAGAGCTGGTAAGTATCTGCCAGCAAGGAGTCCAGCGGCAGCTCAAATTCTTCCGGATGGTCCATGATATAATAACCGGCTTCCAAAGCCAGGCTGTTGACCGACCAGGGCATTCTGAACGCCCTTACCTTGTCCAGCAGCGGCTTTTGTCCTGCCAGGTATCCTAAGCGCAGCCCGGGGATGCAGCAGGTTTTGGTGAGCGACCGTACAATCAGCACATTAGACAGTTGATGCAGGCGAGGCAACAACGTAATGGCATTACGGGTGAATTGTATATAGGCTTCGTCAATGATAAATATAGTGCGGTTATTGAACTGTATCAGCTGCAGCATTCCCTCTTCACTCATCACCTGGGCCGTAGGATTGTTGGGATTACAGATAAACACCAGATCGGTAATAAACCGGGTATCAGGCGCCAGCTTCTCCCAGAAAAAGTAACTCAGTTCATGCTTATGGAGTTTGCAGGCGTCAGCATATTCCGCGAAGGAAGGTACCACCACCGTCGTGGTTGCGCCGCTGAAAGCCTGTGCCACCAGGTAAATAGCTTCTGTGCCTCCGTTGGTCACCATCACCATACCGGGTGTCAGTTCTTCCCGTTGTTCTATCTGCTGCTGCAGTTTAACAGCCCCTGCATCCGGGTAGTGGCCGACACCACTGACTTTGCCCGCAATATGCTGTACCAGTTTTTCCTGTGTGCCGCCATACCATACATTTGAGCTGAAATCAGCTACAATAGGGTGGTTGAACAGGTATGCATCATCTCCGTGTCCTTGTATCATAAACAAATAGCTTTATACACCGATTCCATATCGAGATGTTGCCGGATATGAGCGGCCAGTTTATCATATTGAGCCGACCGGAAAGCACGATAGTCGAAGCTTTGAGCGGTAGTCACTGTTTTCCCGCAGGCAGCCAGCAAATCGTCCAGTACGGCGGTATTGTCGAGGATACCATGCAGGTAGGTGCCCCAGCACCTGTTGCTGAGAAAATATCCATCGGGCTGTCCATCATCCAGTACATTCAGCGGTGAAGATGTTTCTCCTGTTGTATGTCCCATATGGATCTCATACCCTTCACAGGAAGCAGCCTGCTGCCGGTAAGTAAAACGGCGCTGCCGGGTGATCTTCTCGCGGGTGAGGACTGTGCTGACCGGTAATATCCCCAGTCCGGGCATACTGCCGGGCTCTCCTTCCACACCATGCGGATCTTCAACAGACATACCCATCATCTGATAACCGCCACAGATACCGATCACCACTTTATTTCGTTTAAACGCTTCCGTTATAGCCCTTGCTGTTCCATTATTTTTGATTGCCACCAGATCGGACATTGTATTTTTACTGCCCGGGATAATCACGATATCTGCTGTAACAATATCTGCGGGATTATCTGTATAAAAAATATTTACCCGCTCATCTTTCTCCAATACATTAAAATCCGTAAAGTTCGACATATGCCGGAGCAATACCACAGCGATATTGATTCTTCCGGTGGTCTGCCGTTTATGCTTCAGCGATAGTGCTACCGAATCTTCTTCTTCAATATGAATATCCTGATAATAGGGCAATACGCCCGTTACCGGTATACCGGTCAGTGTTTCCAGTTGTTTGCGGCCATCTTCAAAGAGGCGTATGTCGCCGCGGAATTTGTTGATGATAATACCTTTGATCAGGGCCTTTTCTTCCGGTGGCAGCAGGGCAATTGTACCATATACACTTCCGAAGACACCACCTCTGTCGATATCCGAGATCAGGTATACAGCAGCACCTGCATGCAGGGCCATCCGCATATTGGTAATATCACGATGGCGCAGGTTCAGTTCGGATATACTGCCTGCACCTTCCATCACCACAGGGTTGTAGCGCTCCGACAGTCTGTCGAAAGCGCCTTTCACCTCTTCAAAGAGCCGGCGTTTGTCGTCCTGCATAAAGTATTCCCAGGCTGTTTGATTACCTGCCGGTTTCCCATGCAGTACCAGCTGAGAGCTTTTATCATTGGTAGGTTTCAGCAATACCGGGTTCATATCGGTATGACAGGGCACGCCGGCCGCTTCTGCCTGTACGGCCTGTGCGCGGCCTATTTCAAGCCCTTCCGGCGTAGCATAGCTGTTGAGTGACATATTCTGCGCCTTAAAGGGCGCCGGCATATACCCATCCTGTTTAAATATACGGCAAAACCCGGCAGCAATCACGCTTTTGCCCACATCAGAGGCAGTGCCTACAAACATAACCGGCCGGAGTTGTTTCATGGTATTCATAACTTCTAGTGGCAACGAAGATATTTAACTTTCACAAAAGAATATTTCCTCCGCTTATCTTTGCAGGACATGAAACCACAGTTTCTGATAGCGGCACCGCATAGTGGTGCAGGTAAAACGACCGTCACCCTCGCACTGCTGAGGGCGCTGCAACGCAGCGGCCGCAAGGTACAGCCATTTAAATGCGGCCCCGATTACCTGGACCCAAAACATCATACCCTGGCCGCCGGCCAGACCAGTATCAACCTAGACCAGTACATGATGCAGGAACAACATCTTCTGGAACGTTACCACTGGTATACCAGCCAGGCAGATGTCAGTATCATTGAAGGTGTAATGGGACTTTTTGACGGCGCCCGCAAAATGGAAGGCAGCAGCGCCTCACTGGCCGCACTGCTGGACATACCCGTGATACTGGTGGTGAATGCCAAAGCCATGGCCTATTCTGCCGCCGCATTGTTATATGGATACAAACATTTTTTCCCGGAGATACAGATTGCCGGGGTGATATTTAATTTTGTAAATACCCCCTCCCATTACCGTATCCTGGAAGAAGCCGCCGCGGATGTGGGTATCCCGGCGCTAGGCTATCTGCCGGAACAACCGGAAGTAAAGATACCCTCCCGTCATCTGGGGCTTCATATTTCTGCAGAAACAGATTATAATACCATCATTGATGCCGCTGCGGACCATCTTACTGCACATATAGACCTAGAGCAACTGCTACAGCGGACCTTACGGCCTGCAGTAGTCGACACAGCACTCGCCACTACATCTTCCACCCAATTACGTATAGCCGTGGCACAGGATGAAGCGTTCAACTTCACCTACCGCGAGAACATAAATGCCTTATCACAACTAGGTCCTGTTACCTATTTCAGTCCGCTTACAGATACTGCATTACCAGAGGCTGATCTGCTTTATCTACCAGGTGGCTATCCCGAGCTGCATCTGCCACAACTGGCTGCCAACCATACCCTTCTTGAACAGCTGCGGCAATACAAGGGCCGTATCCTCGCAGAATGTGGAGGCATGATGTATCTGGGAGAAAGTATTGTAGACGAAAACGGTATCGCCTATCCGATGGTAGGCCTGTTGCCCGTACAGACCAGCATGCAGCGGAAAAAATTATCCCTCGGATACCGGGAGGTACATATTGGTGATGTAGTGCTCAAAGGACATGAATTCCATTATTCCCAGTTTACCGCCCAACCTGATATAACGCAAACGGATATACGTGTTTTAAATGCCCGGAATGAAATGCTGCCTACGCCCGTGTTTCATACCTCCAATATACTGGCTAGTTATATGCATTTTTACTGGGGAGACCAATTATCCGGACTGAAGAAGGTGTTGGGGTTACTTTAGCTATTGTAGTGCTGTTTTAAAATGTTTGGTAAATCACTACCTGCTATTTAAACTTTTAAAACAGAAACATCATTATCAGTTCTAATAACTGAAAACAGGTCATCCAATGCAAATACTATCCAAGAAAGAAAGAGAGGCGATAAAAAAGTAGTCAGCAAATAATAAGTTGCATTTATACCCCTATTAGAAAGAAAATAAAAAGTGAATGGCACCATCAGCACAAACGGGGCCAACAGGCATAGCAAAAAAATCCGGAAACCACGGGTATAGTTATACGCTTGTTGCATAGGGAAAATTACTTCAAAAAAAATCCGATAGCAAGTATACAAATATAATGGAATTATCTTCGTATACCCGCTACCGGACCCGCGAACAGTTACCTAGAGCTTAAAAAGCTCGTCACTCATATTACCATTTATAACAGCTTTCAGGATCTTTGTATTGGACTCAAAGCTATTGATAGTAGTTCTGGAACGGAAAGGAAACTGTATACCACTTACCTCGCGGTATTCCAGATAATCAGTTACCGCATTGTTACCCGGCGCTCCCTCCTGCCCGCTCAGGCTTACGGAACGCACCTTTAGGCCTGTTTTAGTATCGTAGTAATTTTTCAGCAGAATACCGTTAGGCGTAGCAATGGTGATCACGTACGCCTCTTCGTCATTGACAGATTCTGTAAGCGGTGACAGTTCTATCTTCACGCCATCCGGCACTTCCTGGTATGCAACTTCTGCGAACAGCAGGTTTTTGTCTTTCACCCCGCCTTTGTCTGTGGCTGTTAAAGCCAGTTCTTTTCCCATCGTCCATACTTTCACGGAGTCGCCTTTGATAACTGTTTTTTTGATGACCTTATTGATTGCTGGAGCAAACACTTCCTGCCAGAAACTGCCCGGCTGTTTATATCGGGTTTTGATCTCCGACTGTGGTGTGCCCATAATATCACTTGCTGCTTCTATATAGAGATCTTTGACGTTCTTCAGTTTATCCTTGCCGCCAATAGCCTGGATATACTTTTCCAGTACAGAGGTAGTAGTAACGCCGGCTGGCACAGGCTTGCCGTTATCGGCTTTCCAGCTGTTGTTTCCGGGGTTAATATCCGGGAAGGCACCTTCAGGGTCTATTACTACGCTGGATAATTTCACCAGGGAAGGATGATGGTACACCCAGGTAGCACCACGCTGCCATATCTCTGCAGGTAGCTTTACGGTGTCCCGATGGCCGTTTTCATCTTTGATAGCCAGCAACACCGGCATTGGCAGTTGCTCCAGGTTCTGTAAGGTAATGAGTGCGCCTTTGGCAGGATCATTTTGTACATAGGTAACGCTTTTAATGGCCTGGTCCAGTTTCCAGGTATGGAAAAACCAGCCTCTCCAGAACCAGGACAGATCTTCGCCCGCAGCGTTTTCCATGGAACGGAAAAAGTCCCACGGCGTAGGATGTTTAAACGCCCAACGTTTGATATATTCCCGGAAGGCGTAATCAAAACGCTCATGACCCAGTATCTGATCCCTCAGCAGCTGCAGACCCAAAGCCGGCTTGTAGTAGGCTGCCACAGCATTGTAGCGGAGGTTGATCACATCTGGTGTGTTCATGATAGCTTCCGCATTACTCTGAAACATGGTGGTTGCCATCCGTTGCGCTGACTGTTCAACCTTAAACTCTCCTTTATTAAATTCCCTGGTGGCTATCCCATTAATAAAAGTGTTAAACCCTTCATCCATCCAGGCGTATTTACGTTCATTGGAGCCTACGATCATCGGGAACCAGTTATGTCCGAACTCATGATTGGTTACGCCCCACAGTTCGGCTTTGATAGCCTTCCAGCCGCAGAAAACAATGCCCGGATATTCCATCCCTCCTACTATACCAGCCACATTAGTGGCCACGGGATAGGTATATGGATACCATTCCCGGGAGTAATGTTCGATAGCACCTTTTACAAATTCAGTGGACCGGCTCCAGGCCTGGGGACCGGCTGATTCTGCAGGGTATACTGACTGCGCAAGGGATTTTTTTCCACCAGGGAGATTGATACGCGCAGCATCCCAGATGAAAGCGGCCGAGGCAGCCCAGGCCACATCACGGGATTCCTTACACGTAAAATGCCAGGTGCGGGTACCTTTAATTGTGTTGTCATGAAAAGCAGTGGTGTCGCGGATCATCACGGTAGCATCACTATTGCGTGCTTTGGCCAGCCGGGCGGCTTCTGTAGGATTCAGCACCTGCGCTTCGTTGATGAGGGCACCGGAACCGGCCACCAGCATATTAGCTGGTGCAGTGATGCTATATTCAAAGTTACCATACTCCAGGTAAAACTCTGATGCGCCCATATAGGGAATGTTATTCCAACCCAGCACATCATCGTATACCGCCATCCGGGGGTACCACTGGGCTATTTCGTATATCCATCCATGACGGGTGTTAAGCCGGCCGGTACGGTCTGTGCCATATTCGGGGATGGTATAGCTGTATTGTATTTTAAGCTGAATGCTGGTGCCGGTTTTTAATGCTTCTGCCAGCCTTACCTGCATACGGGTATCATTTACCTGGTAGTTGGCCGCCGTGCTTTTGCCATTGCTCAGCACCGTCACAGACTGCAATTCGAAGCCTGCAGTATTATGACGGTTGGCAAAACGATCGCCGGTAGCGGCTACTGTGGCCGTTCCCCGGGAATCTTCCCGGTAAATGTTCTGATCCATTTGCAACCAGAGGAAAGGAAGATGATCGGGACTGTTGTTTTTGTAGGTGATCAGCACAGTGCCCGAAAGGCGGTGCTGTAAGGTATCGAGTGTAACATCGATCTTGTAGTCGGCCACATTCTGCCAGTATTTGGGTCCTGGCTGTCCTCCTGCGCTCCGGTACTCGTTTCCGTTGGTAGGGTAAAATAAAGGAGAAAAAGCCTCATGCTGATCATAGCGGGAAACAGGCGCTGTTTGTGCAGTGCTCTGCTGCATTGCTCCGCAAGCCAACAGAGAAGCTAATACATAACTGTGTGATTTCATCTGGTTGCGATAATTAGATTTTGAAGTCGCTAAATATACACCAGAATCAATTTACAATCATTTAAATGCAAAACCTGAGCAGATAATGTTAATATCCGCTCAGGTTCTTCCACTATTTTATCATGATTATGGTTGTTGCCACCACACTTTGGTAGATATTTCATCTCCCCCCATGTGCTGTACTGCCGACTGATAATTAGCCGCATTGATCGTTTGTACGATAATGGGAAACTTCATGCGGGCAGGCATATTCATGCCGGCGATGATACCTTCTCCACGGGGCAATATCGGGAAGCCGGTGCGGCGGTATTCAAACCACTGCTGCATATCTGTAAAGAACAGGGCAAAATATTTCTGGGTAAGCACCTGCTCCGGCGTATTGTTGAAGCTGATACCCGGACGGGTCAGGAAGTCGGCCGGTACCGGTACTCCCCAGTAGGAAACAGCTGCTTTCACCCCATTTTCATAGGCCGTTTGTGCGTTACCGGTAGCATATCCTTTCATGATCGCTTCTGCCCGGATAAACTCCACTTCTGCATAAGTCATGATAGTACCGATCAGGTTGGACTTTTTCAGATCAACGTTCAGTGTGGCTGCTTTAATGCCGGAGATGCTGTCAAACTGCTCTGGTTTGTAGCCGCTGGGAATCCCCCTGTATACACCATCTTCTGCCTTTTTGCCCCAAACGGCCAGGCGTGGGTCGTTCCAGGAAAGCAACTTGTCAGCAAAGAAAGATGACAAGGCCCTGTCTCCGTTGAAATCATAGTCACGGAAGCTGAAGAAAGGATTCTGGAAAGGTTTGACGTTGGTATATTTCAATACGGCGGACTCGTCATTGCTGGTCATCACCGGATACTTGTCAGGCGCATTCAGCATCAGGCCCAGTTCCTGGCGGGCATCTGCTGATTTGTGTGCGATACGCATGAGCAAACGAAGACGGAGGGAATTACAGAGTTTTTTCCATTTGATGATGTTGGCAGGAACAGCAAAGCTGTTAAACAACAGATCATCGCCCTGTTCCAGACCTTTGCTGCCATTGGTCACAAAGAGCCTGTTGGCGGTATCCAGCTTATTGATCAGGTCGCGGTATACATCCTGCTGGGGATCAAACCTGTTCTGCAGCTGATTATCAGGATATCCGCGCAGGGCATCCTGGTAAGGAATATCTCCATAGATATCAGTCAGATGCTGGAACTGCCATGCCCACAGAGTCAGTGCAATAGCCTCGCTGTTGGGCTCTCCGGCCAGTTTGGCGGAGGCACGCATATCTTTTACGTTATTGAGCGTCAGGTAATAATTCTCCCAGGGATAATCAGATTCTGTGTTTTTGATAAAATACCGGTGCAGGTCTGTAGTAGAGATTTCAGTTACCGTCACCTGCATCAGCTCATTATTGATACGGTGGGATTCTCTCAGTCCTATGTTTACACCATCAAAAACAATCGCATTGAGGAAGTTACCCGCAGGCACCACTTTCAGGGTCTCCGGGTTATGCTGCATGTCCTCAAATTTTTTGGTACAGGCTACGCTGGTACACAATCCCAGTGCCACACCCATATAAACAAAATACTTTTTCATATATGCCTGTGTGTTAGATTAGAAGTTAAGTTTTACGTTGACACCCATGGTACGGGTAGAAGGGAACTGACCAGTTTCAAAACCAGGAACGATGGAAGAGCTGTTCAGTGTAGCTGTTTCCGGATCAAAAGCCGGGAAGTTGGACCATACAAAGAGCTCGCGGCCATAGAGGCTCACTGCAGCTCCTCTGATGAAGGAACGGCCAAACAGGCTGGCAGGTATGTTATAGCTCAGTACCATTTCACGCAGTTTGATATAGGATGCATCAAAGGTGTTGGACTCCACGTTGCTACGATCATAGTATGCATTGTAATATTGGTCCATGTTGGTCACCAGTACATTATTGGGCACATATTTACCGCTGGCATCCAGCATTACCCCTTCACCGATCAAACCATTATCACGGCCAGGCAGTGTTTCCTTGATTTTACCCTGTTCTGCCAGGATAGCATGGGTGAGGGAATAGATCTTACCACCTTTGCGCATGTCGAATAATACAGACAGGGAGAGATTTTTATAGGTAAACTGGTTGTTCAGGCCGCCTCTCCAGTCGGGGTTGGCATTGCCACGATAGGTAGCCTGTGAAGCGAGCTGGGCAAGGCCATTCTTGTACACGATCTGACCGTCCGGGCTACGTTCGAAGCCAATACCGTACAGTTCTCCGAGCGGATGGCCTTCTCTGGCTTCCAGCGTACCTCTGGGGCCTTCAGCGATGATCAGGGAGGTGCCTACTTCCGGATTCAGTTTGATCACCTCGTTACGGTTGCGGGACCAGTTGATGGTAGATTTCCACTGGAAGTTTTTCAGCTTCACCGGTGTTACATTGAGCATTACTTCCACACCCCTGTTTTCCACGATACCTACGTTGGCCAGCTGGTAGTCGTAACCGGTAGAGCGGTCGATGGGTACACTGGAAATCTGGTTGATAGCGCGCTGACGGTACCAGGTAACGTCAAAGCCTACACGGTTTTTAAAGAGGCGCCATTCAGTACCGAATTCCAGGGCATTGTTACGCTGCGGCTGCAGATTAGGGTTAGGGATAGTATTAGGATTGCTCATGCTGCCGGTGATAGAGCCGGCTTCGTAATCTTTTTCCAGTGAGTAGGTACCGAAGGGTGCGTCAAAACCTACGCTGGCGTACGACGTGCGCAGCTTAGCGAAAGATACGAATGCAGGCAGGTGAGCAAGTTCACTCAGCACAGCACTGGCAGCGATGGAAGGATAATAAAAAGTGTTGTTCTGTAAAGGCAATGTGCTGGACTGATCTCTACGGATTGTGACATCGAGGAACAGCTTATCTTTCCAGGAAGTATTTACAAAAGCATACAGACTGTTCACCTTTGCAACAGGGCGCTCAGAGCTGGAGGCTACCGGATCTTTACTGTTGGCCAGGTTGTACACACCTATAGCAGCCAGTTTATCGGCGCGCTGGTTGGTATAATAACGACGCTGGTTTCTGACGTTGCCGCCTACGCTGGCGATGATGTTAAAGTCAGCACCGATGTTTTTATTGTAACGCAGCAGGAAGTCGTTGTTGTTTTCGTAGTTCATCACGGTTTGCTGGCGGTACATACCATCCTGGAACTTCTGGGTGTTTTTGGGACGACGCTGGTTGCGGAACTCATAGCCCATATCGAGGCCACTGCGCAGCATCAGCTCCAGGTTGTCCAGTATTTTGTATTTCGCCATCACGTTGCCGGTGAGGTTGTGACGGTTGGAAGCGTTGATCATTTCATTAACGATCAGGTATGGGTTATCAATCAATGAGCTGAAAGGATGGTTCTGCTCTATGCCTTCCCTGCCTGGCTTCCAGTAAGGTTTGTACCAGTTGAGGTCGACGTTTGGATTCTGGAAATTGATAAAGTAGGCAACAGACTGGTTATTGTACCCGGTGTTGGGCAGGTTGTCGGCCACTTTGTTCGTATAGTCTACCTTGGTAGACAGGGATATTTTTTTGCTTACCTGTGTATTACCGGAGAAAGACACGGAGTAGCGGTTGTAGCCGGTATTAGGCATGATCCACTCGTTCTTCATCTGGGTAAAACTGAGGCGCATATCTCCTTTATCATTGCTGCCGGACACGGCTACCGTATTGGTATTGGTGAAACCGGTACGGAAGAAGTCTTTACGGTTGTTTTTATAAGGTACCCATGGCGTACGTTCTGTTCTTACACCGTTGGCATCCATGGGGGAGTTGAACTGGAAGTAAGACTGTCCGTCGAACTTAGGTCCCCAGGAGGAGCTGGTGGAAGCTGTATTGGCGCCATCAGCGGTTTTACCGTAGGAATAATATTTGGCGTTGTTGGTGCCCTGACCGTATTCATACTGGTAGTCGGGCCAGTTGTTGATCTGATCGATAGCGACGTTGCTGCTAACGGTCACGCCCATACCTTTTGTATTGCGGGAGCCGTTTTTGGTGGTGATGATGATGGCACCGCCGGCACCGCGTGCACCATAGAGGGCGGCAGCACTGGGGCCTTTCAGTACGTTGATGGACTCGATATCATCGGGGTTGATATCTGTGAGGGCCGATCCGAAGTCGATCGGGCTGTCGTTGCCGAGGTAGCCCTGGTGGCCGGTTCCATTGAATGATTTATTCACGATCACACCATCTACCACGAGGATGGCTTCACCACCCTGGCCATCGAGGATACTTTCTCCGCGGAGTACCACGCGGCTGCTACCCATAGGGCCGCCAGCCTTGGTGATGTTAAGACCCGCTACCTTACCAGACAGCGCATTCACGAAACCGTTGGTAGGTGCGGCACTCACGGCGCTGCCATCCAGTTTCTGGGTGGCAAAGCCAAGGCTCTTCTGCTCACGGGAGATACCCAGGGCGGTAACTACTACCCCGTTTAGTTCGCGGCTGTTTTGTTTCATGGTGATCTTTACCACGTCTTCTTTGCCGGTCACTTCATATTTTTCTGCAGTGAAGCCCATGTATGAAAAAGAGAGAATGGTGCCGGGCACTGTTTTTACGGTGAACACACCGGCAGCATCAGTGGTACCGAGCATTTTTCCATGGTTGTCCAGGATGCTTACGCCAGGAAGTGGCGTATTGGCATCGTCGGTCACCTTACCCTGCAGCACCAGTTTGTCAGCAGCAGGGGCAACAGCAGCGGGGCTGTACTTTACAGACACCTGATTACCTTCCAGGAGGAACTGCAGGCCGTAATTTTTTTGCAGATACTCCAACGCAGCTTTTACACTGGACTGATGAAAGTTAATCCTGTCTACTTTCACTTTCTCCAGTGTTTGTTGCTGATAGGAGAAATGGTACCCAGGCGCTTGCTTTTGCAGGCTGGCCACCACCATGGCCAGGTTTGAGCCGCGCAGGTCCATCTGGATGGCCTGAGCTTGTGCCTGTGCACTCATTACAGCTACCAGTGCCAATGACCAGCAACCCATCTTTGCGCGGTATTGCCATCCTGATACTGGTTGGAACCACCGTTGCAGATTCTTTTTCATACTGTTGTTTTGACGTTTTGTTTTGCTTTACAGGAATAAATAGTTCCCTTTACACCGCCAGAGGCGATGTATCACATGATGCGGGTAAATTTTTTTATTTTATGAAGATGCTATCCTTCTTTTGCTGAAAGTCCAGTTCCCAGATGAAAGCCAGGTGCTGTAATACTTTCGGCAGATCGTTGGCCGGGAAAACAGCAGTCACTGTCTGCTGTTGTGGTTTACCGGTATAAATAAAATGCAATCCATATGTATTCTCCAGTTGCAGTAATACATCTTTAAAAGGTGTATTGATGAAGTTCAGCTGTCCTTTACGCCAGCTGTCGGCCTGTCCGGCAGCCAGTTGTGTGATCGTTGTATGATGTGTTTGTTTGTTGAATACAAGTAATTGACCGGGAACGAGGATCTTTTCTCCGGAGATACTATCGCAGGTAACGCCGATCTTTCCGCTCTGCAGGGCCACTCTGGTTTCACCAGCTGCGGGCAATGCGTTCACATTAAAAGCAGTACCGTATACCCTGGCCGTAGTGCTGCCTGCCTGTACAATGAAGGGACGGTTGGCGTCGGGACTGATTTCAAAAAATGCTTCTCCACTCAGCTGTACCTGTCTGTCTTTTTTGTTGTAAGCCGACGAATAACGAACCACCGCATGCCGGTTGAGCGTTACCACCGAAGCATCCGGCAGCTTCACGGATTGTATGGCTGCGCTGTCATTACGTACTTCCGTCCAGGTTAGTTGCGCTGGCACAGTGGAAGCAAACATCCACCAGCAGGTAACTGCTACAGCTGTCATACAAGCAGCAGCTACGGCTAGTTTCAGCCAGCGCACCTTTCCGCTTTTCACCGGAGCCATGGCTATCACCTGGCTGGCCAGCCGACGGCGCTCTTCGTCGGAAGAAGTAATACTGATGGTATCCCAGTGCTCGTCCATAAAGCGGTCAATCCACTCAGTCCCCTGCTGGTCCAGCCATTGCTGCACCTGTCCGGCCTCTTCACCGGTACAACGCCCCTGGAAATATTTTATGATCAGTTCCTTGTTCATGTTTCGTATAGTGTTTCACGATAGGCTATCTAAAAAGCAGCCGTTGAAGAAACAACGTTTGATAAATACACGTATCTTCCGGAAAATACCTGTACAAAAATATCGGGCTTAACAATTTGTTAATCTTGGGGCCGGAATCACACACTTAATTTTGCAAAACAAAAACAATACGTCATTGGCAAACCAACAGGAAGAAAGGCTGCAGCGGATAATAGACCAGACCTATGACAAACTTTTTGGAGTGCTGTTTGCACTTTGCAAAGACAATGACCTGTGTGCAGACCTTGTACAGCAGGCCTATATCAAAATATGGGAACACCTGGACAACATCAGGGACGATGAAAAAGTAATGGCATTACTTAAAGTATATGGCAGAAACCTTTTCCTGGACGAGTTACGCAAGAAAGCACGCCAGGAACAGGCTTTATCACAATATACACCGGAGAGCACCACCCCTTCCCCGGAGGAGAAACTAATAGAAAAGGAACTGCAGCGGAAATTACAAGTAACCATCAACAAACTACCTGCACAACAACAGCAGATCTTCCGGATGCATAAGGAACAGGCATTCAGCTACCGACAGATCTCCTCCCGCCTGGACATCACTACAGGCACTATAGAAACACAGATGAACAGGGCATTGAAATTTTTGAGAAAGGAACTGGGCAAATGATTATCATGCTGAGTGGAACAGCTTCTTCATATGTTTTAACCGGAAAGCAAAAACGATACTCAGCACTCCCGTGATCCAGAAAGCTACTGCCATGATCCCCAGGATAGTAGCTACCCCCAGGGCAGGATTATCAAGGATCGCCACGGAAATCATAATCAAAAGAATACCACCTACCAGTACCCAGCCCCAGTTGGGGATTTTATCGGAGCTCAGTGCAATGGCGAACACAATAAGACTGATTCCTTTAAACATAAACCAGAAAGCCAGAAATATAGGTAACACCGCCATACTGATAGTAGGATATAACATGAGTATAAAACCGATGATCACATCGAAAATGCCGGATGCCAGCGACCAACCCCAGCCATGCATGGTATTACGGTTACCCGTTGCAAAAATGATTTCAAATACTCCTGTCACGAATAAGGTTACACTAAAAAAAATACTCAGCAGCAAATAGCTGCTGAAAGGATTGTTGAAAACAATAAAGCCCGCAATAATAAAGATGATACCATTGAGCAGATAGAGCCACCAGTACTTTACATTATTACGGATGGCCGACAGGACCTGTGACATATATTGATTTTATTTTATTGTTATAAAATGATGACAATCTATATCTTCCTAACACCTGGGTCTATAAAAAGTTCGGGTAGCATTCTGGGTTTGGCAGGTGAAATGCCCTAACTTTGTCAAAATGATTTAAATCATAAATTTAATACAAGACGGAAACTATATTTGCAGAATGAATAAGGCGATCAAGCAAGACAGAAAATCACCTAACTGGTGGCATCAAGTGGACTTCCTGGGAATTCATGCTATTCCTTTACTGGCATTTTTTACTGGCACCACAGCATTTGACTGGATATTATGTGGAGCACTGTATGTAGTGCGTATGTTTTTTGTTACGGCCGGCTATCACCGGTATTTCTCCCATCGTGCTTTTAAAACATCGCGGTTCTTTCAATTTATTCTGGCCGGCGGCGCACAGAGCAGCTTGCAGAAAGGAGCCCTCTGGTGGTCAGCCAATCACCGCATTCACCACAAACACAGCGACACACCTGAAGATCCGCACTCTGCCAATATTTATGGCATCTGGTATGCGCACATCGGCTGGATCATGGGACCGGAATACAAACCTACCCGTTTTGATCTGATCAAAGATCATAAAGCCAAGGAACTGTTCTGGCTCAACAAATACCACATGATACCTGCGATCGTCTTAATGGTGGCAGTGTATTTTGTAGGAAATAAAGTAAATGGCACCGGTTGGTTTGACTGGACAGCTGGATTGTCTACCCTGCTGATAGGCTTCTTCGCCAGCACTGTATTCCTGTATCACGGTACCTTTACCATCAACTCGCTCATGCACAAAATCGGCAAGCAGCGTTATTATACCGGCGATCAGTCCCGTAATAGCCTTGTCCTGGCGCTGGTTACACTGGGCGAAGGCTGGCACAACAACCACCACTACTATCAGAGCGCTGCACGTCAGGGTTTCTACTGGTGGGAAATTGATATCAGCTACTATGTGATCAAAACACTGGGCTGGTTAGGTATTGTATGGGACATCCGCCCTGTACCTGCCAAAGTACAAAACAGCAACAAGCTGAAAGATATGCAGGCAGGCCAGGTGCCGGTAGCAGTACCTGAATTGCAGGACTAAAAAATAATCATCGATAAAAAGGGAAGACCGAAGCGGAACAACAGCTTCGGTCTTCCCTTTTTATTGTAATTCACAATTGATTATTATCTTGTCCCCCTGAAAAAATAAATATCCATGCAATACACACCCGCAACAGACAGATATGATGCCATGATCTATAACCGCTGCGGCAGGAGCGGCCTCCAGCTCCCGGCTGTATCACTGGGGTTATGGCATAACTTCGGTTCTATCGATAATTACGAGAACGGCCGGAGTATTATCCGTCGCGCCTTCGATAAAGGCATTACCCACTTCGACCTGGCCAACAACTACGGACCGATGCCCGGCAGCGCAGAAGAGAACTTCGGCCGCATCCTGAAACAGGACTTTACCGGCCACCTGCGGGACGAGCTGATCATCTCCACCAAAGCCGGCTACCTCATGTGGCCCGGCCCCTATGGCGACAAAGGCTCCCGTAAATATCTCATCTCCAGCCTCGACCAAAGCCTCCGCCGTATGCAGCTGGATTATGTAGACATTTTCTATTCCCACCGCCCGGACCCGGAAACACCCATAGAAGAAACCATGGGTGCATTGCACAGCATCGTACAACAGGGTAAAGCCCTCTACGTAGGCCTCTCCAATTATACCGCCCAACAAACCCAACAGGCCGTAGCCGTGCTGAAAGAGCTGGGCACACCCTGCCTCATCCATCAGCCTAAATACAGCATGTTTGAAAGATGGGTAGAAGACGGCCTGCTGGACGTACTGGAAACTAACGGCATCGGCTGTATTCCTTTTTCGCCACTGGCACAGGGCCTGCTCACCGACCGCTATCTCGACGGTATCCCCGCAGGATCCCGTGCCAGCAAGCCCAGTGGCTTCCTGCAGGAACACGAAGTATCACAGGAGAAAATTGATAAAATAAGAAAGCTGCATATACTGGCATTACAAAGAGGACAGTCACTCGCCCAGATGGCCCTGGCATGGATCCTGAAAGACAAACGTATTACTACCGTACTGATCGGCGCCAGCTCTGTTGCACAACTGGACAATAATCTCGATACGCTCAAAAACACGCATTTCGACAACGACGAGCTCGAAAAAATCGAATCCATTTTGTCCCAGGGCTGAAGCCCTGGGCTAAATTAGTTTAGAATTAATTAGGGGGTTTAGGATTTAATGGGAGATTTTCTTTAAAAAAAGTCATTCAGTTTAGCCAAAATAAAAGGCCCGGGGCCATGATAGTAACGTAAGAATAATAGTAATTGGTTTAGGATTAATTGGAGGTTTTTCTTTAAAAAAGCCATTCAACTAATCCTAAACCAATATAGCCCAGGGCTTCAGCCCTGGGATTTTTATTTTCGGGGTTTAGCTCTTTCGTATTGCAGGGGCCATTTGACGGAATCGTCTCCCAGCTGGTGGGCTGCCCGCAGGGGGAAGTACGGATCTCTCAGCAGTTCCCGCGCCAGCAGCACCAGGTCAGCACGGCCGCCGGCAATGATGGACTCTGCTTCAGCCGGGGTGGTGATAAGTCCTACAGCACCGGTGGCAATGCCCGCTTCCCGGCGGACTTTTTCGGCGAAAGGTGTTTGATAAAGGGGACCCAGCTCAATTTTCTGGTAGGGTACCAGGCCGCCAGAAGAACAGTCTATCAGGTCTACTCCTTCTTCTTTCAGGAGCGTAGCCAGCCGAACGGATTCATCGGGATTCCAGCCATTGGCAGCCCAATCTGTGGCGGATATACGTACCAGCAGTGGCAGATCCTGAGGCCATACAGCCCTTACTGATTCCACTGTCTGTAATAGCAGGCGCACCCTGTTTTCAAAGGAACCACCGTATTCATCTGTTCGTTGATTACTTAGGGGAGATAAAAAACTATGCAGCAGATAACCATGTGCAGCATGGATCTCCACTACCTTAAAACCAGCCTGTAATGCCCGCAGGGCAGCTTTTCTGAAGTCGTTGAGCACCTTCAGTATACCTTCCTGGGAAAGGGCTACCGGTATAGGATATACGTCGTTGAAAGGGATAGCACTGGGCCCATACGCCTCCCAGCCTCCATCGGCAATAGCTATTTTGCCACTACCCTCCCACGGTCTTACAGTACTGGCTTTCCTGCCGGCATGTGCCAGCTGCATGCCAGGTACAGCACCCTGGCCAGTAATAAACTGTGCTATGCGTTGCAGCATCACCATATGTTCATCTTTCCAGATGCCCAGGTCCTGAGGAGAGATACGACCTTCCGGCGAAACAGCGGCTGCTTCTGTCATCACCAGCCCCGCCCCTCCTACCGCGCGGCTCCCCAGATGCACCAGGTGCCAGTCATTCGCAAATCCGTCCGTAGATGAATACTCACACATCGGAGATACCGCTATACGGTTGCGCAGCGTTACCGTCCTCAGCTGCAAAGGAGTAAACAAATGTACCATCATGCTCACTTTTAAGTACTTTAAAAATAAGGCATTATCTGTTTATAACCAGCTGGTATATACGAATGTTTATCTTATCAGGTCGGTTAAAGATATCTTAAACACGTTGGCATCTGCGACATTTTTTGCGTAATTCGTTGCCATACCAATTATCCATATGCCCGCGTTCACTGATAACAACAAGCCCTGGCCCCTCATCCGGCTGCTGCTCTTTCGTTTTTTTGCCACTTATCTCCTTTTGTACCATTTCTCCGATTTATCCAGGATGATTTTATCAGGAAACTGGTGGGATACCGCAGTAACCTGGGCCGGAAAACTACTGATCCGGCGATCGTATGAAATCGAATACTGGCCTGCAGGCAGTGGAGATACTACCTTCAATTATCTCCAGCTGTTCTGTCTGTTGATCCTTACCCTGATCATCAACTGCATCTGGTGGGCCATCGACCATAAAAGAAAAAACGATGACAAAGCACAATACTGGATCATGACCCTGCTTCGTTACCAGCTGGTCTATGTTATGTTTGTGTACGGCATTGTGAAAGTAATTCCATCCCAGTTTCCTTTTCCCTTGTTATATAAACTGGACCAGCCATTTGGAGAAAGTTCCCCTATGGGGCTGGCCTGGACTTTTATGGGCGCATCACCCGGCTATACTATTTTCTCCGGTATAGCCGAATGCATAGCAGGGCTTTTCCTTTTGTTCCGGCGTACGCGGCTGTTTGGTGCCCTGCTATGCATGATTGTGATGGGCAATGTGATGGCCCTGAATTTCTTTTATGATATCTGTGTAAAACTTTTTTCCACCCATCTGTTTATATCAGCTTTGTTCCTGATCACGCCAGATCTCAGCAGAATGGGACGTTTTTTCTTTCTGCACCAACCAGTGGAACATGCTAACCTTTATCGTCCCATGTACAGGAAAAAATGGTTACGTTACGTGCATATAGGCACCAAATACAGCGTTATTACCGGGCTACTCTATTATCTGGTAGCAACGGGATTCTACCAACATCGCTTTCAGCAAAAATCCACCTCCATAGGACCACTCTATGGTAGTTATGAAGTGGTATCGTATAACCGTATTTCTGGTCCTGCTGATTCCAAACTGTTACACCCTACTACACCTTCTCCCCAATGGAAAAACATTTATTTCGAGAAAGGGAACATGCTGCTTATCAAGGATACAACCGGAGATATAGCAGGGGCAAATGTTGTGATAGATACCCTTTTGCATAAGGTAAACTGGAGAATGGATAAAGACAGCGATTCCACCCGTATGCAGTATACCATACCACAAGGAAATCAGCTGGTATTACAGGGACATATTGCCGGCTACTCTGTACAACTTACCCTGCGAAAAAAAGATACGGATCATTACCTGCTTGTGAACCGGGGCTTCCATTGGGTCAATGAAGTCGGTTTGAACAAGTAAGCTGTATATTTGAAGATGCACGATTTAACCATACACCGGCAAAGACTGGCTAGCCACGGCTATACGATTATTGAAGATGTATTCACCCATGAGGAAGCAGACCATTTGTTGCAACTGATTGAACAGGCAGATACAGGACAAGCAGTATTCCGGAAAACCACTGACCTTTTTGCTATCCGCCGGCTGCTACAATCGGTGCCGGGTATCCGTCAGGCATTGTTTGTACCAACGCTGAAGACTATTATTCAAACGATTTTTGGTGAAGATTATGTGCCAGTGAAATCCATCTATTTCGACAAACCGGGACAATCCAACTGGTTTGTAGCCTGGCATCAGGACCTGACCATTTCCGTTAAGGATAAAATTCCGGTAGCGGGTTTTGGTCCCTGGACCGTTAAACAGGACCAGTATGCGGTACAACCGCCTGTTGCACTGCTGGAAAATATATACACTATACGGCTGCACCTTGATGATACTGATGAGCACAACGGAGCATTGAAAGTAATTCCAGGTTCCCATCTTCAGGGTATCGTACGCCCTGATACCCTTGATCTGACAGCCACTCCGGACACCAGCTGCCATGTCCGTAAAGGTGGCGTTATGATCATGCGCCCACTGCTGATGCATGCTTCTTCCCGTAGCACCAACGGCCATAACCGGCGGGTGGTACATATAGAGTTCTCCAACAATAGCTTGCCGGAAGGGCTTACCTGGGCAGAACAATCATCAATCACAAGTGCAAATTAGGATTCGCACATGAAGCGAAGATGAAGATAAATAGTTGTTGTCTTTCATCTTCGCTTCATGTGCGAATCTTAATTTGCAGCTCGTAATTGTTTTAGTACCCCGGGTTCTGCTTTAACAAGGATACTCCATCTTTCACGCTCAGATCGATCTGGCGTTGCGGAATAGGATAATATCTGTTACGGCTGCTGAAGTTGCCATTGACCACATCAGACGTAATGGTTTTTTCGTAGTTGAAGTAACGGGTGATCTCTGTTTGTGCCAGGCCCCATCTAACAAGATCAAAGAAGCGGTGTCCTTCCATGGCCAGTTCCAGCTTACGTTCGAAGCGGATGGCCTTGAGGGCGAAATCCTTACCGGAAACGGCGAAGGTACCTGCCGGATAAGGACTTACGTGGTAGTCAGCCGCCGGTTCATTCGTATAACCACCCATAGGTTCGTTGGGGTCGATGTATTGTTTGACCCATCCAATGGGATTGGCGGCACGTTCACGGACCATGTTCACATAGGCTTCTGCCTTATTGAGATCACCGGTATTGGCCTGGCATTCGGCGGCCATCAGCAGCACGTCGGCGAAACGTATAAGTATATAGTTAATCGCGTTGCCGGGTGCCCATCCGTTGCCATCATAGTATTTGTCCTGGTTCACCTGCATATACACATTCTTCAGCGCGGCATAGGGGCCGCCGGACTGTTGATTGCGTACCCAGGTCGTACCGGGATGAAGGCCCCAGTCGAGAAATGGTATGCCACGGCGCCCTACTGTCCAGTCCAGGCGCGGATCGAGGTATCCATCATCAGGCGTGAAGGCAATAGTATCCGGAACACCCATATCATTTTTTACCGGATGCTGATTAAAGTCGTCGAGGTATGGCAGGCCATTATCGTCGGTACGGAAAGAATTAACGAGGTCCTGGGAAGGCTGATAGAAGCCACAGCAGCCAAAAGGACTGTTGTAGGGATAGTTGAGCATCTCTCCCTGGTTGGCATTGCCGGTACCGCCGGAACCATCATTGGCACTGTATTGAATGGAAAATACTGCTTCCTTGTTGTTTTTGGTGAAAGCGTCGAAATTATCGTGGAAGTGGTCCATCAGTCCAAACTTCACGCCTTTGGTGGTTACGCCGGAATTGATAACGTCTTCCAGCAGCGGCATGGCAGCTGCGTATTTGCCCTGGAACAGCAGGGTTTTGGCCAGGTAGGCCACAGCAGCCCATTTGTTAGCACGGCCTACTTCCCGCTGTGTTTCCGGAAGATGATCTGCAGCGTATTTGAAGTCCGCTTCTATCATCGGCCATATGTCCTTATCATTGGGGACTTTGTAATCATTTACTACCAGCTTCTGGTAGTTGGCCGAATTTTCATCTACCCAGGGCACCTTGTCAAACATCTTCTTCAGGTCTGAATAATAGTGTGCCCGCAGGAAACGTGCTTCTGCAGCGACTGCTGTCTTTTCATCGGCAGTCATGTCGGTTACATTGGTCAGCACATGGAGTGTAAAGTTACATCGGCGTATGCCTTCGTAATCTACTCTCCACTTATCATTAAAAAAGCCGTTGCTGGCATTCGTGGCAAATGTCACAATCTGCAGGATAGTGGCAGCATCACTGGGGTCGCTGCCCTTATGGGCATCACCACCCGCTACACTGCCATAGATCCAGTTATCGGGAGAAACGGCATAACCACTTCCGCCCGAAAGGTTCTTCATATCACCATTGGCAAAATCCTGTCCGTCGAGGGCGCCGTAGGCACCGACCAGCAGAGTATTCACGCCTTTTTTATTGGTCACGTCAGCTTCCTGTAAAGAAGATTGAGGGGTACGTTCCAGGAAACTCTTGCTGCAGGAAACCAGCAGCAGGGCTGTCAATGAAACGCCGATCAGTTTATGATAAAATAATTTCATGATCATAACTTTTAAAATGAGCAACAATTAAAAACCCAGGTTCACACCAATCAGGAACTGGCGCTGATTAGGATAGGCCCCTTCATCTACGCCGAAGTCAGTGATGTTGGACCCTCCGATTTCAGGATCGATGCCGGAGTATCGGGTGATGGTGAACAGATTGGCGGCCTGTACATATACTCTGAACTTCTGTATACGCAGGCGTGACAGGGCACCTGCGGGCAAGGTATAGCCCAGCTGCATGTTTTTGGCGCGGAGATAAGCCCCGTTTTCCACCATGTAGGAGTTGGGCACACCTTGTGTGCTGACAGAGCCGTCCACCTCCTGTATAGGTGCTTTGGCATTCTGGTGATCTGGTCTCCAGGAATCATACAGGGCTATTTTGCTTTTAGCTCCTTCGAAAGAAGAGTAGAAATCACGCCACCAGCGCACATTGTTCCAGATCTGATTGCCATGGGTACCGAAGATGAAGATGCTGAAGTCAAAGTTTTTATACACCACACCGATATTGATACCATAGGTAAAATTGGGGTTAGGGTTGCCGAGGAAGGTACGATCATCGGGGGTGATACGTCCGTCGCCGTTGACATCTTTATAACGGAAACGCCCCATCGCAGCACCATCCTGATAAAAAGCCTCCGGATCGTTGGTGGCCTTTTTTACTTTGTCATCGGCATCTGTAACTTCTTTGGCGCTGTTCCAGAAACCTTCTATCTGATAACCGAAGAAGGAGGAAACCGGGTGTCCTACTGCATTCCGGATAATATTGCTACCATCAAAACGGCGGCTGTCGCCATCGAAGTAGTCTACTCCGTCGGCGATTTTGAGGATTTCATTCTTGTAGGTGGTGAGGGTACCGGTTACGTTTATTTTAAGTTGTCTGCTCAGTTCTTTGTGCCATCCGAGGGAGAAATCGAAGCCATGATTTTTCATCCGGGCGATGTTGACAAAAGGCTGGGGAGCAGTACCGGCAAGGCCAGGCAGCTCAGGGTTGTATAGCAGATCCCTGATGTCTTTGCGGTAGTAGTCTGCCGACAGTTCGAGCTGACCTTTAAAGAAGGCAGCGTCTATACCGAAGTTGGCGTTGATATCACTTTCCCATTTGGCATCGGGGTTACCGATTTGTTTGCCGGAGAAACCGGCTGTGAGGCTGTTGCTGGTACCGGCCAGGTCGTAATAGGAAGAGCTGCGGTTGCCACCATAGAGGAAGTAACCGTTGTTGACGCTGAGGTTGAGCTGGTTGCCCATGATACCCCATCCACCGCGGAGTTTAAGGTCGCTGATCCAGATGATATTTTTCATAAATGCTTCCTGAGACAGGCGCCAGCCGGCAGTTACAGCCGGGAACCATCCGAAGCGGTTGTTAATGAATTTGGAGGAGCCATCGCGGCGGATGGTGGCGCTGAGCAGGTATTTATCCTGAAAGGAGTAGTCTACGCGGCCCAGCAGGGAGTATAAACCTTCCTGTTCGCGATTGCTGTAATTGGTTTGTGTACCGGTGCCGGTGCTGAGGTCCGGGAAGTTGGGATCGAAGGTGAAGTAGTCTTTGGTAGTGCCACCAACGGCTCTTCTGCGGCTATCGAAGGCTTCTGTGCCGGCTATTATTTTCAGGTCATGGGTATTATTAAACCGCTGGTGATAGGTCAGCGTGTTGGTCCATGTCCAGCTATGACCGTTGGTAGATCCTTCGGTATAGGAGTTGGACGTAGCATTTTCCTTGTTTTCATACTGGGGGTAGGTGAAGGAGTGGGACCACCCCGAATAGACCTCTCCACCGAAACTGGTGCGGAAGGTGAGGTATTTGAGGAAGTCCACTTCTCCATAGATGTTACCAAACAAACGGGTGTTAAGGCCTTTGTTGTTGCGTGTGCGGGCCTGGATGGCTACCGGGTTCTGGGCATCTCCGAGGGCATCTCCCCAGGAGCCGGCGTAGTTGCCTTTGATGTCATACACCGGGATGATGCTTTGTTCGCGGATAGCGTGTCCGATGGCCGCATCGGCGCTGTTGATCTCCACTGCAGGGTTTTCCGTCATCGAGAAAGCGAGATTTTCCCCTACCCTGATACGGTCAGTAATGTTGTACTGGGTATTGGAACGGACGGTATATCTTTTCAGATAGGTGTTCATCAACGTTCCCTGTTGATTAAAATAATTGAGGGAAAAGAGGTAGTTGCCCCGGTCTCCACCACCGCTTACGGCTACGTTATGGCTGGTGATGGGTGCGGGTTGGAATATTTCGTGGTACCAGTCAGTACCGGCTTTGTTGGCACGAACGATACGATAGAATTTTTTATAGTCCCCCAGGTCAGTGAAGCCGGGGTTGACATAGTATTTGGACGGATCTACGGCAGGGTCGCCTTCTTTGGCACCATTCGGTGTGATATAATCAGGTATGACAGGTGTGGTGCCGCCGCCATACTGGGGAGTCGTAGGGTCTTGCCCGGAATTTTTATAGGCCATCCAGCGGAGCTGGGCTTGTTCAGTAGGATCGAGCGTGTTCCACACATTTCCTTTTTTCGGGTATTGGCGGCCGTAGTATCCATCATAGTGAACAGATATTTTACCGGTACCTCTGCGGGTGGTGATAACGATCACGCCGTTGGAGGCGCGGGCACCGTAGATAGAGGCAGCGCCGGCATCTTTTAATACTTGGAGAGAGGCCACATCGTTGGGGTTGAGATCAGCGATATCTGTGGTAGGTACCCCGTCTACTACGTAGAGGGGAGAGTTGGCCCCAAAGGTGTTGACACCACGGATCCTGATCTGTGGTGCTTCTCCGGGCTGACCGGAACCAATGACGGTGACGCCTGAAGCCTGGCCCTGCAGCTGTTCTGTTACCTGGGCCGTGGGTTGTTTGATCAGGTTATCTATGTTGACCACCGCAACTGATCCGGTGAGGTCTTTTTTCTTTTGGGTGGTATATCCGGTAACCACAATCTCGTTGAGGGCGCTGGCGCCTTCCCTGAGAACAAAGTTGACCAGTGGTCTATCACCAACGGCTATACGCTGTGTTTCATAGCCGATGAAAGTCACCTCCAGCTGGTCGTTGCTATTGCCGGGCACTGCGAGAGAATACATCCCTTCTGCGTTGGTAACAGTACCGATGCTGGTGCCGGGGACTCTAACGGTTACGCCTACCATGGGGTTCCCTTTTTCATCTTTCACGGTACCTTTTACCGGGCGTTGCTGCAGCAGGGAGGCAGGACCAGCCGGTGTTGTCACTGCTGGTTTTTCAGTGACCATATAGAAATGGTCCCTTAGTTTTTCGAAATGGAGGTTCAGGGGTGTGAGCACTTTAAGGAGTGCTTCTTCCGCGGATTGACAGCCGGTGATGGACACCTGTACCTTTCTGCTTTTTACCAGGTTGCTTTTGTAGGCGATAGAAATGTTGAAACGTTCTTCTATCAGGTGCAGTATATTTTTTAAAGAAGATTCATCGGGCTGTGCGTTATCGTTGTTGGGGGGAATCCTACTCCGGTTGCCTGCTGCCATGTCCTGGGCCGCAACCGATTGAAACAGAAAATACAGGGCTAATGCGGGCATCAGCGCCACACGTAAACCTCTTTTCATGAGAACGGGTTTTAACGATTAATAATGAAACTTGCTACGACAAAAGGTGGCCTGCCTTTCTACGTGGTATTACTTTTTTTGAATCCAGACTTCGTCGCCTTTTTGGTTGAATTGCATACGGAAAACCTTTTCCAGCTGTACCAGCATGGTATCAGCATTGTATATGATAGGCATAGAACCCGAAACTTTATACCTGAGCAGCTGCGTATCGCGGGCGATCATGGTTTTACCGAAGACCTGCTGCATAAAAGCGGCGGCATCGGCGAGTGAATAGTCTTCCATGATAAGACGTCCGGTATGCCAGGAGGTGAATCGGTCAGCGTTAACACTGCTTTTAGTGAAATCGCCGTCCTGTTTGTTGTACCGCAGGATCTCCCCTGGCTGCAGGCGCATGGAAGTACTTTTTCCGGCGAGGCTGTCTTCTATGTTGAGCTGGATACTGCCCTGCTGCAGTACTACCACCACTTCCTTTCCGGCACTGTTGACATTAAACTGAGTGCCCAGCACTTCCACACTTACATTATCGTAGGTATGGACAATAAATTTCCGGCGTGAAGCCGTATGTTTTACGTGGAAAAAAGCCTCCCCATCGAGCCAGACCTCACGCATTTCCGGATGGCCGTCAGCATAGAGCAGGCGGGAATGCGCGTTGAGCGTCACTTCCGAGCTATCGGGCAACATCAGGTGTTTTACTTCACCGAGCCGGGTATGGGAGCTGACGATCGTAGTATTGCCACTACCCTTCCACCACCACCATCCTCCGGACAGTAACATACCCAGCAGCAATACAGCCGCATATTTCCAGAGCAGCCACCAGTTGGCCTTTGTGCGGGTCTGTTGCAGCGGTGTATCTTCCTCCAGCCCTTCGCACACGGCCTCCCATAGCTGCTCCTTTTCACTGATAGAGAGCCGGTATGGCTTGAAGCCTATGCTCTGTACCAGTTTCCGGGCTTCCCGGACGTCGTTTTCCTTTTCAGGATACTGCAGCAGCCATCTTTCCCAGAATACATTTCTGGTCTCCGGCTGTAGTACCCATTGCTGGAAATCTTCGTCCAGCGCCAAATCACGGGCGGTGTATGATAAATAGTTTTTACGGGCCAAGTGGCGTCTTTTTAAGAAAGAGCAGGTATCGGGTTAAATCTCATCATTTTTTTTAAACTTTTTTTTCATCTTCCTAAAAACAACAGCAACAAAGGGAAAGGAAGATTTTTCTTCAGAATGCCAATAGCTTTAGAGATGGTATTATACACAGAATCCACCTGCATGGACATAATGCCTGCCACTTCGTTGTAACTGAGGTTCTGGTAAAAACGGAGGTAGATGGCTTCCCGCTGACGGCGGGTAAGTTGGGCCAGGGCCTGTTGCAGGAGTTTCTTTTGTTCGGCGGCTATTTCTTCGAGGATCAGTTTATTTTCCTGTGGGGTAGTAAATTCAAACTCGAAGGCTTCCCATGAATCACGGTGCAGCGACCTGCGGTCTTTCTGCAGGGAACGCAGCAGGCGTCTGCGCAGGCTGCTGATCAGGTAATAACGGATATGCTGTATCCGGGTGGTCAGGTGTTCCCGGCTGAGCCAGAGGTCCTGAAACAAATCCTGGATGCAGTCTTTTACCCTTTCCTGATCACGGCAGAAATGCATGCCGTAATGATAGAGATGATCTATATGGGTCTCATATATTTCGGCAAAGGCGTGGCGATCTCCCTCCAATAATCTTCCCCAAAGTGAGGAATGGGAAGGCACCACTTTCAGGTCTGCACGTACTGCTTTCCCCGTGTTCATACAGTTTTGGTTGAGTTGGATAAAGCTGTGCAATTATTCTGACAAATGCAAATATTTTTTGGTACGGGATATGTGCCTTTTTCATTTAAAACATATCCATGAAACGGTACTTCTATCTTTTGATTCCTTTATTGCTGAGTAGCTGCAGTATCATTGGTGGTATCTTTAAAGCCGGCATATGGACGGGGATATTTATTGTTGCGCTGGTAATTGTACTGATTATATTTTTGATATCGAGAGGATCGAGGAGGGATTAGACCAAAAGCAGCGTGAAAGCAGTCATCATCGAGCATTTTTGATATGGCTAGCCTGATGGTTTCCTTTTTTACATCCTTTACTATCACCATATCTGTAGACCAGAACTATATATCATTATCCTTTTCCATCAGGTATTGAATATTTGCAAGTTGCTTCATCTATTTTTCTGACATAGGTGTTTTCTCCTAATATATTGATGAAATAATCACCATTGTACAAACTCTGCTCTCCCCTTAATTCGCTAAAAAATGAAGGTGTCAGGATATAATTTTCTGATTCAGGCCCGATGTAAATACCCCATTCCAAATTACCCTCAAAGTTTTCTATGGCGATTTTAATTCTTGTATAAATTTTATCATTTTTTGACTTATCCTTAAAACCTGAACCTTAAAAATGGAGGGCGCCCATAAGGATTATTAACCGGAAACATAGACACTTTTGCTGTGCCTATGGGGCAAGGCTATCCAGTGCTAAGAATATCATTCTATTGATCTTTTCGTAATCCATGATTTTATAGTCTTAATAACTTAATGCTAATATATCTTTAGTAAATCAGCAGCCTTTATAGACTCCATTGCTTCATTTTTTCATTTCTATAACAGCGTAAAACACAATCAACTATAAATCAATTATTTATGATTAAAAACCAAATTACTTTATAATCAATATAATTCATAGTGAGTTATACATAAAAGAGGTTTTGAAGGATTAAAGACTCATAAAGAACCCATTAAAACAACTTTTTTCAAAAAATCATACATTTTATTTTTCTAAATGAAAAAAATGTCTACTTTTGCATCCCCGTCAAACGGGAAACACCGGAAAAAAGTTTCGGGACGTAGCGCAGCCCGGTAGCGCACTTGCATGGGGTGCAAGGGGTCGCTAGTTCGAATCTAGTCGTCCCGACGAACTGAAAAAGCTTCAAAGTCTTTAGTAGAGATTTTGAAGCTTTTTTGTTTTTGGTACTTTGTGATATCTGACACATTGATGTAACCCAAATCTGCCCCGGCTGCAAAATGGGATGCTCCAATGAAACAAAAAAAGGCGAAATCATTATTGCCAATAATAAGGGAAGGATTGTGTGCTTAGATGGAGATACAATGGGATCAGATACCCTTTATACTTGCCCTATAACTACTCTCCTGAAAATATGCACTATGCCACCCTGAAAGCTAATGAAATTAAGCTGGACATAAGAAAGGGGGTATTTTGATTCCACTTCAGAAAAATATAAACCACCCCAACCAGTTAGAGCTAAACTTATAGTAAAATCAGCAGCTATTGAGGAAGCTAAACCTGTATTCCTAAATGATCTGGTAGCGAAATTCAACCATTGGGGTAATAACATCAGGAACATTGATGTTGAAAATTCTGCTGATCTCCTCCCCAAAAACTGTAGCACTGAAAATTAGAAATTTCGGGGTAATTCTTCATAACTTAAAGGAGCAAATTGCCCATGAAAAAGACCAAATTTACTGAGGCTCAGATCGTATTTGCGATCAAACAATCCGAGACAGGGATATCCGTAGAGGAAATCTGCCGGAAATTAGGGATTAGTCAGGCTACATTTTACAACTGGAAAAAGAAGTATGGAGGCCTGGATCCATCCGAGCTACGGCGTTTAAAGCAATTGGAAGATGAAAATGCCAAGCTGAAGAAGATCGTAGCGGAGTTAAGTCTGGATAAGCAGATGCTGCAGGATGTGCTCAAAAAAAAGTATTAAGGCCAGCTCAAAAGCGAGAGCTGGCCCAATCCTTAAGCCAGATGTATAAGACTCCCATCCGTCAGTGCTGTCGTGTACTGATGATTCCTGCGTCGGTTTATTACTACAAATCTCACAGGAGGGAGGACCGCCCCTTACGGAAACGTATTAGGGAGATCGCTGATACGAGGATACGATATGGTTATCGTCGGATTCACACGCTTTTGCGTCGGGAGGGCTGGACAGACAACCATAAACGGACTTACCGGATATATAGGGAGGAGGGATTGAACCTTAGGAGTAAACGCCCCCGTCGGAACAAATCCGCAGCTCACCGGCTGGAGCGGCCATTGCTTACAGAATTATATCAATGCATATCAATGGATTTTGTATCAGACGCGCTCTATGACGGGAAAAAATTCCGATCGTTAACTGTAGTGGATAATTATAGTCGGGAATGCCTCGCTATCCACGTAGGAAAATCATTAAAAGGATACGATGTTGTAGGGGTGCTGGAGCAGCTGCGAATAGGTCAGGGAATTCTCCCTAAACGCATACAAACCGACAATGGCAGTGAGTTCATATCTAAAGAAATGGACAGATGGGCGTATCAGCATAAGGTTACAATGGATTATTCCCGTCCTGGTCGCCCGACTGATAATCCTTATGTGGAGTCCTTCAATGGGAGTTTCAGGGATGAATGCCTGAATGCCCATTGGTTCTTATCTTTGGAGGATGCTATGGAAAAAATTGAGACATGGAGGATTGAATACAACCAGTATCGCCCACATAGCTCTCTGAATGACATGACACCAGCGGAATTTGTTGAAGCATGCAAAAAAGAGGGTGTACAAAACGAAGGCCTACCGCTTATTTCTACCTCCAGTCAGATGACTTTTGTAACATCCAAACAGAACTCAACGGCATCAAAAAAGTCATCTGGCCGGACGCAGATTTTTAAGCAAAAAAACACCCCGAAATTCTAGTTCTGGGCGCTACTAAATTGGGGAGCACTTCACTGCTGATTACCTCTATACTAGAAAGTGTGCTGGAAAAATGGGGGAGCATCCCAATAAAAATGATCGCTACAAAACTGAATGGTGAGAATTGGGCTATTACTACTTATCGCATCCCGCTGGGTTGAAAAAAGACTATTAACTCTTTTGCAATTTTTTCCGGACTGTTGTCGTTATCAGCGGCCGTATGTCCCAAACCGCGCAATTCTACACGCTTTGCTTGCGGCAAAGCGGTGCTTAATGTATCAAGTGCTAGTTTAAGGTAACGTTGGCTCCTGGTCCCACCCATCAGTAGCATTTCAGCTTTAATTTCTTTACACCGATCTATAACTCCAGATGATTCACGTACCAATATGAGATCGTAATGCATGGTTGGTATTAAGGATTTCAAGGGCACGTCATCGCCCGCTTGTTTCTTTGCATTTGCGTTTATAGCAATATTTAGCAATGGTGCAATAAGAAAGCCCGGCAAGGCTGTAAACAGAGAGGGGTCATCGGTGCCTTTTATGGCCGTGAACATTGCTTTTCCAAAGTTTCCGCGGGAGAGGGCTGATTCATAGCGACTGCCCCAGGCCGCAGGGTCAGTTCCATTGACCGGGATCGGAGGTTCGTAGAGTACTACTTTTTTAAGTGCTGGTTCTATGATTGCCGTTTGAAGTACACAAATAGCACCAGAACTAAGCCCAAATATCTTATCCGTTGCTGTCTTATGGATTAATGCCTGCAAATCCTCGCTTTCTGATCCAATGCCATAGTTCGGGCCAAACGGACCGCTTAAGCCGCGACCCCGCCTGTCCGGAATATAAACAGTGAATTCATTGGATAAGAAGCGGGCAAGTTTCATGAAATTTTTAGAGGTCATCATCCCGCCATGGACAAGAATAACTCCCGGCCCGGACCCGGTTTGTCTATAACCAACTCTTGTTCCATCCTTTGACATAACATAGCCGGTAGTATATTTCTCTAAGAGAGTCATTGCCTGATCTACGTTTATAATTTAAAAGTACGATAAAGTTGTGTTACCCTGGTTTAGTTCTGTCCGATTAAATATCAGCTATTACACATGATGCTTGGAAACATCTCCAACTAACCCAACAAGCAGCTGAGTTAATTCTTCATGTATATTGTCATCCAGTTTTGTTGGAAGTAGTTGGCTTAGATCAGATTCTCATCTTTCTTAGATACCTCAACTAATATTTTCAAATGCTGGATTTGGCAGTATAGTCTTAGCATAATTATAAATATTAAAGGAATTAACTATTGTGCAGGTTGAGTAACGCTAAATGTACCAGTAGCAGGTTACGAAGAGATGAATTTTTGTTCAAATATCTCCATTCATTGATTTATACAACTGCCCTTTAAGTTCAGTTATTGCGTTAATGAAATCATCATCACTCCTATCATAGGCGCTCCTATTCATAAATTTTTCAAGCGGGTAATTTCTTATATCAGCAGCACTTTGAAAACTCTTTCTCGCTCCTGTGTAAGACATCATTTTTTTCTTGCTTAATTCCATTCCTGCATGGATATATTCATGCACCACAAAATCAGTGAATACATATCTGTACTGATTATTCTCAACATAAATTTTATAAGAGAAAGACAAGGTAAAATAGTGAGACCTTCTATATTTAAATGGCACAAACCCTTCTCCAAATATCTTCCCTTCCTCCAGGTCTGAGAACTGAATCGGCTTCTCAACCACCACCCCATCGTAAATACCTTTCTTTTTTGTTTTAATATTGGCAGGTCTATCAAATTTTTGAAGAGCAATAAAAGCATTAGCTCTTTTAAATAATCGTTCTTTAGAAACATCACCAATGTTAACTGCACTATCATAAAGCACTTTATTGGTTTTAGAATCAATAGGATAATCATATTTATTTTGTGCAAGAGCTTTCAAGGAAAGTAGTAGAAAAAAGCTTGTAATAATTTTCTTGAAATTCATAGAGATAGTAGTTTAGGATTTAACAATTTGAACTTATGAATTAAAGTAGCTGGTATATCCAAGGAATATACAAAATATAGACACTAAAATGATATATCTTTTCAAAAAACCTTCAACAACTGTAGCCAAATCCCTTAATATTCTCTAAAGCACAGCACAATAATCTTATCGAGAATGTGTGACATATTTATAAAATCCAATCAAAGATTAAATATCATCGTTTAATTAATGGCTGTGTATATCTTTCCCCCATACACTGAAAACACACTCCATTCTCCACATGGCTATATTCCGGCCAATAACCTGCACCATGACATCCGGAGCAAACTTCATATTCCAGATTTATCAATTCATCTTCGCTATAAACAGTCACTTTAGCATTCCCATGATCATGAGGGCAAGATCATCACTCCTTCAGACCTCACTGAATAATAGATGAGTATCAGTTTTGACTAAAGATATGTAACTTCATCTCTCATCCTAAAACCCTATTATATCATGGTCCCTCAACAAAAAACAAACTACGGCATCGACGCTCCTAATGTGATCAGGAATCTTTTCGTCATTGGCGTGATCCTTTTCGCGATACCATTTTTCTTTCCTTATTTCTATGTTGCATGGATGATCTTTCCCGGCATCATCTTTATAGTGGAAGCGGTGCTGATGCTCGTATATTCGTTGTATGGCAAATTTGCACACAGGGATCGCATGCTGAACAAGATCAGCTGGAAAGGCGATGAACAGGTGCTGGATGTAGGCACCGGCAAAGGTTTGCTGATGATCGGCGCCGCTAAAAGACTGACTACCGGCAAATCCACCGGCATCGACATCTGGAATACTGAAGACCTCACCGGCAACAATCAACAGAACGCATTAAGAAACGCCGCTATCGAAGGGGTTGCCGACAAGATCGAAATTAAGAATGAGAATGTGATGAAGATGGACTTTGCCAACAACTCTTTCGATGTGATCCTCTCCAATCTTTGCCTGCACAATATCTACAACAAAGAAGACAGAAGCGCCGCCTGCAAAGAGATCAGCCGGGTACTGAAACCAGGTGGCACCGGCATAATCTCTGATTTCAGGCACGGCAAAGAATATAAGCATAATTTTGAAGCATTGGGCCTGCAAACAACCGCCTACACACCCAATTACTTCAGCACCTTTCCTCCATTGAGGATATTGGTGATCAAAAAGTTGTGATCAATTGAACGTCAGTTCATATCCTCCACCCAATCTACACATATCACCGCACATCTTTCAGATTAACATCCACTTTATCTCCATCTTTCCGGATGGTAACCTTCGATTCTATTTCAGCAGTTACTCCCGTTGCTGCATTGGCGGATTTATAATTAGCATTAGATGACAGAACCGCTCCACTCGGATGCATCAAATACGAGGTCCCTGCATAATATTGGTAAGAATACCGGTGTGTATACCCAAAGGATGTAAATAATATATACTCTCCAGGCATCAGGTTCGTAAATTCAAAATGCCCTTTGTCATCATATATTGTTGTTTTCTTAATACAAGCTGCAACGTTAGGATCGATTGGTACCTCGGGCAACTTTTTGCCTTTCTTTATTTTTCTGTTCACTTCTTTCCATTCTTCGATATACGCTGAATTGGGAAGAATGGATACAACAGTACCTTTGGGGGCATATTGTGCTTTATTGATGTTAACTACCGTTACACCTCTGCCGTGATCTCTTGCAAATGCGGTACCTACAATGACACTATTCCCGTTCTCTAATTTTTTCAAATTTTCTTCTTTGTTAAACTTGCTTTCTATTGGCTGGTAATCCAATTCCTCATTCACGCAAATTTCTGTTGTTCCTCCACCCACAGGCATCTCTCTTTGCCAAATCCTGTGATCTTTTTTATCTATGATATACGTGTAAACTGCACCCGAGGACTCTTCCAGTACACTCACAAGCCAGCTTTCGTGATTGCCGGTTTTAGGCGAGCGTTGTACGTAGCTTTTTACATCTTTTATAATGTAATTTGATAATACACTATCAGGACTATCACCATAGTAAAATTCCGGTATTACAGCCTTATAACCCACATCCAAAGGCAATGCTGTAAAAAGAATTTCTGCCACATTAAAATCAACAAATTTTCCGGTTGGCTTTATTGTTATTTGCTTATCCTTATCGCCATTCAAATAATGATATTTACCTGTAACAGTATTTCCGAAATTAAGATCAAGTGAGTTTTTTAATCCTTCAGACTTATAGCTAACAGGGCTTAGTGTTTTTGCATCAGTTATAGAAGTTCTTTTTCTGAACCATTTTTCATTTTCATCTTTGTAGTCGGCTACAAATTTCAACTCATTCCCCGAAACTGTTATTTCATTTGTAAAAATTCCCTTTTTTGTCCAGGTTTCACCTTTTACATAATAGATCGTGAACAATGATTTTCCAGGTTTCAAACGAGCGGTGTTAACGTCTGGGTTTCCGGGTAAAACAGTTTTCTGTGCGAAGCTGGCGAATGGCAATAGCAGCAGCAACATTGATTTCAATGGAATTTGCATACAGTACTTATTTTCTTATCAAATTAACGCCTATCTAAATCCTTTTCCTATCGCTGTGATTTTTTCGAAGGCATTTGAGATATGGCTGATTTCGTGAATTTATTGTGAAAAGTAGTTTAATAGCCCTTTAAAAAAATAGGGGCAAAAGTAATCACTTTTACATTACTTTAAAACAAAGAAGTGAATATTTATGCTGTAAATGTTCTTAAAAAACGTTAGCCATCCATTCATTTTTAATAGATTATTTATAAGCAGACTAGATAATTATACACCCTTTCCGACTTAGCAAAAAAGCCCACAGATATAATATCTATGAGCTTTTACTTTTTTTGCCGGCATCTGTCTACCATTCAGAGAGCAAATCTCTCTTGCAGAACACCGTGCCGGTTGTCTATCACTTATGCAGCACAGAGGAGATCGCCTGTCTTAGTATCTGGTATGGCTCACTTAGCCTTACTTTCAATATAATCTACGATCTCACCGATTGTATTGCTGGTGGACATTCCGTCCATGTCTGCTATCCCAAACTGCTGTTGCAATCTGGATGAAAGCTGAACTGCCAGAATAGAAGTCATTCCCAGGTCTTCCAAAGATTGATCAGCATTGATAGCATCTTCAGGAATACCAATGGAACTGCTGATTGCATTAATTACTGTTGATTCAATAGGTTGTTTCATACGCTATGGTTTTTTAAGGTAAAACTGTTGATCTCAGGGTTAATTCCCCAAAGAACTGATTAAAAATAACGTCTTTTATTATAAATGGTTCAAAGCCATTTACGGATTTACATCTGTACAGGTGCAAAGGAGCGCTAGTCCGAATCGAGTCGTTCTGAATTAAAAACGAAAGACTTATGAATGTAAAAATTCTTAAGTCTTTTGTTTCTTAAGAGACTAAACCGCCTGCCTATGTGTCTTTAACCTTAAAAGTTGAAGTGATTGAACATTTTTTCGGTAATATCGCAAACCAAAAAGGGGGCATAATGCCAACATTAACAAAAAAGATAAGGAATTCTATGGTGCAAAGTGTGAAAGTGATTTTTTTTGTTTTATTAATGTTCAGCAGCTTATCAGGGGCTTCCCAAGCCCCAATGGAAACGGCTAAAGAACAAAAGACTATTTATTTTTTTAGTGGTATGGGGGCAGATTCAAGTGTATTTAAGAACCTGAAACTTCCCGGTTACCATAAGGTTTACATCTCCTGGATTCCGGCACTGCCAGATGAATCAATAACAGAATATGCAGGAAGAATAAAAAGCCAGATCACGGCCCCGAATCCATATTTAATCGGGCTTTCTTTTGGGGGGATAGTGGCCGTGGAAGTATCCAAGCAAATAGCGGTAGAAAAAATGGTATTGATCTCTTCGGTCAGAAAAAAGGAAGACCTGAACAAAGTGCAATTTTTTTTCATGAGACTGGGCTTATATCGAATCATTCCCGGTGTATTGTTAAGACGTACCAACTTTCTCACCAATAGTTATTTTGGCGCCCGATCCCAAAAAGATAAGAAAGAATTAAAGAAATTGTTACAAAATACAGATATCTCTTTCTTTCGCTGGGCATTAAAAAGCATTGCTCATTGGGATAATATAGAATCGCCTGAGCGAACGATTCAGATACATGGAACAGCCGACAGGGTTATCGCCAGCAGACTTGTGCATCCTGATTATCGCATTAAAGGTGGAGGACATCTCATGGTTTTTAATAAAGCAGATACGATTAGTAAAATCATCAGGCACTACTTTCGTGATTAATTCCGCTCCTGATTTATTTCGACGGTTATTTCCGGCGCTATCCGTTCCCGGAGAAACAAAAAAGCCTTACTACTCAATGCTGTAAGGCTTTTTGTCCTTGTCCTTATTTGAGACGAATGGTCAGAACTTTCCGGATTATTTACTTAGTTGCTCCAGTATACCTTTGATAATAGCAGCATTGAGTTCCAGGTTTTCCGGTTCAGTAATCATCTTTTCGTGTTTGCCAAGACCTTCGTAAATGCGGAAGGCTCCGGTTGTAGCATCATCCCAGCGATAGTCCGCATCCGCTCTCTTTTCCCCGCTTTTCAACAGGTAAATGTCAGCATCTATTATTCCTTCATTTACCATACGGCTGTGATACTGCGAATAGGCATATGCTTCATCCACCATTCCGGCTTTCAGTTCTTCTTCAACACCTGATAACTGTTGCATCAATACATCTGTCATTATCATTATCATTATCATTATCATTTCCAGTTCCTGTTTGCTGATCCCTTCATCCTCAGCCTTACGTATAATCCTTACCGAATCAATCAATATCAAAGCAGATACACGATGCCCGGCGGCAGTTAATGCTTTGGCAACTTCAAATGCGAGGTTTCCACCAATAGAATCCCCCATCAGGATATACGGACCGCTTTTCTGCAATTGGGTGATCAACTCCACGTACTTGTTAAACCTTTCGGTATCATCAATATAACCGAAGCTATACATGGAATGAGATGTGACCGACCGGGATAATCCGGCATAAACAATACCCTGGGCATAAGCAGGCGGGAACATCATGACGCCTTGTTCCATGCTGGAATTCAATAGCGCAACATGTCTGGATACCGGGAGATCATCCTGCTCACGCGCCAATAGGACTGTTGCGAGATCCTGCAAAACAGGGTATCTGAATATATCTGCCGGGGCAACGCCCCTGTTGGATATGACCTGTTTTCCGTGTATTGATAAATCAATGCAGAGATGGAGGCCTCCGTAGGGCCGTAGGCGTTATAGAAATCAACATAGTTACTCCATTGCTCAGCCAGTTCAGCGGCTACAAGAAAAAAAATTGCAATAAAATCGCAATAACTGCATAAAAAAATCCTCCATCTTCCCGGCGGAAGATGGAGGATTTTTTTATGCAGTTATTGTAATTAGAAATTAGTATTGATGATAAGTGTATTTCTATCGGCTGTGGCAAAATCCATGGGGAGAATTCCAACCCTGCCATGGGTATTGCTGGTGAAGTAGCTGTTCACCTGCGGGTTGATGGTGTTGGAAACGCTGGTGATACTTGGAATACCAAATATCAGTGGTTTGTATCCGCTGGTAAAATTGATGTACAAGGTAGATGGATTACCTGATTGGGCTTCTGTAAACAGATTGCCAATGTTGGTCCATTTAACATTGTTATCCGGCACCTGGTACTGATCCTGCACCCGGAGACTGGCGTTCGCGTTATTGATGGAGAAGGTGGTGTTATCGGCCCAGTTGGTCGCATCAATGCCTTTAGGTGTGTTGGAAGCACCAAATCTTCTGAGCAGCACAATTTTACCTCTTACCTGTCCGAGGTTGGGAACACTGGCAGCCAGGTACCATTTTGATGGTTGTAATTGAGTATAGCTGTCAAATGTTTGCTCGAATGATCTGGTATTGTTGCTGGGGTTGTATTCTTCCTTCACACTCATCACGATGGTTTCGCCGGGATTGCTGGCCAGGAAGGCGTAGCAGGCGTTCAGCACATCTGTGAAGTTCATGTTTTGATAGATGCTTCCATGATGGATGGCAAAGGCATTATCAATATGACGGCATCTGATATCCAGGAATCTTGTGCCGGCATCCAGTTGCTGGGCAATGGTAAGGTCCTGGCATTTGGCGGTACCGCCAATAGGCTCAAAACGAGCACCGCTGTCGTGTGTTCCGGGGATAGAGAGCGTAGTCAGATTGGTATTGTCGGAGAGGCTGCTCATCCAGCCATTCAGCGCAACAGCAAGGGTACCGATACCTGGTTTGCTGGTGGACAGGGTTTGAATAGATGGAGCGGAGCTGTCCAGCATTTCTTTTTTACAGCCAAAGATAGCACAGGTGGCAAGTGCCAGGAAAAGGGTCTTTTTCTTCATAGTAATAGTTTATCTAAAGTGAACAAATCATCCCGGATTTTAACTATCCGGATATATGAATTAATGATTTGGTAACAATAACAGCCAGGGCTTTTATCGGGAGGTACCACACTGCGCTGCATGGTGGGCTGCAAAAGCATCCTGTGTATAGGGAGGTTCCATTTTAAAACGATATACATGAACAACCTGTTCATACTCCGATGACAGATCGTATAAGGTCATCGTATAATCGCCGTGTTCGTCGGCCCAGTCGTATTGCAATACTTGCTGAAGTAATATTTCAACTTCCGGTATGGAGCTGCAAACAGCGGTATAGAGTATCGCCTCCTGGGGGCCTCTGAAGTCAATCCTGTATTTCATGCTCGCATATTGGGATTCAAAAATGTTCAATACGTCCACAGGTATCATTATTCTAATATAAGCATTCTTTTCTTTATGGCACACGTGGCTTATTCATTTTATTCACTCTTAAAAATATTGACCATTCTATTCAGTTAAATAACGCTCGTTATCACATCCAAATTCTTGCTAACTTCCGGATATCAGCCTATAATGCGTAACCTCACAATCCTATTTCATGATGGAAGTCCGTCCCTCCACTGTCCCGCACTATTTTCACAGTCTCAATATCCTCAGGTGTATTGCGGCTATTGCTGTTGTATTGTTTCATTGGCAAAAGTTTTTCTACCCTGATGACGTATTTGTCCCTGGTGGAGAGAAAGACACCGCGTTACCCTTATATTCCTATCTATCCTTCTTTTACACCTATAGTTCGTTATCTATAGATATTTTCTTCCAGCTTTCCGGCTTTATTTTCTTCTGGTTATATTCAACCCAAATCGCAGGCGGGAAAACTGATTTTAAAAAGTTCGCCATCTACCGTTTATCAAGGCTCTATCCGCTTCATCTGGTTGCACTGGTTTCAGTAGTGGTTTTACAGCTACTCATGCTACAACGTATGGGACACTATTTTGTCATTCAATACAACGACGCCTACCACTTTTTTCTCCATCTGCTCTTTATACAGAACTGGGGTGTCGAGGCAGGCACTTCCTGGAATGCGCCTTCCTGGTCTACATCTGTGGAAATACTCATGTACATCCTTTTCTTCCTCATTTGCAGATTTAAATGGCATACCAATAAATCCCTTCTGTTACTACTAATGCTCGCAGGTGCGGCTTTACAACACCTCGGCCTGCTGATCGGGAAAGGAGTTTTTTCATTTTTCCTCGGTGGCTTTTTATACTATATATTCACCTATATCCTGCAACAAAACGAAAACAAAAAATATCTTAAAATATTAGGAACACTAACTATTATACTTTGGATACCGGTAATTACATCTCACCTTTACCCTATCCAGGAACGGATATGGAACTACGTTAACGGATCGCTCCGTCCTCACATCAGCCCTGACCAATCCGCTGCCCAATACGAAATTGTCAGAAATTTCCTATTCAGGGTTACGGTAGCTCCCTGTACTATCCTCTCTGTTTTACTACTGGAAACTGTCAGAGGACAGTTTCACCGCTGGTGGGGGGTAGTTGGCAACTGCAGTTATGCGTTTTATCTATTGCATTTCCCCTTACAAATTGCTGCAGTACTGATCCTGCACCAATTCCATCTCGACCGGAACCTGCTTCATTCTCCGTGGGTAATGCTTCTTTTTCTGAGTGTGCTGAGTCTAATGAGCCTCGCTGTTTACTACTATTTTGAACGGCCGGCCCAGGACAAGATCAGACAAACTGCCGTTCCCAGGAAAAGCGTAGTGGCATCCTGACCAGTATTTGATCCCCGAAAAAATATAAATAATATGGATGCAGGTATCATTATCCCGATACCTGCATCTTTCTTTACGGCACACACTGCTTATTCATTTTGTTCATCCTTCTTAATACTGATTATTCCATTCAACTATACAACAGCTCATCATCACATCCAAATTCTTGCTAACTTCCTGACAATTGGAAACCACTATTGTTTTTACCTCTAATCATATTTTTATGATGGAAACCCGCCCCCCTACTATCCCATCTTATTTCCACAGTCTGGATGCTTTCAGGGGCATTGCTGCTATCATTGTAGTATTATTTCACTGGCAGGTATTCTTCTATCCCGGTGACGCATTTGTACCCGACGGAGAACTGAATCCCCAACTTCCGTTCTACTCCTACCTATCCCTGTTTTATACACATGGTATGCTTTCAGTAGATATCTTCTTCCAGCTATCGGGTTTTATCTTCTTCTGGTTATATTCAAATGCTATCGCCAACACTAAAATCAGTTTTAAAAAGTTTTCCATCTACCGCATATCGAGGCTGTATCCGCTTCACCTGGTAACACTGATAGCCGTGGCTATATTGCAGTCGATCATGTACCTGCGAATGGGACACTATTTTTTTATCCAATACAACGACACCTATCACTTTTTCCTCAACTTACTCTTTATACAAAACTGGGGCGTTGAAGTAGGCCCCTCGTTCAATGCGCCTACCTGGTCCGTATCAGTGGAGATATTCCTGTACCTGCTCTTCTTCCTCATCTGTAAACTGAAATGGCACACCAACAAAATGCTCCTGCTGCTCATGATTCCCGCAGGCGCTTTAATGCAACACTTTGGACTATTGATCGGAAAAGGAGTCTTTTCCTTTTTCCTGGGTTCTCTTCTGTACTATACCTACTCCTATATCCTGAAAAAAAACAAAGCCAGACAATATTTTAAAATAATAGGATTCCTAACCATTATCATCTGGACACTTACCATCATATCCTACTATCAACCTATCCCCCAGCAGATATGGAGCTACGGAATCACCCGGTTCCTTCCCAACATCAGCCCGGAGAAATCCGTTGACACCTACGAGGTGGTCAGGAACCTCCTGTTCAGGGTTACCGTAGCCCCCTGTACTATCCTTTCATTGGTATTACTGGAAACCGTCAGAGGACAGCTACACCGTCGCTGGGCTTTACTGGGCAACTGCAGCTATGCGATCTATCTGTTGCATTTCCCCATGCAGATTGCCACGGTGCTGCTCATGCAACAATTTAATCTTGATAGGCATCTGCTGCTCTCTCCATGGGCAATGATCCTGTTTGTGAGTACAGTATTCCTGCTGAGCATAGCCGTTTTCTATTATTTTGAACAGCCCGCCCAGGACAAAATCAGACAAGCCACCCTTTCCCGGAAAAGTGTCCTGGCATCCTGAAAAAGATATTTATGCCACAGTGAAAAGCACTGGCTGGCTCTTGTATATAAGTCACAATTGAATCAGTAGTTATCATTTAAAAGTATCAGGTGTATGCAGTCATTCCGAATTATCCTGCTGGTCCTGTCCGTTTATCTGGCAGGATGCACCGGCAGCAGGAAAATTACTTATTTCAACGACATTGCCGCCAAAACCGGCACTGATTCCCTTGAAAAATGCCCTCAACTGAGGGTCCAGCCGGGAGACGTATTGCAGATCAATGTCAGTACGCCGGACAGGGATGTCAGCCAACTCTTCAACCCGAATCTCGTCAGTCCTCCGAACTCCTCGGGAACAGGCATAGACCAGGGATATCTGGTAGACAGCACCGGCTATATCAGTCTTCCCATCGCCGGAAAACTGTATGTCAGGGATAAAACCACCACGGCCATTAATGAAGAGGTGACCGCTGAACTGTCCAAAACACTCAGAAACGTGTATGTCTCTACCCGCATGGTCAACTTCAAGGTCTCGGTACTGGGAGATGTAGCCCACCCCGGGTCCTTCAGGATCGGCGCTGAAAGAGCCTCCATCCTGGATGCCCTCAGCATGGCCGGAGACATGAACCCCAGCGCTGTCCGGAAAGATGTAATGGTCATCCGTGAAATAGATGGCGTGAAGTATTACACCACGCTGGACCTCAACAGCAGCAAAACATTGAGATCACCTTATTATTATCTGGCCAATAACGATGTGATATATATCAAACCCGGCCCGGGTAAGGAGCTTGGCAACTCGCGCATTCTACCTTTACTACCGGTCATACTCAGCGTTATTTCACTGGCCACCACCATTGTATTACTCAGTAAATAAAACACCATGGCAAAGCTCAAAGTAATACACAACAAACCGGCTGCTCTCGACATCAGCGACCTGCTCAGAAAAATGCTTTTTCACTGGCCTTTATACCTGCTGGCCATCCTGTTGGCCTTAGGTGCAGGATCTGCTTTTATCCGGTATATACCAGCCTCCTACATGTCCTCGGCACGTCTGTATCTGAAGGACGAAAAGAAAAATGGCGGAGAGGAAACAGATATCCTCAAGTCGCTCTCCCTGCTTGGCAGCGGTAAAAACATGGAAAACGAAATGGAGCTGCTGCATTCTCCCATCCTGCTCCAAAGGGTCATCAGCAGCAATCATTTTAATGTCCGGTATTTCACAAAACAGCATCTGCAGAACAAGGAATGGTACCCCCAGGCCCCCATCATGATCAAAGTACTGAGTGACAGTTCACGCACCGGTAACTACACCTTTGATATAACCCCCTACCACCAACACTACTATGTTACAGCATATATCGGCAAAGCCAAACAAGCGGTACATTTCCTCGTGGCGCCCAACAGACCCTTTAAAGCAGGAAAAGACATCTTCGCCCTGGTTACCAACAAACGCATCCCGCTTGCTTCATCAACGCCCTACCACATCCGGGTGGACTCCACAATAGAAATGTCCTATAAGTCAGTAGCCAATATCACCACCGCCCTGGTAAACCGGGACGCCACCGTGATCATGATTACCTATAAGGACCCTGTTGCCCGGCGAAGCGCGGATTTTCTCAACGCCCTGCTGGACGAATACAATGAATATACCCTCAGCGATAAAAACAAAGCCGGCGTTAAAACCATCAACTTCCTCAATACCCGGCTGGACTCCCTGAAAGATGAACTCAGCCTGCTGGAACAAGAGGAAGAACGGTTTAAGGTGGAACGTGGTATCACCGATATTGACGCCAGCTCCAAACTGGCCCTGGAACAGGTAAAAGATGCAGATATCAAACTCAGTGAAGCCAATCTGCAATTGTCGGTGATGGACGAAGTGGAACGATATATCAACAACCCCGAAAATCAAGCTCCCTTTGCCCCGGTGACCGGCACAGTAGACCAGACCCTTACCGGTATGATCAACCGCTACGAAGAAGCACTCCAGGCACAGCGCAAACTGACCCTCTCCCTGCAACCATCCAGCTTCCTGATGGAAAACCTGGACGCTCAGGTGAAGGCAGCCAGAAACACTATCCGCAGCTATATCAGCGGGTACCGCCGCAATGCCGATGTAGCACAGCAGGCCACACAGAAAAAAGTAAACAGCATACAGGACCAGATCGCCAATATTCCCTCCTACGCCCGGGAATATATTAATATCAAAAGACAACAAAGCGTGAAGGAAAACCTTTACCTCTATCTGCTGAAGAAAAAGGAAGAAACCGCCGTCACCAACGCCAGCAATGTAATCGACAACAAAGTAATCTCACCGGCCTTTGTACCGGAGAAACCGGTTTACCCCAAAAGGTCAACAGTGTACATCGTTGTCGTGGTACTAACACTGATTGCCGTGAGCACATATGTATACATCAAATATTTCCTCAATCCGCGGATAATCAGCCGGAAAGAAATCGAGCAGATATTCAATCTGCCTGTCAGTGCTGAGATCTTCCAGCAAACAGAAGGAATACGCGACTTCTCCCTCAGTAGCCACTCAGTGCTCACCGAACAGATTTTTAACCTCCGCACCAACCTGCGCTTCCTGCTGGCAGATCATAAAGGTACTGCCACTGTGATGGTTACTTCCAGCATTTCCGGAGAAGGCAAAACATTTCTGTCGGCACATCTGGCCAATTCACTGACAGTGAACAATAAGAAGGTGGTCATCCTGGAAATGGACCTGCGCAAACCCAAACTGTCCCACTTCCTGGGGCTGGACCATGAAACCGGCATCACCAATTATCTCGTGGGCAACAAATCAATGGAAGATATCATCCGGTCGGTGCCCGACGCAAACAACCTGTTCCTTGTTTCTTCCGGCCCTATCCCACCTAACCCGATAGAGCTGATAGAAAGCCCGCGTATGGCCGCTTTGCTCGCAGAACTCAAAAACAGGTTCGACTATATCATCATCGATACTTCACCGGTAGGTATTGTTTCGGATGCCAAGAGCATTGCACAATATGTAGACTGTACACTGTTTGCCATCCGTTACAACTACACCCAGAAAGTGAAGCTGATAGCGGTGGAAGAAAACATTAAAGAGAATATTTTCAAGAAGAAAGGGATCGTTTTTAATGGTATTGTTCAGGACACCTTCTACCCTTACTACTATTACGGCAAATATGCCTACAACGAGAAGAAACGCCGTAAGGGTAGCTGGACCTCCATTTTCAAAAAAACAGCGAAAAGAATTGCGTAAAGTATTTGAAAATAGCAGCTGGCTGCTGATGGATAAAATCAGCAAGCTCTTTCCGGGCATACTGGTGCTGGCCCTGTTGGCCAGGCACCTGGGACCCCGCATATTCGGCATATGGAATTATACCATTGCCTTCAGCGCTATCATGGGCAGTATCGCCATATTGGGGATGGACAAGCTGGCCATAAAGGAACTGATGGCCAGTGAAACAGAGCAGGCCCGTATTGTGAGTACTATTGCTTTTATGCGGCTGATGGCTGCCCTGGCATGCATGCTCCTCTGCATCTTCCTCGTTCATCTGCTGGACCCGGACCCGGTGTATCTGCTCTGCATCATCTTTTCATCCTTTACGATGCTGTTTCAGTCGTTTGATGTGATGGATGCCTTTTATCAGGTAAACAACAGTCTGAAGACCGTGATCGTACCCAAAGTGACGGTATTCCTGCTCTTTTGTGCCCTCAAATGCCTGGCTATTTTTTATGGCGCGTCGCTGCTCACTTTCCTCTGGCTCTCATTGCTGGAGCTGGCTGTTACCTACGCCTGGATACTGGGCCGGTATAGTCTGCAGTTTACGTCACTATCACTCAAACAGGTGAACTTCCGCATGGCCCGGCGGCTGTTGGGCGAAAGCTGGGTACTCATCATGGCCAACCTGCTGGTAGTACTGTTTATGAAGGTTGATAATGTACTGCTAAACATATTGAGCACTCCGGAGGAACTGGGCAATTATGTAGTGGCCGTGCGTATTTCAGAACTCTGGAACGCTCTCCCTACTGTAGTGTCTATGGCCATGCTTCCGATGTTGTTCCGGAAAAAACAGGAAGATCAACAGGCTTATCTGCAAACACTGGGCAGATGGCTGCGGGCCTCCTGTCTGATCAGCCTTCTGCTGGCGGCGGTGATCAGCCTGTCGGCCGGAATGCTCATTCACCTGCTGTATGGCTCCGCCTACGCCACAGCAGCCGGCATCCTCCGGATCCATATCTGGTCTGTTATTCCGGTATTCCTGATGATGGCGATGGTACAATACCTTTTTGTAGAAGGGAAATACAAATTGTATCTGTATGGCAATATGGTCAGCCTGGCCCTGAACATCACCATCAACCTCCTGATGATACCTCATATGGGCGGTAAGGGTGCTGCCATTGCCACAGTGGTGGCCTATTTCGGAGTCTACCTCATGATGGTGGCATTGGACGGCAGTGGAAAGGCGTGGTTACTGACCCGCGAAATGATATACCCTGCCAGGATATACGCTGATATAACAGATTTCAGCCATGCCCTGCGCAAGTCATGGAACAGCTATTTGTTTACCAATTCACATAAATCAATCCCCAATGAATAATGTGAAAAATATTACCAGAAAAATCGTCTCCTCCCTCTTTCCGCGCATCCGCTACAGTGTGAGGGCCTACAGCTCGGAAGGGGAAGACCTTATCCTCAAACGTATTTTCGAAAAAAAGAAAAAAGGTGTTTATGTAGATATTGGCGCCCATCACCCCTTCCGTTTTTCCAACACTTACCTGTTTTACAAAAGAAACTGGCGGGGAATCAATATTGATCCGCTTCCCGGCACGCAGGCATTGTTCAACAAATACCGGCCTAAAGACGTCAATCTGGAGATGGGCGTTTCCGGTGTTCCGCAGGAGCTTACCTACGCGATCTTTAACGAACCGGCGCTGAATACCTTTTCTGCAGAAAAGGTGCTGGAATACACCCAGGAATCCTGCTACCAGGTGATTGAACGGAAAAAGGTGGAAACCCGCCCGTTAGCCGATATACTCGACCACTACCTGGCCCCCGGCACTTCCATCGATTTTATCACCATCGATGCAGAAGGAATGGACCTGGAAGTACTCCGCTCCAACAACTGGAATAAATACCGGCCTTTCTATGTGCTGGTGGAATCACAGCCATTTGAGCTGGAAAAGGAAGGCGACAGCGAATTGCTCTGCTTCATGCGGGAAATGGGGTACAGCATTTTTGCCAAAACCTATTACACTTATTTCTTCCGGAACAACCGGTTAAAAGGTAATGAATGGTCATGATGAACACACCGGTTTTACTATTGGTATTCAACCGGCCTGACAAGGTGCGGCAGCTGATGCCCCATCTGCGTCGGCAAAGGCCGGCACGACTGTTTGTGGCGGCAGACGGGCCACGGCCCGACCGGCCTGCAGAAGCGCTCTTCTGTGAAGAAACCCGGCAGGCCGTGCTATCAGCCATCGACTGGCCCTGCGAAGTGAAGACACTCTTCCGCCACTACAATCTTGGCTGCGGAAAAGCTGTCAGCAGTGCTGTCTCCTGGTTCTTTGAACAGGCGGAAGAAGGTATCATCCTGGAAGATGACTGCCTTCCGGACCCTACTTTTTTTTCTTTCTGTACTGCGATGTTACAGCGTTACCGCCATGATCCGGCCGTGATGCACATCAATGGCAGCAACTTCCAGTTTGGTAAACACCGGGGGCACGCCTCCTACTATTACTCCCGCTTTGCCCATATATGGGGATGGGCTTCCTGGCAAAGGGCATGGCAACAGTATGACTTTACCCTGGAACGTTACCAGGGTCTTTCTACTGAAGGCTTAAGCACTACCCTGAAGCATGATATGAAAGCGATACTGCGGCAACAGCTCGACACCTGGGACGTACAATGGTTTCTGACCGTATGGTTCAACAAAGGCTGGACCATCACCCCCAACCTGAGCCTGGTACGAAATACCGGTTACGGCACTGCCTCTACCCATACCATGCGGGAACCGGGATGGTTTAAAAAAATTGTATACGGCCAGCTGCCCGATATCACTCATCCGGAACAACGTATACTGGATGAAGCAGCAGACCACTACGCTGCATCAGTGATGTTTTCGCCCAGCCGCCTGTATACTACCGTCCGGAAAGTGATTAAAAGCAATCCAGCATTATTCAGGTTATATCAGCAGTTAATGCTTAAAAAGTGAAATGAAAAAATAAGAAAATGGAACCCATCTACATGGACGTTCGAAGCCACTATCTTTTTGTGGAAATTTTCAGGGAAAGTATGCCCCTGGCGGTTGCTATGTTCCTGCTTAATGCCTATTACCGGAAGCGTATCAATATCGTTGAGATGTTGTTGTATGCCTTTGCTAGCGAGGCATATACTATGATGACTATTGGCCCTACCTTCAATGCATCCTTTTTTATTTCCCTCTTTTTCACCATCGACCAGTGTTATCAGGTATTATCCGGCCGTCAGTCTATCCGGCGGGAATACCTGTTCGTACTGGTGTTTCCGCTTTTCTCCCAGATACTGGTGATGATGCTGACACAGTTATATGAAGATCCCTTCGGCATTCAGGGTAACGCCACCAGTTATTATATCCGGCCGCTCTATTTCTATATGAAAAACTATATCCCGCTGCTGGCCATCGGCGCCAGGATCATAAAGGAAAGGGACACGATCTCTTTTGAACAGTTGCTGGCCACCATGAAAAAAATTGCTTTGTTTTCTTCCGCCCTGGGCGCTATACAACTGTTTGTACAGGTAGTATTAAAGAACAACATGTTGGGCGAACTACTCGGGTTGCAACAAAGATATATGCTGGAAGACATCAACGGCCTCATGGGCGTAAGGATACAAGCGCTGTTTGGTGAACCTAAGGTTTTCTGCGCCTTCATTTCACTGACCCTTCCTGTTTTCCTGCGTGACCGTGAATACAAATCTGCGTTCTGGGTTTTTCTTATGGCGGTACAAACTTCATCTCAGACATTTTGGATCAATTTGTTCACTGCGCTTATCGTATTTGTACTGCTGAAGCCCTTTTATCGTGTGCGCTTCAAGATACTCGCCAGCCTGAGTCTGATCATTGGTATGTTTCTGCTCATTGCCAGCGCCAAAGACTTTTTAATACAATATTATATGGAGAACCGCGACCAGGCTATTTCCCGTATGCTACTGGAACGTTCGGTCAGCAGATATGATACCCAATACTGGCAGGAAGACAACCAGGTGCTGGGCATTCCGCTTCAGCGGGACATGGAGCTGCCGGTGGTGGATTTTCTGAAAGACCATCCATATCTCCTATTGACAGGTTATGGCCCTGGTAACAGTACTTTTATCCCCTCCCAGTATTTTTCGGGGCAGATAAGGTATATGAACTCCATGGATGGTGTGGGTGGTCACAACCTGAATATGCGTTGGTTTTACATCCTGGCAGAATTTGGCATATTCGGGCTGATATTTTTCTTTCTGCTGCTGACACGGGTCGAGAAAGAGATACCACTATTCCAACGTAATTATCTGGTATATGTAGCCGTATGCTTTTTTTTCAGCCAGATAGACCTGTTTCTTCTGATCATGGCGCTGTTAGGTCAGGCCGTACCGGAGGAGGAGGAAGAAGAAAAAGAACAGGTACATCAGCCACTATTAACCTGAGGAAAAATGAGAGTATACCTGGACAATATTGTTTTTACGATTCAGCGGGCCGGAGGTGTTTCGGCCTACTGGTACGAGTTATTGAAAGGTGTATGCCATAGCGGGCTTTCCGTTCATTTACTGAATGCGGGCATGGCTCCGGACAATGTATTTGAACAACAGATGGCTTATCAGCGCTGGCCCAACATTCGGGAAAGTATGCTACCAGCGGGTCTGCTGCGTTATCTGCCGCTCCGGTACCGGTTGCCCGCCCGCGCTGTTTTTCATGGAGGATATTTACGAGTATCTCCGCAAAAAAATGTGCTGAACATCCTCACTGTACATGATTTTGCACATGAGCGGAAATTGTCCAGCGCCTTTCCCAGGAGCCTTGTCAATATCCGGCAGAAAGCTTATGGTATCCGCAAAGCAGATGGTATCATCTGTATCTCTGACAGCACAAGGCAGGAGCTGCTGCATTTTTACCCGCAAACAGATCCCGGGAAAATCAGGGTGATCCATCATGGCATCAGCGATGATTTTTTTCCGCATACGCCTGCTCACCCACCCGGACTGCCGGCACTGCTGACACAGAAACCATTTGTGTTGTACGTGGGAGGACGTAACCACTACAAAAACTTTCAGACCGCTGTAGCGACTATTGCCCTGCTTCCCCGCGAATACCGGCTGATAGCCGTTGGTGGTGGTTCTGCCAGCCGCCCGGAAATACAGCTTTTACAGCAACGCATACCCGGCCGGTATCAGCTGTTGCCCGTTGTCAGCAATCAGGAGCTCAATTATCTGTATAATCAGGCTTTCTGTTTGTTGTACCCATCTATATACGAAGGTTTTGGTTTTCCGCCGGGAGAAGCCATGAAAGCCGGTTGCCCGGTAGTAGGCAGTAACCGGACTTCTGTCCCCGAAGTAGTAGGCGATGCCGGTCTGCTGGCTGAAATGCCCCATGCAGAAACATTTGCGGCCTGCATACGCCAGCTGGAGTCTGGTCCACTCCGGCAACAGCTGATTCAAAAAGGATACCGGCAGGCCAGTCTTTTTTCCTGGAAAACCACCATCGCGGAAACGATCCGCTTTTATCACCATTGCTGGAACCATAAATTTTCCGAAGATGAATATCCTGTTTAAAATGGCAGATGCTGCCAGAGTGATGATCCGGTCGGGAAGAGGCCCCGGCGCTTTTCTGCAGGGAGGAGCTTCTGTGGCCTCCACACAGCTCGTTTATAACTGCAGTCACTATATCCGAACGTTGCATACCGTACTGGACGTGGGAGCCAATATAGGCCAGTTTGCCCTGGCTATTGCACACCGCTATCCACAGGCACATGTTTATTCCTTTGAACCGGTACCGGCCACCTACCGGCAGCTACAGCAACACACCAGAAAGGTACCGGCTATCCGTACCTTCAATTTTGCACTGGGCAGCAGCGAAGGTGCCCTGGAATTTTACAGCAACGAATACTCCCACGCCAGCTCAGCATTACAAGTATCTCCTGAACAGATACAGCTGCAACCCCAGACAGCCCGCACCCATAAAATGACAGTGCCGGTAACACAGCTAGATCACCTTCAGGACCTTGTACTGAAAAGCCCCACCCTGCTAAAACTCGACGTACAGGGCTTTGAACAGGAAGTACTGCGTGGCGCAACCGTTACCCTGCAGCAAATAGACTACCTGCTGTTTGAAACCTCCTTCATACCGATGTACAGCGGCGAACCGCTCTTCGATGAAATGCACCATTTTGTAAAATCGCTTGGCTTTGATTTTATAGCCCCCGTAGGATTTCTTCAGTCGGACAATTTGCAGATTCTGCAAATGGACCTGTTATACCAACGAAGAGACAGATAGTAAATGAACCGATATTTTTTAAACAGATTATGCATTCGTGATTATGAAAACCCTTGTTAATGTGCCGTTATTGCTTAGGCAACTCATTGATTGCCTGGTGCTCACCATTGCCTATCTACTTGCACACCAGACCGTTTGCCTCCTCCAGCATGTGCCCCATTACCCCGTGAACATCACCGTGCTGTGTATCAGCATCATCACCTGGGTAGCTACTGGGCTTCACCTTCACCTGTATGAGGACTTCCGCTCCCGTCCATTCTCCTATGAATTTATGGCACTCATTAAAACACTGCTGCTGCATGTTTGTATCCTGACTTTTACCTTGTTTTATTTCTTTAAAATGTTCTACTCTCCGAGATCATTCGTCGGCATATATTCAGGTTACATCTTCATTAGTATGATGTTCTCCAAAATCCTGATCAAAAAGCTCTTCCTTCGGATCAGGATGAAAGGATATAACATGAAAAATATCCTGATCATAGGTGCCGGAGAAACCGCCGTACACTTTCACAATACCATTGCTGCCAACGACCACTTTGGCTATCAATGTATCGGTTTTGTAGACAATGAACCCAATCATACGCTCAACGGCAAATACCTGGGACCTCTTTCTGCACTGGGGCATATTCTGGAAAACCATGAGATAGATGATGTAGTACTGGCCATCCCTGAAAGCAGCCGGGAAGAAACAGAAAATATTATCGTCACCAGCGAAAAAGCCGCCAAACGCGTGAAGATCATTGCCAACTGTTATAAGCATTGTACTTCCACGGTGAGTATGAGCCTGTTTGGACACTTTCCCGTGATCACCATCCGCTCCTCTCCGCTGGATCACACAGGTAATCAGCAATTCAAGCGGTTGTTTGACATCTGTTTCACGCTGTTTATGCTCATCACCTTCTCCTGGCTGTTTGCGCTGATTGCCATTCTGATAAAAATTACCTCCCGCGGTCCTGTTATCTATAAGCAGGAAAGATGGGGACTGAAAAACAAAAAACTAACCTTATATAAGTTCAGGACTATGAAGATGAACAGTGAATACGACAGTAATGGCATATTCAGGCCCACCCTGCGCAATGATCCGCGGGTAACACTTATCGGCAAATTCCTGCGTCGTACGAACCTCGACGAGCTACCGCAGTTTTTTAATGTGCTGAAAGGTGACATGTCTTTTGTAGGCCCCCGACCCTATGTAACGCCGCATCACCTGGAGCTGAAAAGAACCATACAGCACTATATGCTGCGCCATCTGGTAAAACCAGGTATCACCGGTTGGGCACAGGTTAATGGCTGCCGGGGTGAAGGCGACCGTATAGACCAATGGCAGAAACGCATCTATATGGACAACTGGTACATTGAAAACTACAGCTTCTGGCTCGATTGCCAGATCGTATTCCAGACGATCGTCAATATGGTGAAAGGAGATAAAAATGCCTACTGACATGAAAACGCCTGCCAAACGTATCCTCATGATCACCTCCAACTACGCACCGGAGCCCAATGGCATCGGCAAGTATAACGGAGAGCTGATCCACTGGCTCGCAGCCAGAGGATATGACTGTACAGTACTGACCACTTATCCTTATTATCCCGAATGGAAGATTAGTCAGGTATACCGTCGTAATCAATATTTTTTTTCAACGGAAAACATAGCAGCAGAACATAAGCCTATCAAGGTTTACCGCTGTCCGCATTATGTGCCGGCACAGCCATCGGGTAAGAAGCGGGTATTGCAGGACTTCTCCTTCAGCCTTGCGGCCTCCGGCAAAATGCTGCAGCTGCTGCTGCAACGGCGGTTTGATTTTGTGATCACGATTGCTCCTTCTTTTCACCTGGGCCTGCTGGCCGCCAGTTATAAAAAGCTACGTCCTACCCGCTTCATTTATCATATTCAGGACATGCAGATAGAAGCAGCCCGTAATCTGGGCATGCTGCGTTCTCCCTGGCTGTTGCAACAGCTGTTCCGGCTTGAAAATTTTATCCTCCGGCAGGCTGATATTATCTCCAGTATTTCCCCGCAGATGGTCAGCAATATTGCCGCCAAAGCGTCCAGAGATGTTCAGCTATTTCCCAACTGGGTAGACGTAAACCGCTTTTTCCCGCTGAAAGACCGCCCTGCACTCAAGGAACAATTTGGCTTTCCACCCAACAGTAAAGTGATATTGTATTCGGGAGCACTTGGAGAAAAACAGGGACTGGAAACGGTACTGGAAGCAGCCCGGCAACTACAGTACCAACCGTTTCTCCGCTTTGTGATTTGTGGGGACGGGCCTTACCGTCAGCAGCTGGAAGCGATCGCCGCATCCTGGCAATTACAGAATCTCAGTTTTCTGCCGCTACAGCCGGCCTCTCATTTTAACCACTTTCTGAATATGGCCGACCTTCATCTGGTCATCCAGAAAGGACAGGCCAGTGATCTGGTGATGCCATCCAAACTCACCACCATCCTGGCGGTAGGCGGTGTACCGATTGTGACCGCCAATGAAGGTTCGGGGTTATATGAACTGATCAACCATCACCAGGTAGGAATTGCGGTGAAGGCAGATGATGCAACTGCATTAAGTCATACGATCATGAAAGCACTAAAAGAGCAGACATCACATATTTCAGAGAATGCCCGTAAATATGCAATAGAGCAACTAGCCATCGATCATATCATGGAACGTTTTGAACGGGAAATGCTGCAGGCTCCGTTGCCCTGATGGCAACAATATTCTGGAAGGAAAAAATTTCATAGTGCGCGGGATTGTATTTACCCAGTGCCTGAAGACCGTCAGGTAACAACCGGTAAAAATCATATCCTGGCAACTGGTCAATAATATCTTTGAAAAAAGTACGGGAGATCACATTCATCTCATTGAATTCAATCTGTATCACTTTCACGATACCGCTGGCGATACAGCTGCTGGCCCCTTTTAATACCGGCAGTTCATGGCCTTCCGTATCAATCTTCAGCAAGGCAATTTCATCAATCTGCCGGGACATCACAAATTCATCCAGCGTAGTTTGAGTAACGGCGACAGCCTCCGCTACGCCATCATGCAGGGTTTCAATTACTTCCCGGTACATACTGGCATGTTCTGATCCTCCCCCTCCGGAATAATCGTATATCACGGTATCCTCCTCCTGATCCCCGGCAGCCATCCACACCGGTATAAAATCATGTTTAGCGGCCATTACTTCCAGTTTCCGGAAGGAAGTCGGATGCGGCTCAAATGCATAGATCGGCAGCTGTACCTGGTATCTGCGCAACATTTCGGAGTAGTGTCCCACATTGGCTCCAATATCGAAAATTACGCCGGATGACAACATGCCATTTTTCTTCAGATGACGGATAAACGCTCTCTCTCCGGATACCCGTTCATTTTCAGAATTTCTGATTCCCAACCCTAACATACTTATTTTATAAACGATGAGATGAAGGCGATAAAAAGATTTTCTAACAAACAAAAAAACAAACAGCTGCTTGCAGGTACGGCTCAATAAGCGCATATGTTTCCGGTATTAAAGGTTAATGAAGATAAACTCTTAATAAGGACAAACAGTTATTCATTTTTGTTCATTTGCCGCTAAATAAAGCAGGCGAAACATTCAATGGAAATGATCAGTGGGCCTGAAGTTGCTGAGCGTGTAGCTAAAATACCGGCCTGCAACCGGGTCCTGTAGCGGAGAAAAACCCAGGCCTTATACAGACAGTGTAAGGCCTGGGTTATCACTTTTATCGCATCAGGTATTGTTGTGTATTAACGATATCCGCATAATAAAACCCCAGTGAACCGATCAGCGCCCGCTGTACATCGGCTGCAGATACTTTTTCATGGTCTACTTCCAGCGCTCTGGTGGCGCAGGCATCAGCGATCACCGTACAATGAAAGCCCAGATCTTTGGCTGCCCTGGTAGTGGCATCCACGCACACATGCGTCATCATGCCGGTGATAATCAGGTTGGACACACCGATCTGTTTCAGATAGTCCAGCAGTGCTGTTTCGCGGAAACTGTTCGGATAATGTTTAGTGATGATTTTTTCACCAGGAAGGGGAAGTACTGATGGATGTATTTCCGCGCCGGTAGTATTGGCTACCAGGAACCCACCTGCAGCATCAGCAGCATGTTGAATATAAATTACGGGAACACCTTCTTTGCGGCATTTCTCCAGTATCCGTCTGATATTGTCTGCTGCAGCATCGGGGCGGAACAACTCCATTTTTCCGCCTTTGAAATAATCATTCTGAACATCAATGATGATGAGTGCTTTTTTTTCCATATTCATTTTTTTGTGAGAAGCATTCGCCGATATGCTGCCGCTTAGCAATAATGATAATAATGCCAGCACGGGCCACCAGCCATGACGTTTGTTCATAGTCTAATGTTTAAATAGTAAAAACTGAGTGGTAAAGCGCGCTACCGCACAACAAAGGTGTGAACAATAAAATGGCTGTCACTTGACCTGGATCAAGTGGTTTGTTAAATTTTTGGAGACCGTATTATTTACGCCGGGATTTGAGCATGCGACTGAAGAAGGCGGGTGTTACACCAATGAAGGAAGCAATTTGTTGCTGGGAAAAGGCATCTGCAATCCGGGAGTAACGCTGGAGGAATTTTTCATACCGCTCCACTGCAGGAAGACTTAAGATATCTGTAATGCGCTGCTGACTAACTGCAAATGCACGCTCCGTAAGGATTCTGAAATAGTGTTCGAAGCGGGGTATTTTTTTAAACAGTTCTTCCCGTTTGTTTTTAGAGAGTAACAGGACCTGTGTTGGCTCCACTGCTTCTATAAACAGTTCGGAAGGTGTATCGAAAACGAGGCTCTTATAGTCTGCCACCCACCAGTCAGCAATCGCGATGGTTAAAATATGTTCATTGCCTTTTGTATCTAGCAGGTAACTCTTGACACATCCGCTGGTGATGAAAACCAACTGGCTGCAGGTGCTGCCTTCCCGATGCAGGTATTCCTTTTTATGGTACAGGCGCTCCTGTAGCAGAGAACAAAAAAAAGACTTTTTCCGCTTCCGTAAGAGCGATATATTTTTCGACGTTCTGTAAAATCAGTTCAAATCCGTTCATCATGCTTCAGCATTATCATCAGACTATAATCGAAGCAAAAATACATTTGTATACTCATAAAACGCTTGTCCCTGTTCAGAAAGCCGGGCCACCGCCTATTCAATAACATTATTGAATACTTTCGTATCTTTGCCGGATAATCATTTCCTGATGATGAATAAACAAGACTTTAAACAGAAGGTATACAGTGAACTGGCCAAAGTGACAAAAGCCTTAGGCAATCCTCATCGCATGGAAATCATAGATCTGTTGGCCCAGGGGCCTTTTACGGTTGAGCAGATCGCTAATTATACCGGCTTATCCATCGCCAACACTTCACAGCATCTGCAAACGTTAAAGCATGCCAAACTGGTAACGGTTGCCAGGGATGGCAATTTTATCCGATACTCCCTTGCGGGCAGCAATGTTTATGACGCCTGGGTACATTTAAGGGAACTGGGGATGTCTTATAACGCAGAGGTAGAAAAAATCGTAAAGGATTTCAGAGCCGGATATGACGATCTGAAAGCCGTGGAGGCCGATGAGCTATTGGGCCTTCTCGAAAAAAACAAAGTCATTTTACTGGATGTAAGACCGGAAGAAGAATACAACCGCGGGCATATCCATAAAGCGCTGTCTATGCCGGTGGATCAACTCGGTGAACATCTAAAAAAATTACCCAAGGGAAAAACAATTGTTGCCTATTGCAGGGGACCATTTTGCGTTTATGCGGATGAAGCAGTCAAACTGCTACAGAAGCAAGGCTACAAGGCACAAAGGATGCTGGAAGGTTTTCCCGACTGGCAGGCTAAAGGTTATCCTATCGTTAGCCAGGAGAAGTCCGGCTAACGGATTATGACAAGATTGTTTCTGCTGTTGTTGTGTTATGTTCCGCCTTCTCTGACTTGCTATGAATAGTTTCTTTCATCCGGAACAAAACAACCAAACCGGACAATAGAGTCAGGAGCCCGGCAATATGTACGGCCCATATCAGCCCGAATAAACCAGCCACAACACCTGCCATCAATGCACCTGCTGCATAACCGATATCTCTCCAGAACCGGTATACTCCCAGGGAAGAAGCTCTCCAGGCAGGATGTGCCGTATCACTGACAGCTGCCAGTAAAGCCGGATATACCATGGCTGTCCCCAATCCCAGTAAAACAGAGCCTACCAGGCCGTCTGTTAACGGTTCAAAAAACTTAAATCCTATTACCACATGCCCCAGTACCTGGACAAACATTCCCCAAACGATCAGAGGCTTTCGTCCCAAACGGTCTGTCAGCGGGCCTGTCACCACCTGACCCACGCCCCATACCACCGGGTATATGGCTTTTATCCAACCAACACCTTCCAGTCCTACTCCTGCTGAAATAAACAATAACGGGAACACACCCCAGGACATACCATCATTGAGATTGTTGACCAGCCCTGCCTGAGAGACAGCAAAAAGGTTTCTATTCTTCAGCGATGTTTCTTTGAAAACCCAGGCTAATCCAGGTTTTGGGACCGCTGTTGTATTCACCTGTTTTGATTCCAGCTGTGCATATTTGCGGGTATCTCTGATGACCAGCACAGAAAGCAACAGTCCGATTATCGTATAGGCGATCCCGATATAAAAAGGTTGTGGCCTTAATCCATACGCCGATGCGAGGTATCCTGTCAGTAAGGCTGTTAAGCCCACCGCTCCGTATCCTGCGGCCTCGTTCAGGCCCATGGCTAAACCGCGTTTCTTCGGTCCCACCAGGTCTATCTTCATATTCACCGTCATGGACCAGGCCAGGCCCTGACTGATACCCAGGAGAACATTGGCCAGCAGAATCCAGTTCCAGCCTGGTCCCCAGGCCAACAGGAAAGGAACCGGCAAACCGAAGAGCCATCCCAATATCAGTACTTTCTTCCGGGTATATTTATCGGCTAGTACGCCCGAAACCAGGTTGGTAAAGGCCTTCACAACACCGAATGCGATGATAAAAGAGAAGACAACAATATCGGAACCTATTTTAAATTCTTCCGTGCCCACTAAGGGTACCACTGTCCTTTCAAGGCCAACCATCCCCCCTACCAGCATATTCAGCAGCACCAGCAGCGAAAATTGCTGCCAGTTTTCCTTTAAGCCCAGTTTAATTTCCAATGTCTTTGTTTTTTGATGGTTTAGGTTAAAATGACTTTTACAAAACGGTTTTCAGTGCATTTACTTCAGGACAAAGGTAAGGAAATACTCAACTATTCAATAATTTTATTGAATAGATCAAACGTACAGAACATGTCATACATATAATATTAATTAACAAATATTTAGATAGACAATAAATAATATATTTATTATAGCTGGATAAATATGAACAAAACAGCAGCTTTATATACCCTGAGTTTTTTCTACTTTGTAAGCACTTTTACTTGTTCACCAGTTGACACTTATGAAAAAAGAATTCGACGGCTTGTAACACCAAATGTGTTTACAAGTGAAAAAATTTAAAGTCTTAAAGACGACCGACCATCGCAGGACTTACAACCTTGTCAGAAAAAACATGTATGCCGCATGCCCTTATTGCAGATGGCATCCCAGTTTCTACAAAGCATGCTCTGACAATCCTTTTTCATGTCTTCATTATGAATGATGATAGATCTGAAAAGCCAGAAAAATTAAAATTCTGGAATCATCCCAGCTGGAAAATTGTTTCCAAAAACAAAAAACAGTGGATGAAGAAAAAGTTTCTTATCGATCGTCAGGTTGGGCCTGATGGGGATATATGGATCCGATATGGATGGTAAGATTTAAAAGAGGTCTTCTCATAAATGAAGTGCCCCCAAAAGTGTCTAACTATTTGGGGGCACTTCATTTAGCAAACTGGCCTTTACCGCCTCTCATATCATTTAACATGATTTTGCAAAGCGCTTTGGATTTATTGGCAGTATCATAGATATAAATTTCGAGATTGACAGCTGCTTTGGCAGACTTTATACCGACGTTTTTTTTCCTTTTGATATAGGTAGCTTCTTTACCATCTTTACCAACGGTTATATTCTCGTACACATACGCTACCTGTATTTCTTTAACATCTTTCAGAAATGCCAGGTCACCTTTAACGATATCCTGTGATTGCGATTTATTACTCAAACGAACGACCCAGCCAACAGTATCAGGGCAAACAATTTTTTCATACAATAAAAGATAAAATGAAAATTTAGAAAAAGAGACAATTAGAAATTAAAGAGCGTGCCGATGCTGAATACATTAGGTTTGTCGTCACTCAAACCTTTCATGTAACTCAATTTTACCTCAATGTTATGTACTCTGCCAACGCCTATACGAAAGCCTGCATTGCCCATTGGTCCGTTAGTGCTGGATTTGGCGCTGGCGGAATAATCGCCTGATACGTTGTTGTAGTAATTTTGATTGCGGCTGCTGTAATGAAAGCCGTAGCCTGCGCCTACAAAAAATCCAAAGCGGCCATCGGCATCCCGGCTGGATCCCCGGCCGAAGTTGGCGTTAAATACCAGTGGGGCGTTAAATATAAAACTGAGATTATTGCTCTCTCCACTATAGGAACCATAGCTGCTATTGTAGCTGCCACCCAATCCTATACTCAGGGGAACACCCAGGGATAAAGACATATTGTCTTGCTCCATAAAGTTAAAACGGGGAGAATAAGTAAGACCGCCCACCGCAAAAGCATCTGAGTTCGCCGCTGTTTGTATAAAAGCAACTACACCTGCACCATGCACAAAACTTTGGGAATAGGAACTAAAACCGGCAATACAGGCTGCGGCTAACAAAAATAATTTTTTCAATGTGATAGATTTAGGGATTTGAAAATGTGTTACAGTTTATAGGTAAATATCTCGATTGACAATACAAGCGCAAGTTAAAAGTTTTACTGTGGCTTTCAGAAGGGGATGAAAAAAATGGCACTAAAATGTGACGCTAAACCTTTCGTGTGACATTACCAGAAAGGAAATTTACGCCTGGTGTTCTCGTTGCGGGTGGCATTCTAATTTATATGGAGGCCCTGTTATAGGGCTTTTTTATTCGCATAACAAATCCGTTCTCCTTAACTTGCATTCCGAAAGGAAACCTGCAAAAAATGAAAGAAATCCCGGTAAGACATATCGCCCAATCAACCAAGGAGACTGGTTCTTCCGGCAGTTTCCTGATACGTGACCTCAGCCCTTTATTATCCACAGCAGACAGGAACTGGCCTCTTCACCGGCACAGCTTTTTTTATATGCTGGTACTGGAAAAAGGCGCCGGCGAACATGTGATAGATTTCACACCTTATCCGGTTAGTGACCACAGCGTTTATTGGATACGACCCGGACAGGTACATCAGCTGGCACTAAAAAAAGGATGCTCAGGCTATCTGATAGAATTCAGTCATGACTTTTATTCATCAATGGAAAAGCCCGCCAGCCAGATCTTAAGAAAGGTCAGCAGCAAACATTTTTGTGCAGTACACCTCGATGAATTCAACAGTTTATATGCTACCCTGACGGAAATTTTTAAGGAGTATTGTGATAAGAAAGAAAGGTATCTGGAAGTTATCCGGGCAAACCTGGAAATACTCTTCATCAAACTGCTGCGACAAAGCCGGAACCCCAAAGACCTTTCCAGCAGCAACGAATATATGCAGGAGCGCCTGGAAACGTTTCGGGAGCTGATCACACAACATGTTACTGCGCATAAGGAAGTAGCGTATTACGCAAAGGCGCTGCACCTGACCACCTACCAGCTCAATGCCATTACCAAAGCCACTTTGAATCAAACCAGTTCGGAAGTTATCAGCAGTCACATCGTACTGGAAGCCAAACGCCTGCTACTGGCCACTTCCGAGCAGATCAACCAGATCGCCTGGCAGCTGGGCTATGAAGATTTTTCTTATTTTATCCGCTTCTTTAAAAAACAAACAGGGTATTCTCCCGAAGCATTCAGGCACAAGTTCAGATAAGTCCTGTTCAACTACATTTTTGTCCTACGCTACGCCCCGACCAGCAAATTACCTTTGCATAAAAGTTTTAAGACTTATGAAAACAAAGGCTAAGTTAATTGCATCCTTCAAGGTCTGGCTGGTCATCTATCCTTCCATTACCTTATTCCTATACTTGTCAGGCAACACTTTGTCGGCATTGCCATTGTATATAAGGACCCTGGTGATGACGCTGGTGCTGGTCCCCTGGATGGTATTTGCCGGCCTTCCTTTTGTGGATACTGTTTTGCGTAATTTTATATCCAAACCCGATGACCCATCTTCCAAACTTCAACAAAATGAAAAACAATAATCATTTCGACGTCATCATCGTTGGCGGTAGTTACTCCGGGCTAGCCGCCGGCATGGCCCTGGGCAGAGCATTGAAACAGGTATTGATCATCGACAGTGGAAAACCCTGTAACCAGCAGACACCGCATTCCCATAATTTCCTCACCCATGATGGCAACACCCCTGCTGAAATTGCCACACTCGCCAGAAACCAGGTGCAACAATACGATACCGTTCAGTTTTTTAACGGGCTCGCTATAAAGGGCGTAAAAACTGAAACAGGTTTTGAAATAGCAGTAACGACCGGTGAAACCTTTCAGACAAAGAAATTGATTTTCGCCACCGGCATTCATGATATCATGCCCGGCCTGCAAGGTTTTGAAGCATGCTGGGGAATTTCTGTACTACATTGCCCATACTGCCATGGTTATGAAGTAAGGCATCAAAAAACCGGCATCTACGGCAACGGAGACAGCGCCTTTGAACTGGCCGCCATGCTGTACAACTGGACCAAAGATTTAACATTATTCACCAACGGTCCCTCCACATTGACTGCAGACCAAATCCAAAAACTGGAACAACACCAGATCAAAGTGGTAGAAAAAACAATAGTGCAACTGGAGCACCGTGATGGTTATCTTCAGCATATCCTTTTCAGCGATGGTAGCAGTATTCCTCTCAAGGTACTCTATGCGCGTCCTGCCTTTGAGCAACACTGCCCTATTCCTCAGGCACTTGGATGTGCCCTTACAGAAGAAGGCTATATACAAACGGATATATCTCACGAAACCACCATCCGTGGCGTATTTGCCTGCGGCGACAATACCTCGCGCATGCGTACCGTTGCCAATGCAGTAGCAATGGGCACCACTGCCGGCATCATGGCCAGCAAACAAATCATCTCAGAAGAATTTTAACATCATCAAAAAAAATAAAATGAAAATAATTATCGTTGGTGCATCCGGTACCATGGGAAAACACCTGATCAGTGCATTTGAAAAAGATCATGAAATAATAAAAGTCAATACCACCGGTGGCGATATTCCCACAGACATCACTTCCACCGCTTCCATCGAAAACATGTACAAGAAGGCAGGTCCTTTTGACGCATTGATCTGTACGGCCGGCCCCACCTATGTTGGCCCCTGGAAAAACATGAAGGATGCTGAATTCAGAAAAGGTATCGATGGGAAACTGATGGGACAGATCAACCTGGTCCTTATCGGTCAGTACTATATCAAACCTAAGGGCTCCTTTACCTTGATTTCAGGAGCTTTGACCAGCGATCCACAATTAAACTTCGCCAACGCCTCTGCCGCAAACGGTGCCGTGGAAGCCTTTGTACGGGCTGCCGCCATTGAACTGGACAACGGAATCCGTATTAATGCCGTCAGTCCCTCTGTGATTGAAAATTCACCTCAGTATTTTTCCTTCTTTCCGGGTGAGATACCGGTAACAATGCGACAGCTGGAATATGGTTTCCGCAAAAGTGTATTCGGGGCCAATACAGGACAGATCATAAAACCATAAGCAAGCCTGTGTCTTCTGAGGACTTTAACAGTCTGTGGGCATACCGTGCCTGCAGGCTGCTTTTTCGTATCGCTGAAGTGGTGGAAAAAAAGTACTTTCGCCAGGCAGGCAGCCAGGGTACTTTGGCCTATTCCTGGCACTTTTAAGAACAACAATTAAAACATATCCATGATTGACATAAAAGACCTGGACCAGCCACTCCCCGATCAACCGAGGCGCATCATGAAATACGTGCTGGTATACTGTTCTTCCGGCAAAATCGACGTATCTGTGGACCATACTGCCTTTACCCTCCGGCCAGGCGATGTGATCACCATTACTTCCGGCCAGATACATCATATCCGAAAAACACCCAAAGCAAAAGGGTTTATACTGGAGTTTACCCTCGATTTCTTTTGTAAGGATGACAGGGACATAGAGCTGATTTTCCACAACGGCCTTTTTTGTCACTTTGCCATGAATGAAGTGATACCGGTAGACAAAACGATCATAGAAACGCAGCTGGGGCTTATTATGGAAGAGTTACAGCAACAGCCTTATCAGCACCTGATCTCCATACATAGCCGGATAACGCTGATACTGGTAGCCATCAACAGGGCCAAGGTGCAGCGGGGTGATGAAATATGGAAACCGGAAGCCTTGTTCCTCCGGTTCCTGGAAGCAGTGCGTGACAACTTTGAACAAAACTATACCCTGAAACAATTCGCCTCATTGCTGGGCACAACAGAAGCCAAACTCAATGAGCAGTCCAGGTTACATGCCGGTAAAACAGCGCAGAACGTCATCTACGGGCTGGTCACCTCCGAAGCCAAAAGGCTGCTGACCTACGGAGACCTCTCCGTAAAAGAAATTGCCTTCAAACTGGGATTCAACGATCCTTTCTATTTCTCCAAATTCTTCAAAAAACAAGCGCAGCTCTCTCCCAAACAATTTAAAGAACAGTACTCCCTGTAAATATTACATGCTTTTTGCAGGATTCTCTATTTTTTGCCCCACCCGGAAATGTCATCTTTGTGCTGTTATAAAACAATCGGCACATGAGATCCTATCAAGACTTAGCAGCGCTCTTACTACGGCTGGCACTGGGCGCAGGCTTTTTATCAGCAGTAGCCAGCAGATTAAGCTTATGGGGGAAATATTCTTCCGGCTGGAGTAACTTTCTGCAGTACACCGCACAGGTCAATACATTTGCCCCAAAAAGCCTAATCCCCGCAATAGCGGTAACCAGTACTATCCTGGAAACCCTGCTGGGGCTCTTATTACTGCTGGGGTACCAGACGATCACAGCCGCCTTTGCCGCCATGATACTTACCCTGCTGTTTGCCGCAGCCATGACTTATTCTTCCGGTATTAAAGAACCACTGGACTATTCCGTGTTTGCCTTCAGTGCAGGCGCCTTCCTCCTGTCCACCTTGCCTGCGCACCGGTGGAGCCTAGACCAGTATTTAAAATAATAAACTTCCAAATCATGAACACAGATATCCAACACTACATTACCAAAAGCAACCACACCGAATGGCAACCACTCATCGAGAAAGGTATTCATTACAAAGGCATTTTTGTTAAATCGCTCCGTTATGATGAAGCCGCCGGTCGTTCCAAAACCATACTGCTGCAGTTTGAGCCGGGAGCCCACTATCCATATCACAACCATCCTGCAGGAGAAGAGATTTTTGTGCTGCAGGGTGAGGCCATCGTGGAACAAACCACCCTGCATGCCGGTGATTATCTGTATACGCCACCGGGATTCAAACATTCCGTTACCAGCCATACCGGCTGCACCCTGTTATTCGTAGTGCCTGAAGAGGTAGAAATTCTCTGAAAATAACCATTTCTTAACGGTCTGGGCTATACGCTCAGACCGTTGCCTTTAACAGATTTCTGTTTTCTCTTTTTCTTCCCTATATTCGGTAAAGAGAAAATCCCCCACCCCGCTGCATTATCAATAAAGGCAAATGAAATGTATATATGACAGCCCACGATTTTGCCCCAAAGGCAATACAACTGATCGATGAACTGAAAAGCCTCTGCGCCCATCATGGTCTGGGCAATGATGGAAATGAATTTAAAATCATTTCACAGCTGTTCCTGTACAAGTTCATCAATGATAAATTTCTGTCGGAAGCCCGCAAGGTGTTACCGGCCATCTCCGAGGAAACAAGCTGTGAACGGGCACTTGGCGCCCTGTCCGAAACCGGGTATGCTTCCCTGCTTTCGCAAACCGGTAAACATACTGCCATCCTGTATCCCCGCCACTTTATTGCAACACTCCATGAAAGGCAACAGGAAAGCGGCTTTGCGCAGCTACTGGATGATACCTTGCAGGAGATCAACCATCTCAACAGCCAGACCTTTGCAGTTAAAACATTCACCGGCAGCCAGATACCTCTCTTTGATGCACTGAGCCGGTACATCACCGACAGCGCACTGAGAGATCAGTTCTGCAAAGCTGCCATCAACAAAATAGCTCCTTATCAATTCGGTGATTTTTTTTCACAGCCATTTGATTTTTTTGCCACCATTTTTGAATATCTCATCAAAGATTATAATATCGACAGTGGCGGTAAATATGCGGAGTATTACACCCCGGCTGCCGTGTCCAGGGTGATCGCGGCTATCCTGGTTCCTGAGCCGGTATCACATGCCTGCTGCTATGATCCCGCCGCCGGTTCCGGCTCCCTGTTGCTAAGCCTGTCCCATACCATCGGAGCTGACCGCTGTACCCTCTACTCTCAGGATATTTCCCAGAAATCGTCGAATCTGCTAAGGCTCAATCTGATCCTCAACAACCTCACACCCTTTATCCATCATATCATTCAGGGTAATACCATCACGCAGCCGTATCATCACGAAAAAAAATTTGACTTCATTGTATCCAATCCTCCATTTAAACTCGACTTCAGCGATTACCGGCAGGAGCTGGATACATCCGAAAACAAGGAACGCTTCTTCGCCGGTATTCCCAAAATTCCCGGCAAGAGCAAAGACAAAATGGCCATCTACCTGCTATTTATCCAACATATCCTGCACTCCCTTGCTCCACAAGGGAAAGCTGCTATTGTTGTGCCTACCGGTTTTACTTCCAGCCAAAGCGGTCTGGAGAAAAAAATCCGGGAACGGCTGATAAAAGAAAAGCTGCTGCGGGGCGTATTATCAATGCCGGGCAATCTGTTTGCCACTACCGGCACACATGTTTCTGTTCTTTTTGTGGAGAAGAACCATCATCAGAAGAATATTGTACTGATGGATGCTTCCAAATCAGGTAACATCATCCGCGAAGGAAAAAACCTGCGTACTGTACTATCAGCCAAAGAGGAGGCAGAGATCATCAGCGCATTTAATCAACGACTGCCGGTGGAAGGCTTATCTGTAGTGGTGTCTTATGATGATATTGAAACCAGTAACTATTCCCTCAACCCAGGCCAGTATTTTGAGATGAAGACAGATCAACAGCAGATGACACCGGAACTTTTCCATACTACACTGCAACAACATGCCCAAACGCTGGAAGAGTTGTTTGCCACAGCCTCCTGCCTGGAGAAACAAATCCATCAACAGCTGGAAGCACTCAAACATGAATAAGGTAAAACTGTGTACACTAGGCACTTTCAGAAATGGCATCAGTTTCGGTAAAGAGAGTTATGGGCCTGGTCTGAAAATCATTACGGTGAAAGACCTGTTCAAAGGCCGGTATGTTTCCACTACCATGCTGGATGAGCTGATGCCACAAGCACTTCCATCACATTACCCCAACTACCTGGTAGAACAGGGTGATTTATTGTTCACCCGGTCATCACTTACCAAAACCGGCGCTGGTATGGTGGCCATGGTGCATCAGCCAGCGGCAGATACTTTGTTTAGTGGTTTTATTATCCGCTTCAGGCCTCATGCTCAAAAATGTCATCCACATTACCTGTTGTATCTGCTGAGAAGTCCGCAGTACCGGAAACTGCTTGCTGACAGCGCGCTGCAAACCAACATCTCCAATGTCAACCAGGATACACTGGGCAATCTCTCTGTGACCATACCCACTATGGCCCAACAGGAACAAATTGTGTCTGTATTATCTGCACTGGATGATAAAATAGAATTAAACATCAGGATCAATACCGAACTGGAAGCTCTTGCAAAAATCTGTTACCATTATTGGTTCGGTCAATATATTTTTCCCGACTCCTTACTACCCGAAGACTGGCATGTACAGCAGCTGGGCGCTATTGCTCATACCGGGTCAGGAGGCACTCCACGATCTTCTCAAAAAACATATTATGAAAACGGGGATATTCCCTGGATCAACAGCGGGGAACTCAATCATCCTTATATCGCCACCACTACCAACTACATCACGGAAGCAGGTCTTGACAATTCGAGCGCCCGTATGTTTCCGGAGAATACGTTGCTGGTGGCCATGTATGGCACTACCGCCGGTAAAACAAGCCTGTTGCGGATTCCGGCCTGTACTAATCAGGCCGTTTGTGCTATTCTGCCTCAGGACCCGCGGTATACCTACTATCTGAAATTTGCCCTGGAAGCTATGTATCCGTATCTCACCGGGCTCCGTTCCGGCTCCGCAAGAGAAAATCTATCCCAGGATAAAATCAGGGCACTGCAAATAACGATGCCACCGCTGAGGGATATACGAAGATTTAATGCGATAGTGGATCCTTTAGTGGCGCAGATTGTCAACCATCTCCGGCAAAATGAGGAATTGGCAAAACTCCGGGACTGGCTGCTGCCAATAATGATGAATGATTATATCAAAAAATAACCCAGGACTGAAGTCCTGGGCTATGTTGGATGTTGGGTTTATAGATGACTATTTTAATGTGATTTTTCTGATTAGGCCAAGGTTTTGTTCAAGTACATAGATATTTCCATCTTTGTCTAAAGCCATGGCCGAATTCTGCGAAGGTGTGATCAGCGCTTCCTGCAGGGTACCGTTTTTGTTACCATAACGGTAAGACTCATAACTGCCGGCAGCTCCTGTAATGGTGCTGATAGTACCATCTACTGGTGATACAGCCCTGATGGAGTAGTTAGAGCCGTCTACCAGATAAATGAGCCCTGTATGCAGGTCATAGATCATAGTACCTGGTCCGCTCAGCCTTCCTGTACCCAGGCCGCCATCCACATAACCATCCTGGAAAAATGCACCCGCCACAACAGAAAACATACCCATCGATACGTTGGCGCGTTGTACTACGTTCGCATCACCATTCGACCAATACAGATAACCGTTCAGATAAACAAAAGGAGCGGAAACCGTGGCCCTGGATACCTGTTTGATCTGTGCGCCTCCCTGTGAGATCATGTGAATACCATTATATTCAGTGCCTATGTAGAGATTACCAGCCGGATCTATGGTAATATAACGGGGTGAATCATTCAATCCGGACATGAGCGTTGTTACCTTACCATCCGGTGTCACTTTACGAACGCTGTTGTTAAAGGCATCTGCCACGTAGATATTGTCCTGTGCGTCCATTACCAGACCATAGATATTAAAGAAGCGTGCAGCCGTTCCCGTGCCATCCTGGTTGCCGCTGGTAGCACTACCTGCAAAATCGGTAACAGTACCATCCGGGGCTATTTTACTGATCTTGTTGACCTCACCAACGAAGACGTTGCCTTTACTGTCAATTACCAGGCCATGGGGCTGTCCTTTCGCTACCGGTCCGGCATAATAAGTGCTGACACCTGCTCTGCGGAAAACAGGGCCTGTAGCAGCGAGACTGCCGGTAGATACATTCAGGTTGCCGGTAGAGATTCCTGTTGGCATGGTTACCGTGAGTGTACTATCCGTAGCGGCGCTAACAGTAATGCTCATACCATTTAAGGTTACCCTGTTATTGGCAGGTGTAGGATCAAAGCCGGTACCTTTAACGGTGATAATGGAGCCTGCCAGTCCGTTGTCCGGCACCAGTCTGATAATACCCAATGCCTGCACCGTATAGGCGGGACCGTTAACCTGCTGACCATTCACGACTATCTTCAGCGGCCCTGTAGTGGTACCGGCTGGCACATTCAGTACCAGCTGCCTTGCGCTGGCATCTAAGATAGTGACTGCTTTTCCATTGATAGTAACCGTGTCTTCCTCCATCAGCTCACTGAAGTTTTCACCGGTGATGGTGATGACACTGCCCACAGGGCCGCTCAGCGGTGCGATCGTAGTGATAGATGGCGGAGGCACCTGCGTGAATACCGGACCAGCAGTTTTTTGTCCGTTGACGGTGAGAGATACCGGACCTGTTTTTACATTATCCGGCACCGTTACTACCATGGTGGTAGCTGTGGCGCTTTCTACCATGGCCTGTTGCCCGTTGAAAGCCACCAGGTTGCCGGTAACATCTGTGCTGAAACCTGTACCGGTGATGGTCACTTTGGTACCAGCACCACCCCTGACAGGTTTAATAGCGGAAATGGCCTGGAAGTTGAAAACGGGGCCTTTGGCGTGTTCCCCGTTGACGGATATTTCAATGGGGCCACCACCGGCATTAGCCGGTATGATGGCTACCAGCAAAGTATCGTTTGAGTTGGATACAATAGCAGGATGACCGTTGATCGTCACCGATGCTGGGCCATCTGTACCGGTGAAACCTGCACCGGAAATATAAACGTTGGTACCTTCCGGCCCATTGGCGGGTGAGATACGGTGGATACTAAGTGCCTGGTAAGTATAGGTACCACCTTTTACCGTACGATCTCCGATGGTAACGGAAATAGCACCGGTACTGCCTTTTTCTGGGGCCTGCACAATCAGCATGGTATCATTGGCACTCATTACGCGGGCCGCTGTGCCGTTAAAAGATACGTTATTGTCTGCCACATTACCGCTAAAGCCTGTACCCCGTACTGCCACTACAGTTCCCGGATTACCACTGCTGGGCAGAAAGTCCGTAACAGACAGCTGCACCATCGCTGTCTTCTGTTCTTTTCTGCAGGCAACAGTCGATAACGCCAACGCATATATCACAAAAAATAAAAATCGTTTCATCAGATTGTTTTTTACTTGTTGACCTTAAAATGAATATCTCATCCCCAGCTGCATCTGATAGCGGGAGTTGAAGAAGTCGACCGCATAAGGTTTTCCCGGGTCGGCAAACATATATACCGGGTAATTCTCCTTGCTCTGACGGCCGGGATAAAAAGGTGTCAGACCTACACTCGCTGTGGAGTTGAAGGTGTTAGGAGAAAAATAAGAACGTCCCCATTCCTTGTTCAGCAGGTTGGTGATATTCATGATATCGAGGGTAAATGTGAGATAACTGCTGCCAGGTTTTCCGGAGAAATGATATTCCTGCGCAAAATGAAAATCTGCCTGGTTATTCCAGGGAGTGCGCCCCATATTACGTTCCGTGAAAGCACCTCTGCGGCTGCGCAGATAGGCATTGCCATCCACAAACCGGTTGAAGGCTTCTGCCTGGGCTGCGGCGGTAATGTTGGCACCGGCAGCATCTGTATAATCCTGAAAATAACGAATGGCTTCATCTGCCTGCGGAATATATACCAGGCTTACTTGTTGTGGCAGGCCCTGGATGCTGTTGTTAACAATGCCATAGGTAAAAGGAGAACCGGACTGCGCACTGAAAAACAGCGATGCACTGCTGACCCATTTTTCGCTCCAGGCCCTGCGGTAGTCAACATGCACTACAAAGCGGTGACGGATGTCGAAGTTGGAGTAAGCCAGGTTGGGATTGTTGGGCTGCAGCGACTGATTGAGCTGCCAGTTGCTTTCCATCGAGTTACGGATACCATTGGAAACATCCTTTGATTCTCCGAAAGTATAGGACACACCGGCATTCAGGCCATTATCAAAACGACGGTTCACACTTCCGCTGATGTTGTAGCGGTAGCCTTTGGTGGTATTGCCTAACTCATAGGCATTGGCAAAGCGGGGATCAATATTGCCGCGGTACACCGGCTGTTGCAGCCCTTCGTCATAACCATAATAACGGGGATCATCTTTAATGTTCACCTGGCGGAATACCACATCTTTCAGGCTTTTGGTATACATTCCTTCCAGGGTGAACTTATATCCTGTTTTAGTAGTATAGTCCAGTGCGAGGCTGGCACGCAACACCTTAGGCATCACAAAATTGTTATCAACTACATCCACCTGTGTTTTACCGGAATTACGGTTATTGATAATAGCGCCATTCTGGCCGATGAAACCACCGATACCGTTACCAGAAGGTTTCAGCGGGTCGGTGCCTGTTACAAATGCCTGCTGGTCTGCTTTCTGGTCGAATGCGCCATAGGTATCGCCGTTGTTGTAATAAGCGTAGGCCAGCCATGCCAGCGGGATACGGCCGGTAAACATACCTACACCTCCTCTCAGGATAAGACGCTGATTACCCATCCAGTCGTAGCGGAAACCCAGGCGGGGTGACAGTTGTACCTGATTGAGGTAGTTGTTCCGGATCTGGTTTAATGGCGTATAATAGTAGGTATTACCGAAATAGCCGTCCTGTAAGGCGTTGCGGGTTTTATCGCTGAGCAGTGGTTTTTCGGGCAACAACGTATAGTCGGCACGGATACCCGGCGTGATCTTCAGGCGGTCTGTCAGCTGTATCTCATCCTGAGCATATACACTGAACATATCTACATTAAAAGACTGCGGGTGAGACTGGATATATTCGCGGCTGTTATCTGTATAGTTGTAGCTGCCACGTACTCTCCATGGATTGTTATGCAGGTAGTCATCAATGCTGAGGTAGTCTACACGGCCATTCCAGCTGTTTACAAATCCGTAGTTGATATGATACAACTCATTATGCGTACCAAAGAGAAACGTATGTTTTCCTTTGTACAGCGTAACGTTATCGGTGATCTCCCAGGTACGTTGCTGCAGATTAAAGATAGCGGCTTCCCTGTCGGTGCCCAGGTAAATGGTGGTACCGGGTGTACGGCCCATGATCTGCACCTGTGGCAGGTTTGGATCTGACTGCGGATCACGTTTGTCGTTCACGACGGTATAACCTACAATCAGGCTGTTGGCCAGTTTTGTGTTGAAGCGGGTTTTCAGCTCTGCCACGGTAGAGGTCTGGTTGTTGGTTTGTTTGTAGGCCATGCTGGTGAAACGAAAATCCTGCTGGTCGCGGTCCATGATGACAGCATTGGACAGGATGGTATTGTTACGCACAGACAGCTGATGTTTTTCATTGATATTCCAGTCGAGGCGGTTAAAGAACTTCTGTGACTGGCTGGTAGCGTTGAAGACACCACCGGTGCCCGGATCAAAAGCCTTACCATAGCGGTCGGCAGTGGCATTACGGATATCCTGTTCATCTTTTACGCTCAGGATCTGAGCTGTTTCTGCCTGACCGGCCATCAGCTGCGTGGGGTCGCGGCGACCGGTGATTTCTTCATTGGTGAAGAAAAACAGCTTGTCTTTTATGATCGGAAATCCCAGGCGGATACCGGACTGATAATCGTAGAAGTCGCTGTTCATGCGGCCCAGCGTACCGGCTTTATCTTTTCCGATGAGTGAGGCATTTCTGCCGAACGCATAAACGGAGCCGGTGAAAGTGTTGGTACCGCTGCGGGTTACTGCGTTGATACTACCACCGGTGAAGTTACCGATCTTCACATCGAAGGGAGCCAGATATACTTGCATGTCTTCAATGGCATCCATGGACACCGGGTTAGTATGCGTGCTGGCACCGGGCATACCGGAAGTACCGGTGATACCGCCGGTGGAAGGGCTAAAGCCGATGGCGTCGTTGTTGATGGCGCCATCCAGCGTTACGTTGTTGTAGCGGAAATTCGTACCCCCGAAAGCGTTATCCTTCGAAGCCTGCGGCACCAGCCTGGTCATGTCCTGTATGCTTCTGTTGACAGTAGGCATGTTACGGAGCTGTGCACCGCTGATGTTCTGGCCGGCACCATAGGTATTGGCCGGTACTCCCTTGTTACCTTTCACCACTACCTCAGACAGTTGTTGTTTGCTATCTTCCAGCACCATGGCCAGCTGCAGTGGTTCTCCCAAACGCACCATCAGTCCTTCCTTTTTCTGCGTGCCCATGCCCATCATGGAAGCCAGTACACTATAGGGACCACCTACGCGCAAACCTGCCAGATGATAACGGCCATCATTACCGGCAATTGTTCCATAGCGGGTGCCGGTAGGTGTATGTATAGCCACTACCGTTACCCCTGGCACCGGCTGCCCTTTGCTGTCTACCACACGACCGTCCAAACGGCCGCTGGTTTCCTGTGCCTTCAGTTGTATGCCAAACAGCGCACACAAAAGGCAACAGAGTATATAAAATTTCTTCATGATCGGATCTTTTAGAAGTTTTCCATCAATACATTATCAATAATATGCAGTACCCCGTTGTTGGTCAGCACATTGGATTTCAACAGCTGGCATGGCTGCGTATTGCCGGAGCCCCGAATGGTTATACCATTATCGCCGTTGTTAATGAGATTAACAGTGGTATTACTGTTATTCAACATGGTTTGCTGGCTTTGACCAGAGGCGTCGGTACTTAATGCATAATCATATACAAAGCGGCGGATGGCGAGGATATGAAACTGCAGCAGCGCTTTCAGTACAGCCGGGTCGGTATTGGCCACACTATCTGTCGTAGGGAAACCAGCAGCGATAAACGCATTATTGTTCGGAGCGAAGATGGTATAAGGCCCCTCTCCTCTCAGCAGATCTTTCATGCCTGCCTGCTGCAACGCCACATTAAAATAGGTCAGTGTTGGCTCTGCCGCGATCGCATCGCTCAGTTTGTCCTGTACCAGCGGATTTAATACGGTATTGATTACCTGTATCAAACCATTGCTGGCCGGCATATTCAGGGCTGTCACACGGGTACCGTTGATAGTGATGATGGTGTCCTGATCCTTTACCCAGTGCGTTACAAACAGCTGTCCACCGGAAACGGTGGTAATAGGCTGGTTAAAGCGGAAAGGCAGTTTATCCAGTTGCCAGATACCATTCAGTGTGTGGTACTTCACCATGTTGTTCAACACTGCTCCTTTCTCTACGGCTACATCTTTTTCTGTGCTGTAGCCTGATTGCTGAAAAGCATTGTTATCAGGGATCAATACCGTATAAGGCCCTTTTTCAAAAAAATTATTACCAAAGTTCGTAACGGTAAGGGCTGTATTAAAAAAGGAAAAATTAAATTTATTATCAGCGATAACATATGCAAGATTGTTATTCCTGTTGTTTGCCGCAGGCTGGTTATCGTCTTTCTTACAGGAAAAAAACAACAGCAGGGATGCCAGCAATAGATTTCTTTTCATGTTGTTGGATATTTGGGTGAAACCTTACGGCATTAACATTCCGTCATTGATCACATGTATAACCCCGTTACGGAACAGCAGATCTGTAGTAGCCAGGGGCACTGCCGGTGACGGGGAGTTTAGCTGTCTTACCATAATACCGGCTGCCGAGTGGGTAAATACCAAACGGATATACTGCGAAGGTGGATGGTAAAGGGAACCCGCTTTGATCAGATAGTTGGCAAGCGCCGGGTTGTCCATCAGGTCATTGGAAAACAGCTGCATAGGATATTCCGCCTGTGTGGCACCGCTGTAATCCAGGTGATTGGACAGAAACATGGAGTCCAGCGAGGTGTAGGGTGTTACATAATACCCATTCTCATCATAATGCTGGTACCCTACCTCCCAGCGCAGCGCTCGTTGGCGCAGGTCATCTACTGTATTAAACCCTGCCTGTTGAAAAGCATGGTTGGTAGGTGCAAAAAATGTGAACTGTTTGCTGTTGGCATCAGTACTGAGCAATTTGGTAAAACCCTGACTACCCCAGTTCAGCTGATAGATACTATCGTTGATACGGCAGGCTTCCATCAGCATGGAGAAGTCCGGATTATTTTTCAGGTAATCGATCATGTCCTGCTCCGGTTTTTTCAGCAACTCGTCCAGCACATAGAGGGTGCCGTTGGTGCCTTCCAGGGTTTTCAGGGGATGCGGTTTACCATTGATCACCAGTTTGCCATCATGCAGGCCCAGGTACTGATAATAGTAATACGGAAACCGGTCGCTATAATTGGGCAGATCACCTCTGGTGAGCAGGCTACGCATGGCATTACTGCCAGTCAGTGTTTTCAGTTGGTCGCCCGACAGCCAGGTATCCACCACATGATAAAACAGCAGGGAGTCCAGGTCTGCCACCGGCATAGTGTTTACAGCGGCCAGGGTCACACCTGCTTTGGTAAATGCTTCATCAGCAGGAACGAGCAGCGTATATGCCTGTAACCCGTTCGCGGAGATGACCGAGTCCATATTCACCTTTTTCCAGATGGCTTTATAGATGGTAAAACCGGAGCCGTCGAGTAGCTGCTTTACCGTCTGCGATGGACCGTTATACGGTAGTGGTTCTCCTACCGGCGTTACCTGCGCGTCTTTCAGCCGGCAGGCTGAAAAAAACAGCATAAATAACGTCATCGTATATATGAAAAATTTCATCTTGTTTATTTTATTTGATTAAAAGAGAATCAGGATACAACATGATATTGTTCAACCGGAACACTACCGCATTGCTGGTGAGATTGTCCTGTCCTTTCATTCCTCCGGCATAACCGATAGCACCAGGGCTATGGTAGTTGGAGTTACCATTGGGAGCCCATATATTGATACTGCCACTGGGAGAAATACCGTATCCATCCAGCAGGATACGACTGTTGTAGGCGCCCAGTATGTCTATATCACCGGCAAAGATGTGATGCGGCTGCAGGCCCAGCGTATATATAGAAAAAGCAACCGGTTTGTAACGTTTAACATCCAGCCGGCTGATGCTGTCTGCTGTAAGGCCGTATTGCAGGAAAACGTTATTCTGCGGTGCATATACCGTATAAGGTCCTTCGTTTTTTAAAGCATCCCATTGACCGGATTTTTTCATCAGCGTCACAAAAAGAGACAGGCTGGTATCTGCGGCCAGAAAATCCTGTGCTGTTTGCGGGAAATATTTAGGCACTCCTTTCAGCAGATGTAATACCCCATTTCGCAGGGAGAGATTACGTTTGGGGGCCTCATACACATAACAGCCGTTTACCGTAGCCCGGAAATTATCGGCATTGTTACCGAACGCCGAGATGGAGATATAAAGCGGACCGCCACCCATAGTCGTATACTTGTTATCCATCTGAGAAGGTATATCGGAAACGTATAAACGTTCTGTCTGTATCAGATTTCTAAGAGATGCCCGTAGACTGTCCTGATTCATTTTGCTGAAGTCGCCGGGTTTGGTAACACCCAATGCTTTAAAAGCGGCATTATCGGGAGCCCATACGGTTAAAGGTCCGCCGGCGTTGAGACTATCAATCAGGCCGGTTTGTTGCAGGGCTGCCGACAGCAGGCTCAGATCATAGTTATTACGGATAAAATCACCGATAGCGCGTACGTCTGAAATACGTTCTTCCGATACGGCCAGGTCTGTTTTATTACAGGCCACAGCCATTAGGAATAACAGTAACAAATGAAAATATCGTTTCATAATTATTCTTTTTTACCGGTCATTTTACTTGTAAACAGGTGGATCATAACGGCGTTGCAGCGTGGTGATGTACAGATTACCATTGATATATTCCACGGTATTGACCGTTGCAAAAGAGCGTGGATTGTATACTCCGGAATATACCGATATCACCATGCCGGTGCGGGGATCACTGACCAGATTATTGACAGCTGCCGGCGCTTCAGGTCCGCACGCAAAAGACGTGTAAGTACCATAACTTTCGGCACCATTACCAAATTGATATTCAGGTGGGTTTCCAGGCAGCACGATATTAAAAAACTGGCCGGATGTGCCGGCATAAATATGGCTGGAAGCCGGATCAGGAAACAGCGGGAAACTGCTGTAAGGATGTACACCAGTTTCCTGCGAACGAACCATTTTAGCCGCAAACACATTGGCAAAGCCTTTCATCTGCATTCTGTCTGTGCCGTACAGTGTATAAAACACATTCATGGTGTCCCTTACACATTTGTTGATAGCAGTTCCATCAAACACAAATGTCTGGGCATATCCTTCTGAGCTCAGGTTGTAATAATTGATGTATACCAGCGAGTCGGAAAGTGGCATTTTGGTGAACTGTTCCTGACGCAGGTAAACGCCTACCTTTCTGTTGTATACAGACTTTTCCAGGATGTTCATGGTGTATATTTCTCCTTCCGTGAGTGATACAGTAGTATCTACCAGCACCTTGTTACGGGCACTGGCCGGCAGGGAATAAAACGGATCGGTGCTGCGCGGACGGGTGACAAACATAAACCGGTGCTGGCCTGCAGTGATCATGCCATAGCCTGACAGATCATATCCATTCACAATAGGCCCCACTGGTATTTTGGCTGTTCCCGGAAACTCCTTCTGCCATAGAGAAGTGTTACCGGCATCCGGATAAGGCCTGGCAAGAGGGCCTCTGGTATCCAGGAAGTCAAAAGTAAGGGCTGCATTCACCGGCACGCCGGCAGCGTCCAGCTGCGGGTCTACCAACATAGTCAGGAAAGGCTGCGGTGCATCTTTATTTCCGATGGTAACATTGTAGGTTAAACAGTTGAACACCCGGAGATAGGCAGGGGAACTGACTTCCGGAAAATCCGATTTACGGCAGGCAGTCATCAGCATACATCCTGCTGCCATCCATGCCCATAACTTGTATATTCTCTTCATGATGATGATTATTGGTTATGCTTGATGATAATCAGTCTGGCAGGTGCGTCGCCCGGATTTTTGGGATGCAGGCTGCCCGTGAGTGCTACGGTATAAAAGCCAGTTTCATAGCCTGGTAGCATGCCCTTGTATATATCCGGTTTGGCGATAAAATCACTGCCATTCAAAACAGGGATCTCCCTGATCCAGTCGCCCGGCAGCACACCTGGCTGCGAAGCATATACCATCAGTTTGTTCAGCCCCAGGACCGGACTAAAAAGCACATAAGGTTGTTCGACAACTACTTGTCCCTGCCGGAGATGCTGGCTGGCAGTGGCATTGAAAGTAAGGTATCCCTTCAGCAGGTCGCCGTTGGCTTCTGTAAAAGTAACCTCCGGCACATCTGTAGACAGGTTCAGGAAACGTACCCAGTAAGGCATGGTTACCGCATACTGATTGTTGCTGCCATCATCTCCTTTGCCACCGGAATTAAAGTAGAAGCTGCCGCTGAGATTATTGGCGATCAGTTTTAATACCGGCTTTCCACCAGCATCAGGATATAACCAGGCGCTGTAATTGGTGCTGCCACTTATGGAAAGCTGCTGTTCTGCCAGTTTGTTGCCGGCGGCATCTTTTATGGTAACAATATGTGTACCCGTGATGAGTGTTTTATAGGGAGATGATTTACCGAAAGCCAGAGAGCCTTCATTTAACGGCATATTATCCACACTAACGGAAACGCCTGTATTGGGCATCGCATTCACCGCCTGTATACGGCCATAGGTGATATTCTGCGACTCATTCACATCAGTGACAATTCTGAAGCTGTTAAGTGCAATCGGGGTAGTCATATTACTACCGGCCTGATAATAATCAAAAACGTAGTTGGCACATACCATGATGGTATAGACACCGCCTGGCTGGAAAGTACGTATAGGCGCATACGTTATCCATTTATCCACCACCGGATTCGAACCGGTGACGAGAGTACCGGTAGCGGCGTTTACCGTTTTCAGCTGCTCCTCACTATTCACGGGTACTCCGGGTATGATCCGGCCATCATCTGTTATCACCTTAAACTGATAGGTACCGTAAGGCAGTTCAATATAATCGGAGTATTTACCGGGAGCTACGCTCGTAGTGGCTGGATTTATTTTTGTACCATCCGCCAGCACCAGGCTCATATTACCTTCCAGGGCAGCCATGTCCGGGGCAGAACTCAGGTTGAGCAGCCGGATACGGAAATGCTCCGGATTAGCCGGGGGAGAGATCTTACGCGGCACAGCAAACACGGAATCAACCAACGACACTTCGCTGGAATTATGAGCCCCGAACAACACGTTATAGTAATCGGTAGGATTGTTAACATCTTCCCGGATATCAAAATCCTTTGGATATACCAGGTCTTTCGACCCATAGATCATACTGGCAATTTTGATATGTGCGGTTCCATCCTGGCGGATAAAACGTTGCGGGATGGTATAGGAGGATCCCAGCCGCCCACTCGGAAAGTAAAGGGTGGCACGGGTTTGCGCATCCAGGTAAAGACCTTCGATATTGGGCGAAATACGGCTGGTGAGTAGTGTATCATTAATTAACAGTTCAGTTGCCTTACGACCCATATTCATAATCCTCACGGTAGAGGAAGTGAGTGGCGGCAGCTGTGGCTGTTCTTCGAACAAAAAGTCCGGTTTACTTTTCTGGCAGGCCCACAGCCCGGAAAGCAACAGGATGGCTAAACAATATTTTACAGCTTGCATGATCAAGTATTTGCGGTCAGTGCCTAAAAAATGTTGTAATTGAGGCCGAGCATAAATTCGCTGCCTCTGTAGTAACTGCGGCGGATATACGTATTACCATAGTATTTGCCGCCTGTTCCCGGGTTAGCATATACCTCTTGCCAGGCGGGATTAAACAGGTTTTTGGCATATCCTTTCAGCTGTAATCTTTTGGTGAGATACTGGCTGAATACGAAGTCCAGTACCGGTGCCGGCCTGCTGTAGAGGTCAGGCTCTCCGGTCAGGTTGATCTGTATCAGCCGCTCTCCCACTTCATTGAAAGTCAGCGTCAGGTCTGTACGGGTAACAGGATTGCTATAGTTGAGATAAACATTGACGGAATAGGGAGCCTGTTCAAACAGCGGACTGTTGGAAGGTGAGCGCCGGTCGATGATCCTCGAATCGTTTAGCCGTTCGGGTGATTTTTTGATTTCACTCTGTGCCAGCAGCAGGTTGGAGCCCAGGAAGAAATAACGCAGCGGGCGCCACCATCTGCCCAGGTTTTTCACCACTTCCAGTTCCACACCGTATACACGTCCGCGGTTAGGATCGTTTTCGAAGCGGATAGCCGGGAATTCAGGGAAACGGGCATCCAGACCTACTGAGTTAACGGAATAAACTTTTGTAAGCTGATGATCGATCTGTTTGTAGAAAGCTGAAGCTGCGATCACCTCACCTGCAGCAGGGAACCATTCCCAGCGGAAGTCGTAGTTAGTGACAGACTGGTTCTTCAGTTTGGGATTGCCTACTACCAGGGCAAACTGGAACGGATCAAACTCAAACACGTTGGTGATCTCACGCAGTTCCGGCCTTGCCAGCGTAGTGCTGTAGCCCAGACGGAAGTTCATGTTCTGCTGCAGGGTGTAGGTCAGGTTCAGGGAATAATAGGGCTTGTAATCTGTTTTATAAACCGAGTTAGGTTCTGTCAGTATCATCTTTACGGCCTGTCCGTCTTTGTTGGGTGCAGTCAGGGAAGGGTCCAGGAATACACCGGCCGTATCTACAGCAGCCTGTATGTTAGTCAGCTCAAAACGTGCGCCACCAGTGAGTCGCAGGTTGTCGAGTAGATGCAGGTCGAGCATACCGTAGAAAGCACGTGTTTCATAAAAGCCTTTGTAGTTGTTGGGTGATTTCTGTGCGTTATACAGGAAACCACCTACAGCAGGCTGTCCTTCTCCGATAGCGCCCATAGGAACTTTGATGCCGATCTGATCATAACCCACGAGATGGTCGAGGTTACCATGTACGGTATACAGCGCCTGGTTGCCGGTAGAAGAGAAATTGGAACCGGGCAGTGATAATACGTTTTCACCGAAGGTCCGGTCGCGGTGCAGATAGTTGACACCACCTTTAGCTTCCTGACGGCGGCCCAGCAGGCGGAAAGGCACCGTAAGATCAGCTTTGTAGTTGTAATTGGTTTCGCTCAGGCTGCGGTAACGGCGTCCGTTGGGATCGGCCTGAATAATGCCGTAAGGACCATAACCGTTTACATAGCCTGATACCAGGGAGTAATACATCGGTGTTCCGGTAAAACCGCCACTACCATTTGGCAGACTGCCATTCACCGGTACTGCGCCACCCTTAACAGGACGATAAGCAGCGAGGTTCACAAAGCGGTAGTCAGGATCTTCCTGGCTGGAAGTGGAAGTGGCTATGTTGTAACTCAACCTGGGCGCATATTCCCCGGCGGTGAGCTTATGTTCCCCCTGCAGGTTAAAGGTATTCAGGGTACGATAGCTGCGCTTCAGGGAATATACAACGTTGGACACCTCTCCCGGTAAGCCGGTGTATTCGTATGCACCGTACAGGTTAGAGGCCTGTACTTCCGCGCCACGGCTGCCCATATACTGCACGCTGATTTCATTGCGCGTATTGAAGCGGTAAGTGAGTCCACCCAGAAATCCATAGTTGAGTGTGGAGGTGCCGGTATTTTCCTTGTAGGAAATATACTTGCCCAGGTTAATGTTATTAGGCGTAATATAGTTAGGAATCACACGGGAACTGCCCACCTGATTGTTGCCCGTAAGCACACCCTGATAGATGCTCCATTGTGTGAGGTCGCCTCCATGAATATCGGTAGCCCGCTGATAATAGTTGACACCTGCGATCACGCCCAGCTTATGTTTGCGGAACACGTTAAAACTATTACCATAGGTAGCGGAATAAATCTGGTTCATTTTGGCGGGCGCATAACGGGTGGTGAGCACCGGATCAAACTGATGCATGATACCGTTGATGCGATCTGTTTCCTGCTTTATCTGCGGGTCGTTGCCGCCGTGTGCGATCATGGACTGCAACTGCGTATAGCCGCCGGGGTATTGTCTGCCCAGCGCGATAAAATCTTCCGGCAAGCCGGCACGTTTTACTTTCTGCCCTAAGAAGCCGGGATCGCTGTTGTAGAAGGAATTCACTTTTCCACCGATGCCGATGTTGGAGTTGAATCCTGCTTGCGCAGTGATGTTGAAGACAGCTGAATCAGGCACAGAGCGCGTTTTCAGTTCTATGATACCGGCGGCCGCGTCAGCAGGTTTGTCGGGCGTATAGGTTTTATAGATGGTGATGTTGTCCAGCAGCCCGGCAGGCACCAGGTCCAGCGGGATAGCGCTGCGGTCGGGGTCTGAAGAGGCCAGGCGGATACCGTTCAGCTGTCCTATCACACTCCGGTCTCCCAGACCGCGGATCGCCACGTATTTATCGTCTGTGATGGTTACACCAGACACCCGTTGTAATGCCTGGGTAGTAGTGATACTGGCCGTTTTTTCAATATTGGCCGCAGAGATAGCATCCTGCACGATAGCAGAAGCTTTACGTTCAGAGAGTATAGCCGCTTCCGTATTGGTTTTACGGCGGGCCTGTACCTGTACTTCGTTGAGCTGGGTACGGCCGGGTTTGAGGGCTATTTGCAGGGTGGTAGTACCAGGGCCTACTTTCAGCTCCTGTTGCTGATAACCGATATAGGAGATGATCAGCACCGCTCCTTCTTCCGGGATACTGATATTGAAATGTCCGTTGCCATCGGTGATCACGCCGTTGTTGTGGCCTTTGATACGGATACCTACTCCCGGCAGGGGCATGCCATTGGACTTATCAATGACAGTACCGGAAACCGGTGGTGGTAAAGCTTTCAGGGGGATGACGGTAATTTTGTTATCACCATACACCTGCGCCACCATACCTGCCGGTGTCAGGAGTTTACCTAAAACATCCATCAGGAGAGCATCTTCAGCATGTATGCTTACCTGCTTTTGTTTGTCTACCTTTTCATCATTAAAATAAATCCTGACGCCAGACCGGACAGACAGCTGTTCCAGTGCTGTGCGAAGCGGTTGTCCGGAAATATCCACCGACACACGTATCCGCTCCACAGCTTGTCCTTTGGTACGGACACTGGCCATCAGGTTGGTGATCGTAATAGAAAATACCATTACATAAAAGGAGATACGCATAACCCATTTTAAATAAGCACAGGGTTTCCCCAGGAAAAAATTCATACTTTTACCTTGTTAATTAGTTAATCCTTCGGGTTAGTTAATGACAGCGATGGGATGATGCGGTTTCTCAGGCCTGGTATCATCTGCATCGCACCTTAAACCGGGTACGCGTGCGTCATCCGGTTTTTTCTTTTTTACAGTGTATTATGTAAATCTTTCTGCCATAGTTGCGGGTTTAGAGATCAGGAAATAAGGAACGTACCGTTGGCCTGTTTTTTAAAGTGCAGGCCATATACTTTGCTTAATATTTTCAGGATATCATCCAGTGATTCTTTGTGGTCGAAGCGGCCACTGATTTCGATATTTTTCAGGCGGGGGCTGTTGATTAAAAACGAAGTGCCATAGCGATTTTGCAGCGATACCACTACTTCTGCCAGCGGATCTTTTTCAAAGCTGAGGCTGCCATCTTTCCATGCAGCAGCTATCTGTGCATGCACCTGCCGTATCTGTGGCGTTCCTTCAGGACCACTGATACGCAGCTCCTGGTCTGCCGTCAGATAAGCAATATGCGAGCTGTCTGCAGATTTGAACACGGCCACCTTTCCGGAAGCTACGGTAACCCTGTAGGTGCCGGTAGCAGCATAGGAACGGATACTGAAAGCAGTGCCCAGCACCTTTGTACGGAAACCATGGCTTTCAATAATAAAAGGATGTAAAGGGTCCTGATGAATATCAAACCAGGCTTCGCCCTGCAGGTATACCGTTCTGTTGTCTGTAAACCTTTCAGGATACTGCAGCTGGCTGCTGGCATTCAGCCATACTACAGAACTGTCTGTCAGCACCACTTTCAACAGCTGCCCACTATTGGTATGCAGCTCCATCAGCCGGCTGATCTGCTTACGCGGCTGTGTTCCTGACTTATACCACCATCCTGCACCGGCGACGATAGCGGTTACAACAGATGCCACCATTCCCCATTTAATAATACGGTTACGTTTGATGGGAATGACCCTGCCACTGGTTTTGATCCGGGCATCTACGGCCGAAAAAATCTTTTCCCGCAGAAAGGCGCGATCATACGTTCCTGCTGCTTCAGGAGCCGGCGTATGCCATTGTTCAAACCATTCATCCAGTAAGGCTTCCTCACCGGCGGTGGCATCACCGGCGAGGTATTTTTCTATGAGTCTGTTTAATTGATTCTCTTCCAGCATGAAAATAAAATTGTATAAAAGCTGCAGTGAGCTTTTTATCAATCCTATTTACCGCGAGGGGAAACAAACACCTACGCCGGCGTATATTAAATTAATGTGAACAGATTTTTATTTGCGGAGAGACAGTAGTATCAGTAGGGCAATATAATCTTTCAGGTTGCCCCGCATGATACGGAGTGCTTTCACCAGGTGGTTGTTAACGGTTTTAGGGGAGATGTTCAGCGCTTCAGCGATCTGGCGGGTATTAAAGCCTTGTATACGGCTCAGGGTAAATACTTCCCTGCATTTATCAGGGAGCTGGTCAATCTGTTGTCGTACTACTTCATTCAGCTCATTAAAGGAAAGCTGTTCTGCAGTATTGTTGGTCATCTCCCGCAGGGGAGCCTGTTGCAGATATTTCTGATGAGATAATTGTTTGCGATAGGTGTTCAGGATAAGATTCTTTGTGACCCCATATAACCAGGCCCCTACCGGCTTTGCCGGATCGAGGTCTTCCCTGCGTGTCCACAGGGCCACAAAAGTCTCTTGCGTAATTTCTTCCGCCTGTTCTCTATTGCCTAATTTATACCAGGCCATATCGTACTGTTTTTCCCAATAGTGATCATAGATATCACGGAAGGCTCGTTCATCACCTTGCCGTAATTTCTCTATCAGTAAAAACTCATCCGGAAGCACTTCCTTATCAAAATCCATGAGATCAATTTCCAGCCAAAAGTAATTCGCATAGAAAAGATCGCATATAAAATAATTGTTAAGAAATAACGGGAACGGTTGCCCGCAAAAAATAATTGTTTCTTTAACAATTAAAAATTACCTGCCGAATCTTTCCGGATGGAAAGGGCTGATATCCATGGATGTTGGTGTTTTCCCTACCAGTTCCGTCACCAGTTTGCCGGTAGCCGCTCCCAGGCTGATGCCCAGCATAGAGTGTCCTGTGGCCACGGTAACATTGGTATAGCGGGAGAGATTGCCGATATAAGGCAAGCCGTCGGCGCTGCAGGGGCGGTAACCATACCATACCTTGTCTGCTGTTGGCAGCGGCAGATCAAATTCAGGCAAATAACGTTTCACGGAATCAAAGATTCCCTGTACCCTGCGCATACGTGGTGGCGTATGCAGTGGCGTGATCTCCATGGTGCCACCAAAGCGCAGTTTGTTGCCATCCATCGGAGAGATGGCCACCCGCGCTTCGCTGAGGATAATAGAGCGACGTACTTTGTAAGGCGCGTCCTCAAAAGTGACAGAGTACCCTCTGCCACCCACCATCGGAATATTAAGCCCAAACTGCCGTGCCAGCGCTGTACTCCACACGCCGGCAGCCAGTACCACATGATCCGCTGCAATGCCGCCGCCTGTTGTATCAACACCGACGATCCGGTTGCCCGTCATGGCAAATCCTGTCACCTCACGGTGACGTATAAACTGAACACCT